>NZ_CP081120.1:2400000-2731250 GCF_025141935.1 Sulfitobacter sp. S190 | reverse complement strand
CCGTTGGCCATCGCCCAGAACATCAGCACCTCATAGGCCGTCCACACCGTCACGCCGCTGGCCAGTGTCCAGAACATGTTGTCACGGATCTGGCCGCCGAGGCTGAACTGTTTTCCGTTTTTCATCAGCGGGCGCGGATCGTAGCGCAGATGTTTGCCCTGCCGCGTGAAGCTGTAGAAATAGAGGTGCAGGCCGCCTGCAACGGCAGTCATCAACACCAGATTTCGCAGATACATCTGCGCGATCCAGTCGATCGAGAGCGTGCGCGTCTGCTCGAGCGGGGGCTGGAACCAGTGGAAGGACACCAGCGCAATGCCCACGATGATCAGCTTTTCGGTGATGAGGAACCACGAATTCCACACCCATGCTGCCATCTCGCGCGGTTGCGGCGGCCATGAGAAAAACGGCGATACCTTGATCGGGACAGCGGGCGTGTGGTTCCAGCCCTTGAGTGGTGCATCTTCCATTGCCAAGCCTTTCTGTGCGTGGTCGAGCCCAGTTTGACAGGTTGGCCTGTCTGTGAAAAACAGTTTTTATCGTCCAGCTTCATCTGAAAATCAGAGGTTATGATGTCCCTGTCGTTCAAGGCGATGACCTATTTCACGGCCGCCTTGCGCCACGGCAATATCGCCCGCGCGGCGGCCGAGCTGAATATCGCTGCATCGGCCGTATCGGCAGCCATCGATCAGGTGGAGGCCGCGTTTGACCTGACGCTGGTCACACGGCAGCGCGCCCGCGGGATACAGCCCACAGCCAGCGGGCGTGTCGTCGCCGCCAAGATTGACCGGCTGCTGGAGGAATACCGCGCGGTCATGGTTCAGGGCGCTGATTTGCGACATGGGGCAGGCGGTACGCTGCGCATCGGGTATTACGCGCCGATCGCCCCCGCCTTTCTGCCCCGCATTCTGGATCAGATCACCGCCGACGGGTCCGGCCTGCATCTTCATCTGGACGCATGCGACAATGATGCCGCCCAAAGCGGTCTTCTGGACGGGACGTATGACGCGATCCTTTTCGTCAGCGATGTCGCGCAGCCTGCGGTGGCCTTTGATCCGTTGGTGCAGGCGCCGCCCTACTGTCTGCTGCCCCTGTCACATCCGTTGGCGCAGCTGGAGGCCGTATCGCTGGCGCAGATCGCGCGTGAGCCGATGATTGTCCTCAACCGCCCTGTTGTATCGGGCTACTACCAAAGCCTGTTGGACGCGCACGACCTCGAAATCGCGGCCTATGCCAATTCGACCGAAATGGTGCGCAGCCTTGTGGGGGCGGGCCGTGGCTGTGCCATCCTGAACATGCACCCCCTGAGTACCGAAACCTATGCGGCGGATAGGGTTGTGGCCGTTCCGATTGCCGATCCGCTGCCGCCGCTGACCCTGTCGGTCGGATATGACAAAAGCCGCCCGCGTCGCGTGGTGGCGGATTTCGCCGCGGCCTGTCGTGCCCATTTCGGCACGGGGGGCGCTGGCCTTGCGACCGTGGTGCCGCCCCCGCAGGCCTAGCCGGTGGGCCCGAAGGTTTCGAAGTGGATGTTACCGGCAGGCACTCCTGCGTCCTCAAGGCCTGTGCGGATGTCCGACAGAAAGGCCGCAGGCCCGCAAAGCATGTACTGCGCGTCAGGGCCCGCACCCAGCGACAGCAGCGATTGTGCGGTGATCCGGCCGGTTTGATCGTGGGTCAGATCGGTGTCGCGCGGGCGGCTGTAGGCGGTGTGCACGTGTATGTTGTCGCGCATCGCGGCCAGTTGAGTGACCTCGTCACCAAGGGCGTGCTGCGCACCGTCCCGCGCACCATGGACGTACCATGCTGGCCTGTCTGTCTGCTCCGACGCGACGCTGTGCAGGATCGAGAGCATCGGCGTCAGCCCGACGCCGACACTTACCAGCACCAGCGGGCAGGTGCTGCAGGGAACCACGAAATCCCCCGAGGGCCGCCGCGCGGCGATGGTGTCGCCCTGCGCAATGTTGTCGTGCAAAAAGCGCGATGCGGTGCCTTTGTCCTCGCGTTTGATCGTCAGGCGATAGGTTTTTGCATCTGCAGGGCCTGAAAGCGAATAGCTGCGCCGTACCGGTTCAGCCGCGCCCGGAACCGCCAGTTCGACGGGCAGATGCTGTCCCGGCTCGAACGGGGCAAGCGCGTCGCCATCGGCTGCGGCAAGATAGAAAGATGTCAGACCGTCGGCCTCGACCACCTTCCGCTGGACGATCAGCGTGCGCAGGTCCGCGTCATCGGCGGCCCAGCGTAGCGAGAGCGCTGCGGGCCGCTCGATCACACGCTCCACCGTCACGTCGATCATGCGGCGGATGGCGGGATTGTCCATCCCCGACGGGGCCCAGTCCACCCGTGCGCGCCCGCTGACGTGCAGCAGACCGCCCGTGGCGAAATCGACAAATACCAGCCCGATCCGTGGATCGGTCATCAGATTGCCGATGGTGTTGAAAAAGTTGTTGCCCGCATAATCGGGAATGCGCAGGCGGTCAGGGGCCGCCACCTCGACGAACCCCGGCGCGCCTCCGCGGTGCGAGGCATCGAAACCGTCAGACGCGGCATCCCCGCGCCCGGTGTGACCACTGCCGATAAAAAGCGTATCGGCCCCCCGCACCAGCGCACTCTGGGAAGGCGTAAGATGATCGCCGCTCAGCGCGTCGGCGGGAGTATGATCGGTCACGCGCCGCCATGTGCGTTCGTGGATGTACTGCGGACAATTGCCAAAACTCTGTCGAACATCGATGACATAGCTGCCGTTCTCGGGGCGGATGGTGCCCGACATGCGATTGCGTCTGCGGCTGGCCAGTTCGATCCCCAATACGCCGATGTCAGCCCCCGCGTTGAAGGCCGCAGCCAGCGGATCGCGCGCATCGATGGCTGTGTCGAGTGTGAGCCGGCGTGGATCAGGAGATTCGATAAACCCGTCGCGTCCTTCGATGAGGGTCGTCCAGATGAAACCGGCGCTATCCTCGCCTGATGTGACGAGGAACGGCATATTGCTGAAAAACGCGCGGTGCTGGTCGGGCATGGCATCGCGGATGAACCCGGCGGCCCATGACGCGACATCGCCCGCGCCCGCGCGTTTTTGCGCTTCGATTTCGCCTGCGTGAAAGGGGGTATCAATATCTTGCATGGTCGGTCCTCCGGATGGGGGTGGGGTGCCGCTGCCCCGTGGCGCAGCGGCGGGGACATTCAGGCGGCAGTGTCGGCGCGCAGGCCAACGGACGTGGCGGGCATCGGTTCAAACCCGTCGAGCGCTTCAAACCGGTCGATCCACGCGCGCACACGGGGGTAGGGCGCGAGCGATACGTTCCCCTCGGGCGCGTGCGCGGTGTAGGAATAAATCGCGACATCCGCCACCGTGGGCTGTGCCCCGGCAAGCCACGGATCATTGGCCAGACCGGCTTCGATCTTGGCCATGGCGCGGTTGGCGACGCTGGCGCAAAACTCTGCATCGAGCGGCGCGCCGAAAACCGTGATCAGCCGCGCGGCGGCAGATCCGAAGGCGACTTCGCCCGCCGCCAGGGTCAACCACCGTTGCACGGTTGCTTCGCCTTCGGGGTCGGTGGGCATCCAGTCGGGTGCATATTTGCGGGCGAGATACACCAGAATGGCGTTGGAATCGGTGATGACAGTATCGCCGTCCTCGAGCACCGGAACCTGACCATTGGGGTTGAAAGCGAGAAATTCGGGCGTCTTGTGCGCGCCTGCGGCCAGATCGACGTGCACCGCGTCATGGGCGATGCCGGCGAGTTTGGCAAAGACCAACGCGCGGTGGGCGTGACCGGATTTCGGAAAGTGGTGGATGCGGATCTGATTTGGCATTTGAAGTCTCCAGTATGGGGCCAGCGGGGGAAAACGGCTGGTCCATAAGAGATGCATTGAAACTGGATAAATGATAATACGCCTTATCGAGCCAACTTTGTGAACTGAAAGGGCTTAATGAGGCATGGACAAGATCGACCGGATGCGCGCCTTTGCGGCGGTGGCGCGAGAGGCATCGTTTACCGGCGCGGGCAAGCGGCTGAACAAATCCACCCGCCTGATCAGCAAATACGTCGCCGATCTCGAAGCGTCGCTGGGTGTGCAGCTCTTGCACCGGACCACCCGCAGCGTGTCGTTGACCGATGTGGGGGCGACCTATCTGGCGCAATGTCTGCCGTTGCTCGACGGGTTCGACGAGCTGGAAGAAACCGTTCGTACCGCACAGACGGCATTGAAGGGCCAGATCCGGATTGCGGCGCCCACGGGGTTCGGCGCGCTGCGGGTTGCGCCGTCGCTGGCCACGTTTTCGCAACTGCACCCCGAGGTCGACATTGATCTGCAACTGTCCGACAGGCGGGTGTCGATCATCGACGAAGCGATTGATCTGGCGGTGCGGATCGGGCCATTGCGCGACAGCACACTGGTGGCGCGGCGATTGGGGGGCATGCCCCTGATTTGCTGTGCGGCGCCCGCCTATCTGGCGCGGGCGGGCACGCCTGCGCATCCGCACGCGCTGGCCACCCATGCCTGTGTGCGCGATGGCAATACCTCCGATCCTGCCAACTGGCACTTCCGCATCGAGGAGGAGGACGTGACCGTCAGGGTCGGCGGGCGGCTGCGGTCCAACGCACCGGCCGCGTCCGTGCGCATCGCGATGGCCGGGGCCGCAATCGCGATGTGCCCCGCCTATGCCGTCTGGGAAGCGCTGGAGGCGGGCGAACTGGTCGAGCTGTTCAAGCCCTACCGCGCGCCCCCCTACACCGTCGCAGCACTCTATCCGCCCAACCGGATGCTGACGACGCGGGTGCGCAGCCTGCTTGACCATCTGGCATCCGACCGTTTGATCGAACCCGCGTGGAGCTAACCCCGTTTCGGCTTGTCGTCTTCGAGCGGAATGAACTCGGCGTCGTCCCCGGGGGGCAGCTTGAACGGGCCGTTTTCCCAGTCGGCCTTGATCCACGCCTCTTTCGCTTCTTCGATCCGGTCCTTGCGCGAGGACACGAAATTCCACCAGATGTAGCGGCTTTCGTTCATGGTGGCGCCGCCCAGTAGCATCAGGCGGGCGCCTTTTGGCCCTGCGGACGCGCTGATCCTGTCGCCGGGGCGGAAGATCATCAACCGGCCTTCGTCAAAATTATCGCCCGCAACGGTGATGCTGCCTTGGGTGACATAGATGCCGCGGTCTTCGTGGTTGTCGGGCAGCGGAAAGGACGCGCCGGGGGCCAGCTGCACATCGACATAGAAGGTTTCGGATTGCATCGTGACGGGGCTTTGATGCCCGTAGGCTTCGCCCAGAATGAGCCGCGCCTCCACGCCGGTATCGGTGATCACGGGCAGCGCATCTTCCTTGTGGTGTTCGAAGTCAGGCGCCATTTCCTCGCTGTCTTCGGGCAGGGCGATCCATGTCTGGATGCCAAACAGGTTGTGGCGCGTGGCACGGGTGTCGGCGCTGGTGCGCTCCGAATGGGTCACGCCGCGCCCCGCGACCATCCAGTTGACCTCACCGGGATAGATCATCTGGTGGGTGCCAAGGCTGTCGCGATGTTCGAATTCGCCCTGATACAGATAGGTCACGGTGCCCAGCCCGATATGGGGGTGGGGACGCACGTCGATGCCGCCATCGGTGATGAACTCGGCCGGCCCCATCTGGTCAAAGAAGATGAACGGCCCGACCATCTGGCGCTTGGGCGAGGGCAGCGCGCGCCGGACCTCGAAACCGCCCAGATCACGCGCCCGCGGAATGATCAGCGTTTCCAGCGCGTCGGCCCCTGCTTCGGGGCATTCTGGCGATTGGGTCGGGTTCCAGCTCATCTCGGGCTCCTGTGGGTTTTTGTGCCAGTGTCGCGCTACGGTCGCGTGCTGTCACCTTGAGAAGGCGCAATGCGCCAATTGCATTGATGCGCGTTCCGCGCGGTTGTGTCTTTCGCGTTCTTGCACGCGTGCGCCGTGCGATCAATCGTCGGTGTGGCGCTGTCGGGCGGGGCCGCGGTAGCGTTCGGTCAGCGCATCGGGGACTTCGCTGCCATCGACCAGAAAGGGCAGGATGCCCTTGCGCAGCGAGGCTCCGCGCCCTGCGATGATCTGCGCATCCGAGCGCGTGACCCGTTGCGACATGCGCCGCCCCCATGCCGCCAGCATGTCGTAAAGGCGTGTCATCACCTCTGCGGGGGGATCGCCCTTGCACAGGTCAATGAATTCATCGGGATCGTTTTGCAGATCGAACAGGATCGGGCGCAGCCCGCCTTCGGCGTGGATGAGTTTGTAGCGCCCGTCGTACACCATGAAAAGCCGTGCGTCGCGGGGCGTCATCCCCAAAGCGGCGCAATGGGCTGTCCCCGAATAGTCGTATTCCGAGATGACATAGCTGCGCCAGTCGGGGTTTTCGCCCGCAAGCCACGGCAGCAGCGAGCGGCCTTCGACGATGTGGTCGGGCACCGCGCCGCCTGCGGCTTCGATGAAGGTGGCCGTCAGGTCGATGCTTTCGACCAAAGCGTCACAGGTGGTGCCGCGCGTGGCATCGGCCGTCTGGCGGGGGTCGCGGATGATGAGCGGCACCTTGACGGATTGTTCGTGAAAAAGCTCTTTTTCGCCCATCCAGTGATCGCCAAGGTAATCGCCGTGGTCCGATGTCAGCACGATCATCGTGTCGTCCATCGCCCCGGTCGCTTCGAGGTGGTCGAGCAGGCGGCCCAGTTGGTCGTCGCATTGCTTGATCAGACCCATGTAGGCGGGGATGACCTTTTCGCGCACATCGTCGCGCTGGAAGGCCTGACCGACCTTGCCTGACTGGTAGCACGCCAGCAACGGATGCGGGTTCTCGAGCTCGACCGCGCCGCGGCGGGCAGGGGGCACATGCGCGGGGCCGTACATATCGTGGTAGGGAGCAGGCACGATATAGGGCCAATGCGGTTTGATATAACTGACGTGGGCGCACCACGGCCCCGTTGCGCGGTCGATGAAGTCAATCGCCTGCGTGGTCAGCCACGGCGTTTCGGAATCCTCTTCGCGGATGTTGGCGGGTTTGTCGGCGTGCCGGAACATCCAGCCCGATGCAATCTGGTCGTCCGAGAGCCCTGCGTTGGCGTAATCGGCCCAGGGGTTTTCGCCGTCGTAGCCCTTGCACTTGAGGTATTCGTTATAGGGCGAGCGGTTGTCGTCGTAATAGCCGTCCGGCCCGTAGGCCCAAAGCCCATCGTCGCGGGCCCAGATGTCAAAACCGCATTCCGCCTGCCGGGCCCCGATGATGCTGTCGGCGCTGAGCCCAAGCCGCGCCATCCCGTCGGCATCCGCCTGCATGTGGGTCTTGCCGATCAGCCAGCACGCCATGCCTTCGCGGCGCAAATGGTCACCCAGCGTCTGTTCACCCACCCGCAGGGGAAAGCCGTTCCAATGCGCGCCGTGGCTGCTCGCATAGCGGCCCGTGTAGGTGCACATGCGGCTTGATCCGCAGATGGGCGACTGCACATAGGCGTTGGTAAAGCGCACGCCTTGCGCTGCGACACGGTCGAAATTCGGTGTCTTAAGATGGGGATGGCCCGCGCAACCGAGATAATCGAACCGCAGCTGGTCGTACATGATGAAGAGGATGTTCATGGCAGGGCTCCGCATGTGGTCGTGTCGGGCGCACCATGGCGCAGCATTCGGTGCCTGACCAGCAAAAGCGGCGTGACCCCAAAGCCGCACCTGACGCGCATCGGGCAGGGGCGGTCCGGTTCGAACTGGTGGCGGTGCGTCGGGCGCGGTAGGCAGAAGGCCGCTGGGGGGCGGATTAACAGGGAACACGCATGTTTCGATTCTTTGGAGCGCCCTTGCTGGCCTTGGCCACGGCATTTCTTGGCACCACATACACCGGTGCGGATGCGGGCGAGCGGACCAGACTGGGCCACGGCCGTTTGATGACGAATGACTACATCGGCGACGGCAACGACCGCTGGCGCACGGGGTCGTGGACGTCTTCACGAGTATGGGGACCGGCATGGGAAGGGCAGCTGCCGGACCGCTTCGGGGCACTCGTCGAATTGAGGCTGAGCGCCGAAATCATCGCGCCGCAGGACATCAACACACCCGCCGTGGGCGACCGGCCCTATGCGGGGCAACTGTCGGCCGGGGTGCATACGCATTTCCGCTGGCAGGGTATGGAGGCCGCCCTCGGGGGGGATTTGGTCGCGGCAGGATCGGCGACGGGCCTTGGAACCTTCCAGCGCGAGACACACGAGCTGCTGGGCATCCGCGTGCCGTCAGATGAAACGCTGGATGCGCAGATCAGTGATATCCGGCCCAGCGTCGTGGGCGAATTGGGGCGCGAACTGGCGCTGGGACAGAACATGCGGCTGCGGCCTTTCGTCGAAGGACGGGCGGGGGCCGAAACCATGGTGCGCGCCGGTTTCGACGTGACCTTGGGCCAGATGGGCCAAGCCGAGCTTTGGGTGCGCGAAAGCGTGACCGGCCACCGCTACCGCGTGATACAAAACAATGAATACAAAGGCTTCGCGCTGGTTGCAGGGGCCGACATCGCACATGTGACCGACAGCTACCTGCTGCCCGAAGAGGACGGTTTCGATCTGGTTGAAAGCCGCGAGCGGGCGCGTCTGGGCGTGCACTGGCAAGGCGACAGCGCATCGGCGTTCTATGGCGTGACGTATCTGGGCGAAGAATTCGAGGCGCAGCGCGAAGGGCAGGTTGTAGGGTCCATCCGGATCAATCTGAGTTTCTAACACGCTGTGTCGAACTCTGTTGTATTTGCAACAGTTTGGAACGCGTTGTTCATTCGGTGCTTCCCTGAACGAAATTCCGCTGCTACGGTTTTGCATAATAAAAAAGAATACTGAGGCAGGCGTAACAGGTATGGGAACGGGCTTTCGTGGCACGTTCGTTATCTCCTGGTCGCAAACGGAAATCGACGGTCTGGACGCAGCACCGGTGCAGAACCTCAACGTAGGGGCTGCCTGGGCATGGCGCGGAGACGCTATCCGAGTGGATGGCCCGTCGGACATATTGCGGCTGGACGAAGCGGACGGGGCAGAACAATTGCGCAGGCGCGCGGCACGGATGGTACACCGGTTGGTGGGGGCGGCGTTGGAACGCGATCCCACGCAAACCCGGCAGTTCGAGTCCGATGACGCGCAAGCGCCGCTCATGGACAACAGTTTTGTCGTCACCGACGGCGGCAAAAGCTATAGCGTGACACTGATCCATGTCGGGCGCGGCAGCCAGCCGCTACTGATGTTTCTCAACGAAATGCCGCCACGCAACTGTGATCTTTGGATCGTGCACCACACGCTGGGCGCGGGTGCCGACGCACGCGCGCAACCCAGCCAGAGCGGTGTCATCTGCTTTACCCCCGGCACGCTGATCCAGACACCGCAGGGGCATTGCCCGATCGAGGATTTGCGGGTTGGCGATCTGGTACAGACACGCGACAATGGCGCCCAGCCTTTGCAATGGATGGGCCATCGCCGGATGACAGGGGCGCGCCTTTTTGCGATGCCGCGCTTGCGTCCGGTCCGGTTTTCCGCGCGTGCATTGGGAAATGACGTGCCCGATCACGATTTGCTGGTCTCGCCCGAGCACCGCATGCTGGTCAAAGGTGACGTGGCCCGCAGCCTGTTCAACACGCCCGAGGTGCTCGTATCCGCAAAGGACCTGATCAACGGCACGACCATCACGGTCGATACGCAATCGCGCGAGGTGACGTATATCCACGTCCTGCTCGAACAGCACCAGATCCTGTGGGCAAACGGCGTCGAAACGGAGAGCTTTCATCCCGCATCTGCCGCCCTTGAAACGCTCGATGCGTCGGACAGGGCGCGTTTGCTGGGCGAATATCCCGATCTCGAATTCGATCCCCACACCTACGGCAGCTTTGCGCGGCGCACGCTTTCCGCGTCTGAGGCGGCCATTCTCGCGCACGCGGCCTGATCATGCCGCGCGTGACCGGATAAAGCTCAGCTGGCGGTATCCATACTGTCGATCAGGGTCTTGATGATGGACTTCGCGCTGTCGGAGGCCCAGTCCGCATCGCCGCGCAGACGCGCGATCTCGCGCCCCTCGGGGTCGATAAGCACGGTGATGGGCAGGCCGAAAATGCCCATCTGGCTGGCGAGTTCCTGTTTCGGATCCTGATGCCGGGGCAGGTTGGTAATGCCGGTTTCGGCAAAGAATTTCTGTATGCCCTGCGGTGAATTTCGGCCCGTTGCGATGGTCAGCACCTCGAAATTGTCGCCGCCGAATTCGGCCTGCAGTTCCGACAGATGCGGCATCTCCTTGCGGCACGGTGCGCACCATGTCGCCCAGAAATTCACCAGAACGTACTTGCCTTCGTAGTCGGCCAGCGTCGCGCGGCCGGCGTCATCGGCCAGATTGAAGGCGGCGGATGAGGTCGCCTTGGGCGTGTCGTGGACCGCCAGCTTTTTCATGTCGCCCGACCGCAGCGGCAGTATGGTTTCGGCGTCTGCCGCAAAGCTTGGGCTGGCCCCCAAAGCAAGGGCCGTGTAGATGGCAGCAATCAAACGTTTCTTCATGGGTCCCTCCGGGGGATAGACATATGACTGACAAAAGCTCCAACAAGATGTGGGGCGGCCGTTTTGCCGCCGGTCCTGATGCGATCATGGAGGCAATTAATGCCTCGATCAGCTTTGACAAGCGCATGGCGGCCCAGGATATCGAAGGCTCTCGTGCCCATGCAGCCATGTTGGCAGCCCAAGGCATTATAGAGCGTAACGATGCGGACGCCATACGGGAAGGGCTGCTCACGGTCTTGTCAGAAATCGAGGCGGGCACGTTTGCCTATTCGACCGCGCTCGAGGACATTCACATGAACGTCGAGGCGCGCCTCAAGGAGGTCATCGGAGAGCCCGCAGGCCGGTTGCACACGGGCCGGTCGCGCAATGATCAGGTCGCCACCGATTTCAAACTCTGGGTGCGTGACCAGCTTGATGCCGCAGAAAGCGGTTTGCTGGCGCTGATCCGTGCGCTTTTGACACAGGCAGAAGCAGGGGCCGATTGGGTGATGCCCGGCTTTACCCATCTGCAAACCGCACAGCCCGTCACATGGGGCCACCACATGATGGCCTATGTCGAAATGTTCGGCCGTGATCTGGGCCGTGTGCGCGATGCCCGCGCACGTATGAACGAAAGCCCGCTCGGTGCTGCGGCACTGGCGGGCACGTCCTTTCCCATCAACCGGGACGCCACAGCCGAAGCGCTGGGGTTTGACCGCCCCGCCGCCAACAGCCTCGATGCGGTCAGCGACCGTGACTTCGCACTGGAGTTTCTTGGCGCCGCAAGCATTTGCGCCATGCACCTGAGCCGTTTTGCCGAGGAGCTGGTGATCTGGTCCTCCGCGCAATTCCGCTTTGTGACCCTGTCGGACCGGTTTTCCACCGGATCGAGCATCATGCCGCAAAAGAAGAACCCCGACGCGGCCGAGTTGATCCGCGCCAAGGTAGGCCGCATTTTCGGGGCCAATGTCGCGCTGATGATGGTGATGAAAGGGCTGCCGCTGACCTATTCCAAGGACATGCAGGAAGACAAGGAACAGGTCTTTGATGCCGCCGACAACCTGATGCTGGCGCTTGCCGCGATGGAAGGCATGGTGCGCGACATGACCGGCAACCGCCACAATCTCGCGGCGGCGGCGGGTGCCGGTTTCTCCACCGCGACCGATCTGGCCGATTGGCTGGTGCGGGTGCTGGGGCTGCCTTTCCGCGATGCCCACCACGTGACCGGATCGCTGGTTGCGATGGCCGAAAAGCAGGGCTGCGATTTGCCCGATCTGACGCTGGCGCAGATGCAATCGGCGCACGCGGGGATCACCGATGACGTATTTTCAGTGCTTGGTGTCGAAAACTCTGTAAACTCGCGCATGTCTTATGGCGGTACGGCGCCCGCGCAGGTGCGCGCGCAGATCGACCGCTGGAAGGAGCGTTTGGCATGAAAAAGCTGATTTATGCGGTGTCCCTTGCCGGTCTGGCGGCCTGCGGTGTGGATGGTGAACCTGTGCAGCCCAGCGGGGGCGTGACGGTGGTATTGACCAATTCCGGATCCCACATCGGCGGCGGTGTCGGGCTGAGCCGTGGTCCGGTCACGCTTGGCGTCGGCTTTTGAGACTGGCCTTTGCCGCGCTGGCGCTTATGTCGCTGGGTGCATGTGAGCGTCCCGCCCCGCGCGAGCCCGCGCCCTCTACAACGCCGCCCGGCGTGGTGGTGACGGGCGAGGCGCGGGTGGGCGTCGTCGTAAGAGGGTTTTGATATGTCCGCCTTGAGGATTGTGTTTCTGGCGCTGGCCATTTGGGGTGCCATCCATCCGATGTACTATTTTGTCAGCTGGTTTCAGGCCAACGGCTGGGATCTGATGGCGATGGTTGATGCCTGGCACGTCAATGACGCGACCAGCGGGTTGGTGTGGGATCTGACGATTGCGGCGATCGCGCTGAGCGTCTGGATTATCGCCGAAGTTGCCACCCGGAGAAATTGGATTGCCCTGATTGCTATTCCGGCCACCTTCTGTATTGGAGTGAGCTGTGGTTTGCCGCTCTACCTTTTCCTGCGCTCAGCGCCCGTGAAGTAGGGCGGAATTGAGTTTAGAGGCAAGATGAAGCATGGACCATTTCCTGTACCGTGACGGCGCGCTTTATGCCGAGGACGTCGCAATTTCGGATATCGCAGCCCAGGTCGGTACGCCTTTCTACGTTTATTCCACCGCAACATTATTGCGTCATTTCCGCGCTTTCGATGAAGCTTTGGCGGGGATGGACCACCTGGTCTGTTATGCGATGAAGGCCAATTCGAACCAGGCCGTTTTACGCACATTGGCGCAGGCGGGGGCCGGTATGGATGTGGTCAGCGAGGGCGAGTATTTGCGCGCCAAGGCCGCCGGGGTGCCCGGTGACAAGATCGTGTTTTCCGGCGTGGGCAAGACGGCGCAGGAAATACGCACCGCGCTGACGGGCGGTATTCGCCAGTTCAATGTCGAATCCGAGCCCGAGATGGAAGTGCTGAACGCGGTTGCGGTCGAATTGGGTGCGGTTGCGCCCATCACCGTGCGGGTCAATCCCGATGTCGATGCCAAGACCCACGCCAAGATCGCCACGGGCAAATCCGAGAATAAGTTCGGCATACCGATCGCGCGGGCGCGCGAGGTTTACGCAATGGCGGCGGCGATGCCGGGCCTCAAGGTGATCGGTATCGACGTGCATATCGGGTCGCAGTTGACCGATCTGGCCCCGTTCGAGCTGGCCTACGAAAAGGTGGCGGAGTTGACGGCACAACTGCGCGAGGACGGTCACGAGATCACCCGGCTCGATCTGGGTGGCGGTCTGGGCATCCCGTACGAGACCGGCAATCAGGCACCGCCGTTGCCCAGTGATTACGGCGCCATGGTGCAGCGCACGCTTGGTCATCTGGGTTGCGAGATCGAGATTGAACCGGGCCGATTGATTGCGGGCAACGCGGGTTTGATGGTCAGCAAGGTCATTTACGTCAAGTCCGGTGAAGACCGTGAATTCCTGATCCTCGACGGGGCGATGAACGATCTGATCCGCCCCGCCATGTACGAGGCGCATCATGATATTGTGGCGGTGAAAGAACCTGCACCGGGCATTGAAAAGCAGCCCTATGATATTGTCGGGCCTGTATGCGAATCCGGCGATACCTTTGCAAGGCAACGGCTGATGCCGCCGCTGGCCGCGGGTGACATGGTGGCGTTTCGCAGTTCGGGCGCGTACGGGGCGGTCATGTCGTCGGAATATAATTCGCGACCCTTGATCCCCGAAGTGCTGGTTCACGAAGATCAATTCGCGGTTATCCGCCCACGCCCCACCTTTGACGAAATGATAAATCGCGATACCATCCCTGAGTGGCTCTGAACGCGATTGTGCGTTCGGCGCCGTCCCCATGAGGCAGCGCAGATGGTCCAGTTCACTCCCAATGATCTTTCCCGCACGATGTCCGACCTGCGGTGGCCGCGGCGTTGGACATGGCTTGGGATGGTAGCAGAGCACGCTGTACAGGCGTTCTGGCCGCTCTTGACGGTGCTGTTGCTGGCACTGGCGGCGGCGATGATGGGGGTGCACGAATCTGTGCCGGTCGAGGTGCTCTGGGCCTTGGGTGGCCTGACCTGCGCCGCGGTGTTGGGAACGCTTTTCTATGCCGCCCGCAGGTTCCGCATGCCGCGGCAGGTTGACGCACTGACGCGGCTGGACGCGAGTTTGCCCGGCCGTCCGATCACGGCCCTGATGGACGATCAGGCGATCGGTGCCGGCGATGACGCATCGATGGCGGTGTGGCGCGCGCACAAGCGGCGTATGGCAGAGCGTGCGGCGCGGGCCACTGCGGTGCCGGGCGATTTGCGGGTTGCGCGGCGCGATCCCTATGCCTTGCGCTATGTCGCGGTGCTGGCCTTTGGCATGGCGTTGCTGTTCGGGTCGATCTGGCGCGTCGGCACAGTGGCCGAAATGGCGGGCGGATCCACCGGGCCGCTGGCGAGTGGTCCGGTCTGGGAAGGATGGGCAGAGCCGCCGCGGTATACGGGCAAGCCGACGCTGTACCTCAATGATCTGGCTGCCGGAGATTTGCAGCTTCCTTTCGGAACGCTGATCACCCTGCGACTTTATGGCGAGGTCGGCGCCCTTGGTGTGCGCGAAACGGTTTCGGGCCGCGAGGTCGAGACCCAAGCGGACGCCCCCCCCCAGACCACGTTTGATTTCAAGGTCGGGCGCGATGGTGCCATTGCGGTTGACGGCCCCGGCGGGCGGGCATGGGACATCTCGGTGATTGCCGATGAGGCACCGCAGATCACCATAATCGGCGCACCCGAAGTCGCGGCCATCGGCGAGATGCGGCTGCCGTTCGCGGCCTCTGACGACTATGGCGTGGAGGCGGGCGAGGCGCGGATTTCGCTTGATCTTGCGTCAGTCGATCGGCGCTACGGGCTTGCGGTCGATCCGGAACCGCGTGCGGATGTGACCGTGCCGTTGCCGATGCCTATTGCTGGTGACCGCGCCGCTTTCGAAGAAAACCTGATCGATGATTTTTCCCAGCATCCTTGGGCGAACCTGCCGGTGACAGTGTCGATGACCGCGCTGGATGCGGCCGAACAGGTCGCACAGACGGCGCCGATGCAGATGGTTTTGCCGGGCCGGAGGTTTTTCGATCCGACGGCGGCCGCCGTGATCGAGATGCGCCGTGACCTGTTGTGGAGCCGTCAGAATGCGCAGCGCATCGCGCAGGTCTTGCGTGCGGTCAGCTATATCCCCGAAGATGCATTCCGCTCGGAAACGTCGGCCCTGCGCTTGCGGGCGCTGATCGAGCGGTTGGAGACCCGCGCCCGGTTCGGGATCGACGAAGAGGTGCAGGACGAACTGGCGCAAGAGCTTTGGGATTTCGCGCTGGAGCTTGAAATCGGTGATCTTGACGATGCCCGCGACCGGATGCGCCGTGCGCAGGAGCGTCTGAACGAGGCGATGAAGAACGGCGCGACCGACGAAGAGATCGCCGAGCTGATGCAGGAATTGCGCCGCGCCACCGAAGAATACATGCAGCAGCTCCAGCGCGAGCAGGCAGAGCAGCAGGACGGCCAGCAGCAACAGGGTCAGCAACAGCAGGGCGAAAGCATGCAGATGACGCAGGACGATCTGCAACGCATGATGGACCGGATACAGGAGCTGATGGAAGAGGGCCGCATGGCCGAGGCCGAACAGGCGCTGCGCGAATTGCAGGAAATGATGGAGAACATGCAGGTCACCGAGGGCCAGCAGGGCCAGGGTGGCCAGTCCGAAGGGGAACAGGCGATGGAGGGGCTCGCCGAGACCCTGCGCGAACAGCAGGGCCTGAGCGATCAGGCCTTCCGCGACCTTCAGGAACAATTCAATCCCGGCGCGCAGGCAGGCGAGAACGAAGGCAACGAAGGCCGCAATGGCGGGCAGGGCCGCGGCCAGAGCCATGAGGGCCAGCAAGGTCAGGGCGAGGGACAGGACAGCGAACAGCAGGGCCGCGAAGGCGGCGGCGGTGAACAGCGCCCCGGCGACGGACAGCAGGGCACGGAGCAGGGGCTTGCCGATCGCCAGCAGGCGTTGCGCGACGAGCTGCGCCGACAGGAAGGCCGGCTGCCCGGTCAGGGGACTGCCGAAGGGGATGCCGCGCGGGATGCGCTCGACCGCGCGGGCGACGCGATGGACGAAGCCGAACAATCCCTGCGGGAGGGCGATCTGCCCGAAGCCATCGACAACCAGTCGCAGGCGATGGAAGCACTGCGTGAAGGCATGCGGTCACTGGGTGAGGCAATGGCGCAGGAGCAGCAGCAGAACCAGCAGCCGGGTCAGGGCACCCAGCAAAGCGACCGGCGTGCCGACAACCGCGATCCGCTGGGCCGTGAACAGGGTACGAACGGGTCGACCGGCAGCGATGCCGAGGTGGAGCTGAACGATGATGCCTACGGGCGCGCGCGCGAATTGCTGGACGAGATCCGCCGCCGCTCGGGTGAACAGGCCCGTCCCGAAGTCGAACGGGACTACCTGAACCGGTTGCTTGATCGTTTCTAGGACACCGGCGCCCGGCAAGGCCGCCTATTCGGTGGCGTCCGGGGCGGTATCGCCGTTGGGCGCGCTGCGTTCGGCCATGCCGTCGAGCGATTGCAACACGCCGCGCACCCGCTCATCCAGCCACAGACGCCCGGCGTTGACCGTCTCGACGTAGCTGTCGAGAACGGGGGCCAGTGCGGGCACCGCCTCTGCCAGCCGCGGCGCAAGCATATACAGAATGGTCAGCACGATCGCGACAAGCAGCACGGTCATGAACCCCGTGCGAAAGCCACGGCGCTTGCGCTGGCGGGTCGGTGCTTCGATCGGGATTTCGTCGGCATTGGGGCCCGTGCGGCCCGCACCGCTGCTGAGCGATGAATTGATTTCCTCGATGTCGGGCAGGAGATCACGGCGCGAGCCGAGTGCGGCCGCGCTTGCCGCGGCTTCGGCCTGTGCATCAACGGCCGGGTCCTGACCGCGCATCCGGGCCATACGCTCGCGGGCTTCGCGCGCCCGGCGGTCGGCTTCGTCCTCGGGTTCCTGCGGGTCGAGACCCAGTTCGGTTTGCGTCTCCAGCCCGCTTTCGGCCTCGCGCGCGCGGCGACGGGCTTCCTGCTCGGCCTCGGCCTCCTGTCGCAGGATATCGGCCACGGCGGGGTCCAGCTGCTTGCGTTCGGGTGCCTGTGGCGGTGCGGGTGGCGGTGGCGGCGGGGCGACCTCTTCGTCCTCCTCGGGCGGCGGAGGCGGGGCCATCACGTCTGTGTCGTCTTCCTCGGGGTCATGATCGGGATGATGCTGGAACCATGTCTTGCCACAGTTCGAGCACTGCACATCCCGGCCGGTATCGGGCATGACTTCGTCAGGCACCTCGTACTGCGCGTCGCAGTTCGGACAGATCAGCCTCATTTTCTACCCAGCCCCATCGGATTAACCCCCGCTTTGATCGTTAACGAATAGCATATGTACTAGGACACGTCCCGAAAAGTGCAAACTGCGCCCAATGCGTTTGTGTAGCGGATTGAAACCCAAGCGCGGCTCAGGCACAACAGGCCAAACAAGGGGACGGGGCGGCGCGTGATCGATCTGGACAATGTGGCCTATAGTTACGGCGGCGGAGAATTGCTGTCGGATATCTCGCTCAAGCTGGCGGCGGGATCGTTCCATTTTCTGACAGGGCCGTCTGGGTCGGGCAAGACCACCCTGATGAAATTGTGCTACGGGGCGTTGTTGCCCACCGCGGGGCAGGTGCGGTTGTTTGGCAATGACGTGCGTGCGCTGGACCGAGACGACGTGGCGATGGTGCGGCGGCGTGTCGGCGTCGTGCATCAGGATTGCCGGTTTCTGGATCACTTGCCCGTCGCCGAGAACATCGCGTTGCCGCTGCATGTGTCGGGGCGCAGCAGCGAAGCGTTGGGCGAGGATCTGCAGGATCTGATGCACTGGGTCGGTCTGACCGACCGGGCCAATGCCACCCCGCCGGAACTCTCGGGGGGCGAGCGGCAACGCGCGGCGCTGGCCCGCGCTGTCATCATGTCGCCCGATGTGGTGTTGGCGGACGAACCAACTGGCAACGTCGATTGGGACATGTCGCAACGGTTGCTGCGGCTTCTGGTCGAGCTGAACCGCATGGGCAAGACGGTCCTTGTGGCCACGCATGACCTGAGCCTGATCCGTGCCACGAAATCACATGTACAGGCGCGGGTTCTGCGCATTGCCAACAGGCGCATCCAATTGGCCGGAGCGGACCTGTGAAGGGGGTGCGCCACAGCCTGCGCCGTCTTCTTGCCCATGACGGACAGGCAGACAGGGTCGTTCCGCCCTCGGGGTTTACGGCGCAGCTGACGCTTTTTGCGGCAGGTGCGATGGCGTTTCTGGCGGTGTTTGCATTGGCGCTGTCGCTGGCATCGGGGCGTTTGGCGCAACGGTGGGGCGATGAGCTTGCCCGTTCTGCCACGATCCGCATCACCGCACCCGAAGACCAGCAGCAGGCACAGACCGATGCTGCGCTGCGCATCTTGCAGACCACCGGCGGGGTGGCCACGGCCCGCGCCCTGAGCGACGAGGAACAACAGGCGTTGCTGGCCCCGTGGTTCGGTGCGCAACTCGCGCTCGACAGTTTGCCGGTGCCCCAGTTGATCGAGGTGATCGAGACTGCGGACGGCATGGATACAGCGGGTCTGCGGCTGCGGTTGGCGGCCGAAGTCCCCGGCGCGGTGTTGGATGATCACAGCCGCTGGCGTGCGCCGCTGGTGCGCGCGGCCTCGCGGTTGCGGATGTTGGGGTGGGTCGCGATCGTGCTGATCGGGGCGGTGACGGCGGTGATGGTGACGCTGGCGGCCAACGCGGCACTTTCCGCCAACGCGCAGGTCATCGCGGTGCTGCGGCTCGTGGGGGCGACGGACGATTATATCGCGCAGGCCTTCATCCGGCGTTTTACCATTCGCGCGCTGATCGGAGCGGCGATCGGCATGGTGCTGGGCATGGTTGCCGTCACGTTGCTGCCGCGTGGCGGCGATGAAGCGGCAAGTTTTCTGACCGGTCTGGGGTTTCAGGGCTGGCACTGGCTGCTGCCACTGGTTCTGCCGCCGCTGGCGGCATTGGTCGCCTTTGCCGCCACCCGTACCGCCGCGCGCCGCACCTTGGGAGAACTGACATGAATATCCTGCAATGGATCCGGTCGATCCTGTTTTCGACCAATGCGACCCTGGCGATGCCGATTATCGGACTGGCCTACGCGCCTTGGGCGATGGTGTCCAAACGCGGGGCATACGCGGGGTGCCGGGCCTATGCGACTTACGTGATCTGGTGCGCACGCTGGATGATCGGGCTGCGCTGCGAAGTGCGGGGCACGCCCCCCACCACGGAGGCGCTTGTCGCCGCCAAGCACCAGTCGTTTCTGGACATCATGATGATCTACAACGCGCTGCCGGCGGCCAAATTCATCATGAAGAACCAACTGCGCTGGGCGCCTGTTCTCGGCCAATACGTGCGCAAGATGGAAATGATCTTTGTTGACCGCGGCAAGCGGGGCGCGGCGATCCAGCAGATGGTCGACGAGGTCGAGGCCGGTCGTCGCGAGCCGGGGCAGCTGGTTATCTATAGCCAGGGGACACGGGTGCGGCCGGGGTTGAGCGCGCCCTACAAGGTTGGCACTGCGGTGTTGTACGAACAGCTCGACCAGCCGTGTTATCCGGTGGCCACCAACGCAGGCGTCTTCTGGCCCCGCCGCGGGCTTTACCGCAGGCCCGGTGTGGCGGTCGTGGAATTTCTCGACCCCATTGCGCCGGGTGTACCGCGAGCCGACTTCATGGAGCGGCTGGAGCGCGAGGTGGAAACCGCCTCCACCGCTCTGCTGGAAGAAACCGGTGTTGCAGATGAATATGCGCAGGATTGACGATATCGCGGCGCTGGAGGCGCTCTACGGCACGCCGGGGGCGGCATCGCTGGAGAAAGTTGCGGATCATCTGACGCCGCTTTACCGCAAGTGGATCATGGCATCGCGGCTGTGTGTCCTGAGCACCGTCGGCCCCGAGGGCACGGACGGCAGCCCCCGCGGGGACGATGGCCCTGTGGTACTTGAGCTTGACCCGAAAACGCTGGCGCTGCCCGATTGGCGGGGCAATCAACGGCTCGATACCCTGCGCAACATTGTGGCGGACGGGCGCGTGTCGCTGATGTTCATCGTGCCGGGGTCCAACAATGTGGTGCGGATTAATGGCCGCGCGTGGCTGACCGATGACGCCGAATTGCGCGCGCGGTTCGAAAAGAAGGGCCGACAGCCCGCGACCGTGGCGATCATCGAGATTGACGAGGTTTACAGCCAGTGTGCGCGTGCCCTCATGCGGGCGGGCACGTGGAGCGGAGACCCCGCGCCCCTTGATCTGCCGACGGTGGGCCAGATCCTCGCAGAGGTCAGCGCTGGTGCGGAAGGCGGCGCAGACTATGACGCGGCGTGGGGCGCGCGCGCATCAAAGACGATGTGGTAGGTCAATCCGCCTGAATTTCGCCATCTTTTTCTGTTATGGAAACAATGAAGCAGAACAGAAGGTGCAAGCATGGAGCAGATTGCAGATTTCCTGATGGCAATGGGCGCGCAGGCCAAGGTCGTCGCGACCGCGCCGTTTGATCCCAAAATGCGGATATTTTCGCTGTATCTGGTGACATCGGCGTTGATTGCGTTGGGGGTCTATCTGGCGCTCAGGCGCCGCGGCGAGGACCGTGACGGGTCATTCTTGCGCTTCCTTTTTCCCAGACGCGTGTGGAGCAAGTCTTCGGCCTGGCTGGATCTGCGGTATTTCTTTTTCCACCGGATGACGGGGCATTTCGTGCTGTTGGGGCTGGGCACCTGGGCGACAACGCTGTCCTACCGCTGGATCACGGGCACGTCGCTGATGGTATCGGCGCTGGACAATCCCATTCCGCCACTGGCCGATCTGGGTGCCGCTGTCGCATTCATGCTCGTGGCAGCGCTGGTGGCGGATTTTCTGGGTTTTTTCCTGCATTATCTGCAGCATAAGTCACCGCTGTTGTGGCAGTTCCACAAGGTCCACCACAGTGCCGAAGTCATGCACCCGGTGTCCAATTTCCGCGAGCATCCGATCGACAATCTGGTCTATATCGTGGTGATCAGCTTTGGCTACGGGGCGGTCATGGGCGGGGCCACGTGGCTGTTCGGGTTCACGCCCAGCATGCCGACCCTGCTGGGGGTGCCGCTGATGAATTTCTTGTTCAACGTGTCGGGGTACAATCTGCGCCACAGTCATGTCTGGCTGCGCTGGCCGGGCCGGTGGTCGGCGATCTTTCCGTCGCCCGCGCACCACCATGTGCATCACAGCTGCCACCCCGATCATATCGACAAGAATTTCGCCTTCATGTTCCCGTTCTGGGATGTGCTGTTTGGCACCTACCACATGCCCGAAGACGACCGTGACGTGAAATTCGGCATCGGGGGCGAGAACGAGGGCGAGTTGAATACGGTTTGGGAGCTTTATGCTGTGCCGTTCCGTGACGCGTGGCTGCATCTGCAAGGCAAATACGACTGGACCAATGGCACCCGCACGAAGGGCGATGCGGCAGCGCCGGAAACACCCGACCAAACCGCGGTAACCCCTGCAGAATAAAGCAAAAACGGGGGGACAGGCCCCCCGCTTTGCACTTCTTTACCGCGCTTGCGGATCACATGTGGATCGGACCGTCCCCACAGGCCAGTGCGGCTTCGCGCACGGCTTCGGAGTAGGTCGGATGCGCGTGGCAGGTCATGGCCAGATCCTGCGCGGAGGCGCCGAATTCCATCGCGACGCAGACCTCGTGGATCAGATCGCCCGCAGCGGGGCCGATGATGTGACACCCCAGAATGCGGTCGGTTTCCTTGTCCGCGAGGATTTTGACAAAGCCGTCGCCCGCGAAATTCGCCTTGGCCCGCGCGTTGCCCATAAAGCTAAACTTGCCCACCTTGTAGGCGCGGCCCTCGGCTTTGAGGCTGTCTTCGGTGGCACCGACATTGGCGACCTCCGGGTGGGTATAAATCACACCCGGAATGACGCCGTAATTCACATGCCCGTGCTGGCCCGCGATCTGTTCGGCGGCGGCCATGCCTTCGTCTTCGGCCTTGTGGGCCAGCATCGGCCCCTCGATCACGTCGCCGATGGCGTAGATGCCGGGCACCGAGGTCTGCCATTTGTCGTTGACCTGTATCTGGCCACGATCGGTCATTTGCATGCCCAAATCGTTAACGCCCAGTCCGTCCACAAAGGGTTTGCGCCCCGTCGCGAGCAACACCGCGTCGGCGTCCAGCACGTGTTCGCTGTCGTCTTTGCGCAGTTTGTAGGTGATCTTGGCCTTGCCGCGTGCGGTTTCGGTCTTTTGCACCGCAGCGCCCATGACGAATGTAAGACCCTGTTTCTTTAGCATTTTCTGGAAGGTCTTGGAAACTTCGGCGTCCATGCCGGGGGTGATGTGGTCGAGGAATTCAACGACCGTCACCTCGGCGCCGAGACGGGCATAGACGGAGCCAAGCTCGAGCCCGATGACGCCCGCGCCGATGACGACCATTTTCTTGGGCACCTTGTTGAGTTCAAGCGCGCCGGTGGAGCTGACCACCGTTTTCTCGTCGACCTCGACACCGGGCAAGGACGCGGGTTCGGAGCCCGTCGCGATGATGATGTTCTTGGCCTCATGCACGTCATCGCCGACCTTCACGCGGCCTGCCTCCGGGATGGTGGCCCAGCCCTTGATCCAGTCTATCTTGTTCTTTTTGAAAAGAAATTCGATGCCCTTGGTGTTTGTGTCGATGGTGGACTGCTTGTATTTCTGCATCTGCGGCCAGTCGACCGAGGGGCTTTTGCCCTTGAGACCCATTTCCGCAAAATTATGTTCGGCCTCGTGCAGCATATGGCTGGCGTGCAGCAGTGCCTTGGAGGGGATACAGCCCACGTTGAGGCAGGTGCCGCCGAGCGTGTCGCGCCCTTCGACGCAGGCGGTTTTCAGGCCCAGCTGGGCACAGCGGATGGCGGATACATAGCCGCCGGGGCCGGATCCGATAACGATGACATCATAGCTCGACATGGAAGTCTCCTTGGGCAAATTCGCGTGTCACACACTGTGCACAACCTGTACACAGCCCGTGCACGGCGTCGTCATAACAGCGCCGACACCAATATAATCAGTGTGGCGCCAAAACCTACCATCCAGATCAGCGACCGCCAGGGGCGCAGACCGTAGGCGTAGGCGGGGATGTAGCACAGCCGCGCAGCCAGATAGACCCAGGCGCAGGCGGCGGTGAGCGCGCTGTTCTGGCCCGACATCTGGATCACACCGACGGCGATGGCAAACAGGATCAGCGCTTCGAAGTGGTTGTCGAAGGCGCGGCCCAGACGGGCGGTGACCGGCGCCATGTCACGCGAGGGGGGGCGGTCGCGCGCCGACGACGTGTAGCCCGGCCCCAGATCGCGGTTGGCGGGGACGGCGTAGGCCACGAATTGCGCATATTGCAGCAAGGCAGCCAGTGCCAGCGCGGTGAGTTCCGGGGTCATCAGGCGGTGGTCACGAAATGGTAGCTGCTGTCTGACACGGTGCCCGCGTCATCGCCGCTGAGCGCGTCGGAGCGATCGATCCAGGCCTGTGCGTGGGCGCGGTTGTTCACCGACAGCAGCGCATGCGCGCGGGTGCCGTCATCGGGCCCGCGCCACAGTTGCAGCACCGTCAGCCCAGCTTGCGTGCGGGCTTCGTGATCGGCGTCCCACGCGCTGCGCCAGCGGTCAAAGTCCGAAACGGTGAAATGGCAGATCAGTTGCATGGGCTATCCCTTTCAAAGCGCGACGAGGTAGAGCGAGACCGTCGCCACGAAACCGACCGTCCACGCCAGCGAGCGCAGCCCTTTGATGCCAAACGCGTAGGCGGGCAGATAGACGATGCGCGCGATCAGGAACGCGATGGCGGCGAGGCGGCTTGCGGGGGTCGAGGCATCCAGCGCCACGATCAGCAGCACGGCGGGGGCAAAGAGCACCATCGCGGTGATCGAATTGCCCATTGCGCGTTCCACACGGCCCGATACGCCGGTGGCCACGCGCCCTTCGTCGCGGGCGGACATCAGGTAGGTGATGCCGAATTGCCCCAGCGCACCGGTGGCCTGCCAGACGATGGTCAGCAGCACCAGAAGCGCGTAGGCGATGAGAGCTTGGGGTTCGGTCATGGGCAGTGCCTTTTGGAAAGCGGGGCGCGGGGGGGTGCCCCCGCCCCGGTGATATTACAGGTCCATCAGCAGACGGCGGGGATCTTCGAGGGCTTCTTTCACGCGCACGAGGAAGGTCACGGCGCCTTTGCCGTCGACGATGCGGTGATCGTAGCTGAGCGCGAGGTACATCATCGGGCGGATGACGACTTCGCCGCCGATGGCCATGGGCCGGTCCTGGATCTTGTGCATACCGAGGATGCCCGACTGCGGCGGGTTGAGGATGGGCGAGGACATGAGCGAGCCGTAGACACCACCGTTGGAGATGGTGAAGGTACCGCCCTGCATTTCGGCCATCGACAGTTTGCCGTCGCGCGCCTTGGCGCCTTTTTCGGCGATCGCCTTTTCGATATCGGCAAAGGACATGGAATCCGCGTCACGGATGACCGGCACCACGAGACCCGTGGGCGTGCCCGCGGCGATCCCCATGTGCACGAAGTTCTTGTACACGATGTCGGTGCCGTCGATTTCGGCGTTGACCTCGGGCACTTCGCGCAGGGCGTGGCAGCAGGCCTTGGTGAAGAAGGACATGAAGCCCAGTTTCACGCCATGCTTTTTCAGGAACAGGTCTTTGTATTCGTTGCGCAGGGCCATCACCTCGGTCATGTCGACCTCGTTGTAGGTGGTGAGCATCGCGGCGGTGTTCTGGCTGTCCTTGAGGCGCTTGGCGATGGTCTGGCGCAGGCGCGTCATCTTGACCCGTTCTTCGCGGCTGGCGTCATCGGCGGTGACGGGCGCGCGCGGTGCGCTGACCGGTTGCGACGCGGCGGCGGGGGCGGATTTGCCCGCTTCGAGCGCCTTTGCCACGTCCTCTTTCATGACCCGGCCATCGCGGCCCGAGCCGGTCACCTGATCGCGGCTGATGCCGGCTTCGGCCATGGCTTTTTTGGCGGACGGCGCGTCTTCGACGTCCTTGCCCGCGCTGTCAGATGCCGCGGCGGCGGGGGCGGGGGCCTCTTCGCTGGCGGGGGCGGAGGCGGCAGCGCCGGACCCCGATGCGATCACGGCGAGTTTGGCGGAGGCCTCCACGGTGCTGCCTTCCTCGGCGAGGATTTCCGTGAGCGTGCCTGCGGCGGGCGCGGGCACTTCGACGGAGACCTTGTCTGTTTCAAGCTCGCACAGCATTTCGTCCTGCGCGACGGTATCGCCGACCTTCTTGAACCACGTGCTGACGGTCGCTTCGGTGACGCTTTCGCCCAAGGTGGGAACCATCACGTCAACGGACGCACCGCCGCCCGTGTCGCCGGAGGTGTCGGCGGCGGGGGCCTCTTTCTTGTCTTCCTTGGCCTGCTTGGCCGGTTTGGGTGCATCGTCAGAGCCGGAGGCGCTTTCGGACACGGTGGCCAGCAGCGCATCGACGCCGACGGTTTCGCCTTCGGCGGCGACGATATCCTGCAGGGTGCCTGCCACGGGGCTGGGCACTTCGACGGTGACCTTGTCGGTTTCCAGCTCGCAGAGCATTTCGTCGACGGCAACGCTGTCGCCGGGTTGTTTGAACCATGTGGCCACCGTGGCTTCGGTGACGGATTCGCCCAGTGTGGGCACGCGGACTTCGCTACTCATGGGGTCAGGATCCTTTGATTGTGAGCGCGTCATTCACGAGCGCGGCTTGTTGTGCTTTGTGCTGCGATGCCAGGCCCGTGGCGGGCGAGGCGGCCGTGGCGCGGCCTGCATAGTCGGGGCGGGTGTGTTTGGCGCCGATACGGCCCAGCACCCATTCGATGTTGGGCTCGATGAAATTCCACGCGCCCTGGTTTTTCGGTTCTTCCTGGCACCAGACCATCTCGGCGTTCTTGAACCGCTCCAGCTCCTTGACCGCGGATTGGGCGGGGAAGGGATAGAACTGTTCGAACCGCATCAGGTAGACATCGTCGATGCCGCGCTCGTCGCGTTCCTCGAGCAGATCGTAATAGACCTTGCCCGAACACATGACCACGCGCTTGATCTTGTCGTCGGCCACGAGCTTGGTGTCGGAGTTGCCCTGCTGCGCGTCGTCCCACAGCACCCGGTGGAAGCTGCTGCCGGTCTGGAATTCCTCGGCCGTGGACACGGCGAGTTTGTGGCGCAGCAGCGATTTGGGCGTCATCAGCATCAGCGGTTTGCGGTAGTCGCGGTGCAGCTGGCGGCGCAGGATGTGGAAGTAGTTGGCCGGTGTGGTGCAGTTGGCCACGATCCAGTTGTCGCCGCCGCACATGGTCAGGAAGCGTTCGAGCCGTGCGGAGGAGTGCTCGGGCCCCTGACCTTCGTAGCCGTGCGGCATCAGGCACACGAGCCCCGACATGCGCAGCCATTTGCTTTCGCCCGAGGAAATGAACTGGTCGAACATGATCTGCGCGCCGTTGGCGAAATCGCCGAACTGGGCTTCCCACAGGGTCAGCGCGTTGGGCTCCGCCAGCGAATAGCCGTATTCGAAACCCAAAACCGCGTATTCCGACAGCATGCTGTCGATGACTTCGTATTCGGCCTGACCCGCGCGGATGTTGTTGAGCGGGTAGTAGCGTTCCTCGGTTTCCTGATTGATCAGCGCGGAATGGCGTTGGCTGAACGTGCCGCGGGTGCTGTCCTGCCCTGACAGGCGGACCTTGTACCCTTCGGTTAGCAGCGAGCCGAAGGCCAGCGCCTCGGCGGTGGCCCAGTCGAACCCTGTGCCGCTTTCGAACATCTTGGCCTTGGCGTCCATCAGGCGGCCCACGGTTTTGTGGATCGGATAGCCTTCGGGGACCTTGCTGAGGGCGTTGCCCACTTCGGTCATGGTTTCGGGTTTGATGGCGGTGGCACCGCGCTGGTACTGGTCGCCGTTTTTGTCCAGATGCGACCACTTGCCATCCAGCCAGTCGGCCTTGTTGGGTTTGTAGTCCTTACCGGCCTCGAATTCATCGTTCATGCGGGCCTGGAACTGGGCCTTCATGTCCTCGATTTCGCCCTCGGGGATCAGCCCGTCCTTGACCAGACGATCGGTATAGAGCGTCAGGGTGGTCTTCTGTTTCTTGATCTTCTTGTACATCACCGGGTTGGTGAACATCGGCTCGTCGCCTTCGTTGTGCCCGAAGCGGCGGTAGCAGATCAGGTCGATCACCACGTCCTTGTGGAACTTCTGGCGGAATTCGGTCGCCACTTTGGCGGCGTGCACGACCGCCTCCGGATCGTCGCCGTTGACGTGGAAGATCGGCGCTTCGACCACCAGCGCGTTGTCGGTGGGATAGGGCGAGGAGCGCGAGAAATGCGGTGCGGTGGTAAAGCCGATCTGGTTGTTGACGACGATGTGCATCGTGCCGCCGGTCTTGTGACCGCGCAGCCCCGAAAGCGCGAAACATTCCGCCACGACGCCCTGACCCGCAAAGGCCGCATCACCGTGCAGCAACAGCGGCATGACCGCGGTGCGGTCGCTGTCGCCCAGCTGGTCCTGCTTGGCGCGCGCCTTGCCCAGCACCACGGGGTTCACCGCTTCGAGGTGGGAGGGGTTGGCCGTGAGGCTGAGGTGCACCGTGTTGCCGTCAAAATCGCGGTCCGAGGAGGCCCCGAGGTGGTATTTGACATCACCCGATCCGTCGACATCTTCGGGTTTGAAGCTGCCGCCCTGGAATTCGTTGAAAATCGCCTTGTAGGGTTTCTGCATCACGTTGGCGAGCACAGACAGGCGACCGCGGTGCGGCATGCCGATGACGATATCGCGCAGGCCCAGCGTGCCGCCACGCTTGATGATCTGCTCCATCGCGGGGATCAGCGACTCGCCGCCGTCGAGCCCGAAGCGTTTGGTGCCCATGTATTTGACGTGCAGGAATTTCTCGAAACCTTCGGCCTCGACCAGCTTGTTCAGGATCGCCTTGCGGCCCTGTTTCGTGAACTGGATTTCCTTGCCGTAGCCTTCGATCCGTTCCTTGAGCCAGCCGGCCTCTTCGGGGTTGGAGATGTGCATGTATTGCAGCGCGAAGGTCCCGCAGTAGGTCGATTTCAGGATGCCCAAGATCTGGCGCATCGTCGCGATTTCGAGCCCCAGCACGTTGTCGATGAAGATGGGGCGGTCCATGTCCGCTTCGGCAAAGCCGTAGGTTTTCGGGTCAAGTTCGGCGTGGGTCTGCATTTCGCGCATGCCCAGCGGGTCGAGGTCGGCCGCAAGATGCCCGCGGATGCGGTAGGCGCGGATGATCATCAGCGCGCGGATGCTGTCCAGCACGGCGCGTTTGATCTGGTCGTCACTGACCTCGACGCCTTGCGTCTTGGCTTTCTCGGCGATCTTGCCGCCCGCGGCCTTTGCCTCGACCGGCCATTCCCCGGTCAGCGCCGCCGTCAGGTCATCGCCCGGAACGGGGGGCCAGTCGGACCGCGCCCAGCTCGGGCCATCGGCCTCGGCCTTGACCTGTTTTTCCTCGTCACCCAGCTGGCGGAAGAATTCCTGCCAGCTTTCGTCGACCGCCGAAGGATCGTTGGCGTAGCGGGCGTACATCTGTTCGAGGTATTCCGCGTTGTGCCCCTGCATGAAGGAAGAGGCGTGGAACTGGTCGTTGGCTGGGTGGTCGGTCATGGCATTCTCCAGTGGGAGTTTAGCGGCAGTTGATCAACGAGTTGCCCGATCCGGCGAGATCTATGCCGGATCGGGCGGTTGCGGACGCTGAGGCAAAATTCAGGTCTTTAGCTGCGTCGGCTTCAGACGCGGAGAGACTTACGCCCGTGTCCAAGTGCAAGACGGGCCATCTCTTGACGCTGTTCGCCCGGACGAAGGCCGGGCATTCCCCGACCGCCCCCATGGGCGGGGAATTCTTCCCCACCCTCGGTCGGGGAATGCCCTTCGTGGCAATATCCGAGCGCAGCGTCACGACTAACCCTTCTCGATCGCCTCTTTCACGGCCTCGCCCAGCGTGGCGGGGCTGTCGGCGACGACGATGCCTGCTTCGCGCATGGCTTCGATCTTGCTTTCGGCGTCGCCCTTGCCGCCCGCGACGATGGCGCCCGCGTGGCCCATGCGGCGGCCGGGAGGGGCGGTGCGGCCCGCGATGAAGCCCGCGGTGGGCTTCCAGCGGCCTGCTTTCTTCTCGTCGGCGAGGAATTGTGCCGCTTCTTCTTCGGCGGTGCCGCCGATTTCACCGATCATGATGATGCTCTGGGTCTCGTCATCGGCAAGGAACATTTCCAGCACGTCAATGTGTTCGGTCCCCTTGATGGGGTCGCCGCCGATGCCCACGGCCGACGATTGGCCGTAGCCGAGATCGGTGGTCTGTTTCACGGCCTCGTAAGTAAGCGTGCCCGAGCGCGAGACAACCCCGCAGGTGCCGCGTTTGTGGATGTGGCCGGGCATGATGCCGATTTTGCAGGCATCGGGCGTGATGACACCGGGGCAGTTTGGCCCGATGAGCCGCGATTTCGACCCTTCGAGGGCGCGCTGGACGCGCATCATGTCAAGCACCGGAATGCCTTCGGTGATGCACACGATCAGCTCCATTTCCGCATCGATCGCTTCGAGGATCGAATCCGCCGCAAAGGGGGGCGGCACGTAGATGACGGAAGCATTCGCTTCGGTCACGTGCATGGCTTCGTGCACGGAGTTGAAGACCGGCAGATCCAGATGGGTTTGCCCGCCTTTGCCCGGTGTCACGCCGCCGACCATCTTGGTGCCATAGGCGATGGCCTGTTCGGTGTGGAACGTGCCCTGCGAGCCGGTGAGGCCCTGACAGATCACTTTGGTGTTTTCATCTACGAGTACGGCCATTGGTCTTCCTTTTTGTTGTCTTCGGGGCGGGCTGGGATGGCGCCGCCGTGCGTTGTTTTGTCCCCCGTCAGGAGGAGATGGTTATTCTGCCATCGTCGAAAAGCGACGGGCCCTTGTTTCGGACGCCGACGCTGCAGATCAGGCCGGTGCCGGCCCCCTGGACGAGCGTGATGCTCGCCCGGTCGACGCCGAGGATGGGGTAGGAGGTGTAGGTGGAAAAGCTGGTCTTGTAGGTTTGTGGCATGCCGAAACGGCCGGATGCCGCGATCGCGGCACGGCGTGCGGCGGTGTCGGGGGGCGTGACGCAGAATTCCTCGAAATAGGGCTTGGCGATTGCCACGGGGTCACCGGCGGCAGCGGCAGGTACCGGTTGCGTCAGGGGTTTCGCGGCCGCGGAGGGGTGCACCGCTTGCGGCCCCTTGCGCACCTCGAGATCGGTCGGGCCACAGGCGGCGAGCGCGAGGGCGGGCAGGCACAGAAGAAGGCGGTTGATCATGTCACGCTCCTCCTGCGGCTGAGCGTGCCGAAAGGATGATGGCCACCGCGAACATCAGCGGGATGCCCAGCTCGCCCACTTCCTCGATCACGGAAATCAGGTTGTTGAGGTCTTCGCTCACCGTGATGCCGAAGGGTTCGAGTTTGCGGGCCAGACCGTCGATGGCCTTGTAGACGCCGATGAAGAGCACGCCCAGAAGGGTGGCCGCGGCGGCGGGGCTGCGGGCGGCCAACCCGCGGATGAACCGCCCGGTTTCGCGGCGCAGCAGGATCAGGCAGGTCAGGATGATCGCCAGCAGGATCGCGGCGGAGATCACCAGTTCGACAGGGCCGACGGTGTCGCCGGTGTATTGGCGGGCCTTGAGCAGTCCTTCGGTAAAGGGGGCCTTGTCGAGATCAAGCTCGCGCCCCGCAAACAGCGCCAGCAGCACCACGAAATACCAACGCCGTGCGACCTCGGCCAGGGGCCAAAGCACGAAGAGCAACGCGATGCAGATGGCGTAGCCGATGACCGACAGCGTCTCGACCGGGCCGCCTTCGGTCAGCAATGTTTTCTGCGTGGCCAGCGGCAGGGCGGCAATCATGGCCATCACGGCAAAAACCGCCACGGCGCTCCAGAGCACCAGACGCCCGCCGGTGCGGGGGGCATGGGTGGTCGCGGCGGTCATTGCACAGGCTCCGCCAGCGGGTCGAGCCGTTCGACGTTGAGATAGGTTTCAACACCATCGGGGCCGGGCCGCGTGCCGACCTGCACCACCGCGATGCGCGTGGGGTTCAGCTGCCGGGCGGCGATGAAAGTGGTCCCGGGTTGGGCCGCGAAATCGGCGGGCACGTCGGCGGGGGTGTCGATACCTTCCTGCGCGAGCCCGGTGGTGACGCCCTCGATGCCGGTCTGGATATGCGCGCCGTCAAAGGCGACCTCGCAGCGCCGGTCGGTGCCGGGCGTGGCAGCGCGGCCCGTTGCGGGCGAGGGATCGGCGGAGGAAAAGGGCCGCGTGTCGTAAAAATCGACGCGGGCAGGGGCCAGCCGGTCGGCCGCTGTGGCCGCCGTCAGGAAGGGTGAAAAACAGTGATCGGCGAAGGCGCGCGCGGCAGCTTGCGGATCGGCGCAGGCCACAACCGGCGCACCGATCGCGAGTGTGCAACTCACCAATATGTTGCCGCAGGTCTGCATCAGCACAGAGCCCCGATGCCAATGGCCCAAGCACCATGGGCCGGACCGCAGACCAGTGCAATGCCGATCCCCGCGCGCATGGTTCAGCCCTTGACCGCTTTGACGATCTTTTCGGCACCATCCTTGAGGTCGTCCGCCGCGATGACGTCGAGGCCGGAGTTGTTGATGATGGCCTTGCCCTCTTCGACCTTGGTGCCTTCGAGACGCACGACCAGTGGCACTTTGAGGCCGACCTCCTTGACCGCGGCGACCACGCCTTCGGCGATGACGTCGCAGCGCATGATGCCGCCGAAGATGTTGACGAGGATGCCTTTGACGTTGTCATCCGAGGTGATGATCTTGAAGGCTTCGGTCACCTTTTCCTTGGTCGCACCGCCGCCCACGTCGAGGAAGTTGGCAGGCTCGGCGCCGTAGAGCTTGATGATGTCCATGGTCGCCATCGCGAGGCCCGCGCCGTTGACCATGCAGCCGATTTCACCGTCGAGCGCGATATAGTTGAGGTCGTATTTGGAGGCCTCGAGCTCTTTGGGGTCTTCTTCGGTGGTGTCGCGCAGCTCGGCGATGTCGCCGTGGCGGTAGATGGCGTTGCCGTCAAAGCTGACCTTGGCGTCGAGCACCTTGAGATCGCCGCTGTCGGTGACGATGAGCGGGTTGATTTCCAGCATCTCCATGTCTTTTTCGACGAACGCCTTGTAGAGCGTGCCCATCAGGCCGACGCACTGCTTGACCGCCTTGCCCTCAAGACCCAGCGCGAACGCGATGCGGCGGCCGTGGAAGGGCTGGAAGCCGGTGGCGGGATCGACGGAGAAATTGATGATCTTTTCGGGCGTGTTGGCCGCGACCTCTTCGATGTCCATGCCGCCTTCGGTGGAGCAGACAAAGCCCACGCGGCTGGTTTCGCGGTCCACGAGCAGCGCGAGGTACAGCTCTGTTTCGATGCCGGAGCCGTCTTCGATATAGATGCGGTTGACCTGTTTGCCCGCGGGGCCGGTCTGGTGGGTGACGAGGGTGCGGCCCAGCATCTTCTTGGCCTGTTCCGCCGCTTCCTCGACCGATTTCGTCAGGCGCACGCCGCCTGCGTCGCCTGCATCCGCTTCCTTGAACTTGCCCTTGCCGCGTCCGCCTGCGTGGATCTGTGCCTTGACCACCCACAACGGGCCGTCGAGTTCTCCGGCCGCGTTCTTGGCGTCTTCGGCCTTGAGGACAACACGCCCGTCGGACACTGGCGCGCCGTAGCTGCGCAGGAGGGCTTTGGCCTGGTATTCGTGGATGTTCATATCGAAACGGTCCCATTTTAGTGGTGTTCAGTACGCGGTATACGCCTGAAACATGAATCTTGCCGAGTAACTTTTCCGAGGATGGGTGCTTTGACCAGCGAAAAGCGACATTTGTGATCACAGGTTTTTGCGTGTGATCACAAATGCATGGCTGACGCACGCCGGGCGGGTAGAATCGCCCGATTTGCCTAGAATTATGGTGAATTCTTGCGCAAATAATCTTCGAATTCGGTGCAGATCGTGATCGAGATGTCCTGCGGATCGTAGAAGGCGTTGGGCTCTCCGCAGGGGGCAACGGACACGCGCAGCGGCGCGGGCATGGTCATGACAGCGTTGAGCGCGCGGACTTCGTCCTTGATCGTGCGGTGGGTCAGCGAGGTGCCGGTCCCGGTGTAGATCAGCCCCGCGGTGCCACCCTGCGCCATCAGCTCGTCGAGCACCGGCCCCCAGCTGTCGATGGCGAGGTCGTATTCTTCGGGGCAGGTGTCGGCGCGGTCGTCGGGCAGACCCATGTCCGCCGCGAAATCATCGCGGGTGTCTGGGTCCGCCCCGTAGAACAGGCAGACGAGGTTGTAGTACCGCTGGGCGTCGGGGCCGTGGGTGTCCCACCACGCGATATCGTCAGCGGCCAGCCGCGCGTCGGCGGCAAAACCGTCAGCGGTGTCATAGGCGATGGTGCGGGCGGTATCGTCGTCGAAAAGCGTGTCGATCATCAGGATGGACAGCGTGTCGGCGGCGTCTTCTTCCTGTCCGAAAACGGGCAGGTCGCCGGTGTCGATCAGGGCATGGCCCAGTTCGTGATAGAGGACCGCGAGCAGGTTGGATGCGACATAGGCGTCCCGCGCATCTTCGGCGCGCGCGGGGGCCGCCGCGAGAGCCAGCGCAAGGACCAGCGCGGGGCGGCTCATGTGGGCATCAGGGCCCAGATGTCGAGATCGAGCAGGACATCGGGCAGGTATTTGCCGTCCGCACCGCGCAGATCGAACGGCGTGCCGCCCTTGGTCGCGACCAGCCGCAGACGGATGGCGCCAACGCCCGGTGCATCGGTTTCGGCCTTGTCGAGCACTTCGGACCAGGCGCGGATGGTATCGCCCGCAAGGCAGGGGTTGGCATGTGCGCCGCCGTTGAGACCCACGATCATCTGTGCGTTGGCCAGCCCGTTGAACGACAGCGCCCGCGCCATCGAAATGACGTGACCGCCGTAGATGAGGCGGCTGCCGTCGGGGCGGGCGGAGGTGTCGAAGTGGACCTTGGCCGTGTTTTGCCACAGGCGGGTCGCCATCATGTGCTCGGCCTCTTCGACGGTGACGCCATCGACGTGGTCGATTTTTTCGCCGACGTCGTAGTCGCCCCAGCGGTGCGGCTCACCGGCGAGCGTGAAATCATAGTTGGTGAAATCGAGGCCGCGCGGGATCACCAGATCGGAAGCCGCGATGGTTTTTTGCAGGTCAGGCACCACGGTATCCGGCGCGGGCGCGTCGCCATCGCGTTTGCGCACCATGACCCAGCGGACATATTCCATCACCGTTTCGTCGTGCTGATTCAGCCCGCGGGTGCGCACGTAAACCACGCCCGTCTTGCCGTTGGAGTTCTGTTTCAGGCCGATCACTTCGGATTCCGAGCGCAGCGTGTCGCCGGGCCAGACCGGTGTGATCCAGCGGCCTTCGGCGTAGCCCAGATTTGCCACCGCATTCAGCGACACGTCGGGCACGGTCTTGCCGAACACCACGTGAAAGCCGATCAGATCTTCGAGCGGGCTGAACGGCAGGCCGCAGCCCTGTGCGAACTGGTCGGAGGAATAGAGCGCGTGGCGCGCGGGATAGAGCATGTGGTAGAGCGCGCGTTCGCCCATCTTGACCGTGCGCGGCACGGCGTGGCGGATCACTTCGCCGATGCGGTAGTCTTCGAAAAAGCGGCCAGCGTTGGTTTTGGTTGCCATGTCAGTGTGCGCCCAGTTTGGTGTCGGGGGTATAGGTGCCGGGGGCGTCTTTGACGACGGCCTGACCGCAGCGCATCACGCCTGCCGCGTGGTCCCAGGTTTGGGTTGGGGTGCCGTAAAGCTCCCAGCCCTTGTTCAGGGCATCGGTGACTTTGTGGCAGAAGGCGGATGTGTCTTCTTCCGACAGGAAGCGGTAGAGTTTCATTTCAGTTCCAATGTGTTAGCCAAAGGGCGAGACGCCCAGCAATGTGTGGATGAGGGTGATGACCACCAGCATCACCGCTGTGATGATGGCAAGCCGGATGTAAGTGGCGCGCCCAGCAGGGGCGGGCGGGGTCCAGTCAGGCTCGGCCCGGTTGATCAGGATGACAGAGCCCACGGCCCACGCCAGCAGCCCGCCAAAAAGCACGATGGAGGCCAGATCGCCGTTGACCAGCAGGTGCGCGGCGGCCCAGATCTTGACCGCGGTAAGCTGCGGGTGGCGGATTTTGTAGGCAGGCCACGCCTTGGCCCCCTTGGCCGCGCTCGATCCGTAGACCCACAGCGCCAGCACCATCGCGAGGTTGTTGATGTGGGTGAGAAAGGCGGGCGGCGCCCAGACATGGACAAAGTCGGCCCCGCGGTAGCCCAGAATCATCAGGACCAGCGACAGCACGATCGCCACCGCCACCAGACCTTTGCCCGGATCGCCCAGAGCGGCCCGTTTTTCCGGCATCAGCCGTTTGAAATAATGTGCGGCCACCCACAACAGGAGCCCGAGGATCAAAAGCAGCATGGGTAAGTCCCTTGTTTCACTCCGCCTGCATGGCGTCGATTGCTTCCGACTTTGCCAATGTTTCACGGGCGGTGGCAACATGCAGGTTTTCGACGATCTTGCCATCGACGACGGCAACGCCCTGACCGGTGGCTTCGGCGGCGTCGAATGCGGCGATCTGGCGGCGGGCCAGATCGATTTCATCGGCCGAGGGGGAGAAGGCCGCATTGGCGATGTCCAGTTGCGCGGGGTGGATGAGCGTTTTGCCGTCAAAGCCCATGTCGCGGCCCTGTTCGCACTCGGCGCGCAGGCCGTCTTCGTCCTTGAACGCGTTATAGACCCCGTCGATCAGCGCCGCGCCATGCGCCTTGCCCGCCAGCACACACAGCCCCAGCCCCGCCATCAACGGTTGCCGGTCGGCGCGGAACCGCGTTTGCAGATCCTTGGCCAGATCATTGGTCCCCATGACCATACCCGACAGCAGCGGGTGCGCGGCGATGGCGGCCGCGTTCAACATGCCCCGCGGCGTTTCCATCATCGCCCAGAGGGGCGTGTCGCCGGTGATGTCCGCCAGCGCGTCGAGATCATCGGGGCTGTTGACCTTGGGCAGCAGCACCGCGTCGGCGCCCATGGCCGCAGCGGCACGTGCGTCATCCGCACCCCATGCCGTATCGAGCCCGTTGATGCGCACGATCTTCATGCGCGCGCCGTAACCGCCCGTGGCGAGTGCGTCGGCCAGCGTGTCGCGCGCGGCGGTCTTTTCATCCGGTATGACCGCGTCTTCGAGATCGAAGATGATGGCATCGGCAGGCAGGCCGCGGGCCTTGTCCAGCGCCCGCGGTTTGGAGCCGGGAATATAGAGGACGGAGCGGAGCGGGCGGGATGTGGCGGGCATGGCGTGACCTTGGCTGTGAAATATTGTTGCGCGCAGAGGGGCATTGCTGGACGAAAACTTCAAGAGCAATTGCGCCGCAGTGCAGCAAGTTTGTGCCGCGCAACACCCGCCGGACGCTGCGTTAACCTCGTTTTCAAGGGTGCGGACGCATGGTTTGCAGGTCGCTCATCTTTGGGAGGGCCGCACCGGCAGGGCCGCCGGACGCCGGCACAAGGATCGGGTTGCACGTTCACCACCGGGGGCGCCCGGGTTTCGCCGGCACCAGCCGGATCGGCCGGAGACCTGTCGCAGCCGCCTTTGCAGCAAAACGGAAAGGCACTGAAATGAAGAAAACAGCATTTTTGATCCATCTGGCCGCGCTGGGCGGCTTTATCGCGCTCACGGCGCCTGCACTGGCGCAAAACGGCCGTCAATGTGGCCCGCGGGCGAGCGTGGTCGAAAGCCTCGCGGAACGCTACGGCGAATCGCGCCAGTCTGTCGGGCTGGGCGCCAACAGCGCGATGGTCGAGACGTTCGCGTCCTCCGAAACGGGCACATGGACGATCACGGTGACCATGCCCAGCGGGCTGACCTGTCTGGTGGCGTCGGGCCAGGCGTTTGAGACGGTGACCGAGGCGCTGCCCGCGAAGGGCGAGGACGCGTAAGGCCACCCCCCCCCACAACCGGAGCACGGCAAACGTGCCCGCACACCGGTCCGCCGGGACAGGAAGAGGATGCCGGAACGGGGCGGGGCGGCGGCGGTGCTGCCGTGCCGCCCCGCGCGTCAGGTCAGGCCATCCCAGATAAGTTTGATCCCCGTGAGCGTGAGCGCCACGTAAGTGATCCCGAAAAACAGGCGTTCGGGCACCGCGGCATGCGCCCGCACGCCCAGCCACGCACCCAGAAGCGCAAAGGGCGCCAGCACCAGATTGGCCTTGGCCGTTTCCAGCGTGAACATGCCCAGATAGGCGTAGGGTACGAATTTCGCGATGTTGATGATCCAGAACACCAGAACCGTGGTCGCTTGAAACCGGGTTTTGTCGAGCCCCCGCCCGAGCAGGAACACCGCAGAGGGCGGGCCGCCGGCGTGGCTGATGAAGCTGGTAAAGCCCGATGCGACCCCCGCCACGAGACCCACGCGGTCCGACATCGGCTTGCGCCCCACGGCGATCCAGCCGCGCGCCAGCGATACCTGCCAGATCACGAAACCGATGGACACACCGCCGATGAGCAGCCGGAACAGATCGGGCGAGGCCACGCGGTAGAGCAGCGCCCCCAGCACCACGCCGGGCAATCCGCCAAGGATCAGAAGCATCGCTTCGCGCAGGCCCCATTTGCCCCAGTAGGGCCGCAGGGTGCTCAGATCGATCAGCATCAAGAGCGGCAGCATGACCCCGAGCGCGAGACCGGGTTCGACCACAAGCGCCAGCATCGAGGCTGCGGCAAATGCAGCGCCCGAGCCGAAGCCGCCCTTGGAAATGCCAGCAAAAACAACGGCCGGACCCGCCACCGCGAAAAACCACCAATCGAGAACGAGCATCGCGTCTTGACCCCTCCGCAGACGTTTTACCTTTGGCAGGAACCGAACGCGCCGCCAACCGTTCATTTCCCAACTGTGTTTTTTGCCTGTCCCGAAAGGAAATTTCGATGAAACGCCTTTTTGCCTCGACCGCCGTGATTGTCGCCCTGTCCGTTCCCGCCGCCGCGCAGTCCACGTCGCAACAGACCGCCGTGGGAAGCTTTACCATGTCGCCCGACAGCCTGATCGTGGGCGAGATGATCGGCGCACCGGTCTACAATTTCCGTGGCCGTCCGATGACCGACACGCCGATGCCGCTTGACGGGGCGAAACGGTTCGACCGGATCGCGTCGATCAAGGATCTGGTGATCAACTCCGAAGGCGCCGTCGAGGCGATCGTGATGAGCGTTGGCGGCATCTGGGGGCTGGCCGACCGCGAGGTGGCCGCACCGATGGAGGGTGTCACCGTGGTGACCGACGTGCGCGGTGACCGGTATTACGTGATCTTTACCGACGAGGACGCGCTGGACGCGGCCCCGCGTTTCAACAAGTTCGATGTGCGGGACGGGGCCGACGACATGGCCGATGACAGCGGCGATTCGGCGTTCCTGCCCGATGCGACCCATGTTCTGGTGGCCGAGGCCAAGGCCGCCGTCGACATCGTGGGACAGGACCCCGATGCGCTGATCAAAAAGGCCAAGCCCGCAGACGAGATGGAGGGCGACACGGCACCCAATGGCACGTCGCTTGATGCCGCCGAAAACCCAGCAACCGTGGACGGACGCCCGCGCGACGCGCAGTTTTCCGATGTCGGTACCGAGAAGGAAGAGGCCGAAGTGGGCATTCCGGACGAACCGCGCGACTGACCGCCGGTTGGGCGGCGCGCCAATGTGCAGCTTGCAAGCGCGGGCCTGAGGGTTTAAGCCCGCGCCCAACGCAAATCCAACTGGAGTAATGCACATGGCTCGACCCAAAATCGCCCTGATCGGCGCTGGTCAAATCGGGGGCACGCTGGCCCACCTCGCCGCAATCAAGGAACTTGGTGACGTCGTGATGTTCGACATCGCGGAAGGCACACCCGAGGGCAAGGCGCTTGATATCGCTGAATCCGGCCCGTCCGAGGGCTTTGACGCCGCCATGTCCGGCACGCAGGACTATGCCGATATCGCAGGCGCGGACGTGTGCATCGTGACCGCCGGTGTCGCCCGCAAGCCCGGGATGAGCCGTGACGATCTGTTGGGCATCAACCTCAAGGTCATGAAATCGGTCGGCGAGGGCATTGCCCAGCATGCACCGAATGCCTTTGTCATCTGCATCACCAACCCGCTGGACGCGATGGTCTGGGCGCTGCGTGAATTCTCCGGTCTGCCGCACGAGAAAGTCTGCGGCATGGCGGGCGTCCTCGATTCCGCGCGCTTCCGTCACTTCCTCGCCGAGGAATTCAACGTGTCGATGCGCGATGTCACGGCCTTTGTTCTGGGCGGGCACGGCGACACGATGGTGCCGCTGACGCGCTATTCCACCGTTGCGGGCATTCCGCTGCCCGACATGGTGAAGATGGGCTGGACCACGCAGGACAAGCTGGACGCCATCGTGCAGCGGACCCGCGACGGCGGCGCCGAGATCGTTGGCCTGCTGAAAACCGGTTCTGCCTTCTATGCGCCCGCGACATCGGCGATCGAGATGGCCGAGGCCTATCTCAAGGACCAAAAGCGCGTGCTGCCCTGTGCGGCCTACGTTGACGGCGCCTATGGTCTGAAGGGTTTCTATGTGGGCGTGCCCACGGTGATCGGTGCCGGTGGCATCGAGAAGGTCGTCGAGATTTCGATGAACAAGGAAGAGCAGGGCATGTTCGACAGCTCGGTCAAGGCTGTGAAAGGTCTGGTCGAGGCGTGCAAAGGCATCGACAGCTCGCTGGGCTGAGCCCCATTAAACACCAGATGATGAAAGCGCGTTCCGGCGACGGGGCGCGCTTTTTTCGTGCGCCCCACCTTTTTGTGACCCGTGCCGCGGCAGGTTTGGCCTAGGCTGCGGGGATGAGACTGATTTGGGCAATGGTCGTGGCGATGTGGCCGGTGACGGGGGCGGCCTGTGATCTGGCGCTGGTGCTGGCGGTGGATGTGTCGGGGTCCGTGGACCGCGACGAGTACCGCACGCAGATGGACGGGCTGGCGGCGGGGCTGCGCGATGGCACGGTGGCGCAGGCACTGGTGGATGCGCAGGCGCGGGTGTCGCTGGTGCAGTGGTCCGGCAGCACCCGCCAGCGCCAGACGATTCCGTGGACCGCGATGACAGACGCGGCGCAGGTGGCGACATTCGCTGACCGCGTGCGCGACGACGCCCGTGTGTGGCGCAACTTCTCAACTGCGGTGGGCGAGGCGGTGCAACTGTCGCTGGAGAGTTTTGCGCAGGTCGCCCTGTGCCGTCGCAAGGTGATCGATGTGTCGGGGGACGGGGTGTCCAACGAAGGCCTGCTGCCCGCGACCTTGCGCCCTGCGCTGACGGCGGCGGGGGTGACGGTGAACGCGCTGGCCATCGAAACGGACGATGCGGACCTTACGGGGTGGTTTTACGAAAACGTGATCCACGGGCCGGGCGCTTTTGTGATCACGGCCAACGGGTTCGAGGACTATCCCGCGCAGATCCGCCGCAAGCTGCAACGCGAGATCACACGTCAGGTCGGTCGTCTGGCGCAGTGATCACACGCGCCTTTCATGTGATCACAAAACCGGACGTGCGACCATATTTCCCGCAATTTGCGCAATATTACCGCTAACAAACCCGCGAAACCCCGCCTGTCCGCGTGACAGCTGCGAAAAATACGCTATCAGTAGGGCCAAGTAGCCCAGAAGGAGCCAACCCATGGCCGACGTGAATCGCGGCAATCGTCCCTTGTCACCGCATTTGACGATTTATCGCCCGCAGCTGACCTCGATGACATCGATCCTGACCCGTATTACCGGCAACGCCATGCTGGTGGCGAGCCTGTTGATCGTGTGGTGGTTTCTGGCCGCCGCGACCGGCGCCGACAGCTTTGCCACGGCCAACGGTTTCCTGACCAGCTGGTTCGGCGATCTGGTGATGTTTTTCAGCGTGCTGGGTTTGTGGTATCATACGCTTGCCGGCATCCGGCACCTGATCTGGGACAATGCCATCGCGATGGATATTCCCACGGCCGAAAAGCTGGGCTGGGCGTGCATTGCCGGATCGGTTGTGCTGACGCTTATCACTGTAGTCGTCGTATAAGGGGGCGCTGATTATGGCATTCATGACAGACCGCAAACGCGCGCAGGGGCTCGGCTCGGCGAAAACAGGAACGGCCCATTTCTGGGCGATGAAAGTCAGCTCGGTGGCTTTGCTGATCCTGATCCCGCTGTTCGTCTTTACGTTCGGCGCCGCACTGGGCGGCACTTACGAGGACATTCTGGCCTATTACAGCCGCCCGTTTCCCGCGATCATCGCGGCGTTGACGCTGGCGGTCGGGTTCAAGCATTTCAACGACGGGGTGCAGACCCTGATCGAGGATTACGTGCATGGCGCGTCCCAGAAGGTGGCGATCATCGTGATGACCTGCGTCAGCTACGGCGCGGCAGCGGTCGCGATCTTCGCCATCGCGAAGCTGGCGCTCTAGGGCGCGGTCCTGCGACAAAAGGCGTGGCGGCGCCCCCTGTGAAGGAGTGCCGCGCGTGCTATGATACATCCCGACGGCGGGTCGCTCTGCCAGTAGGGAAATCACATTGAAAGGCGCGTTGCCGCGTCGGTTGGGCCGCTGGCCCGCACAATAGACAGGGGTCCGGGTGCCGCGCGCGCCACCCCGCAAGCTGAGAAGGGCACGATATGGCTGCTTATGATTATGAAACCCACGAATATGACGTTGTTGTCGTAGGGGCGGGCGGTGCGGGTCTGCGCGCCACGCTGGGCATGGCCGAGCAAGGCTTGCGCACCGCGTGTATTTCGAAGGTTTTCCCCACGCGCTCCCACACGGTGGCGGCACAGGGTGGCATCGCCGCATCGCTGAGCAACATGGGCCCCGACAACTGGCAGTGGCACATGTACGACACGGTCAAGGGATCGGATTGGCTGGGTGATACGGACGCGATGGAGTATCTGGCCCGCGAGGCGCCCAAGGCGGTTTACGAGCTGGAGCACTACGGTGTGCCGTTTTCGCGGACCGAAGAGGGCAAAATCTACCAGCGTCCCTTTGGCGGCCACACCACCGAGTTCGGCGAAGGCCCCCCGGTGCAGCGTACCTGTGCTGCCGCCGACCGCACCGGCCACGCCATTTTGCACACGCTTTACGGCCAGTCGCTCAAGAACAACGCCGAATTCTACATCGAGTATTTCGCCATCGACCTGCTGATGAGCGAGGACGGCGTGTGTCAGGGTGTTCTGTGCTGGAAGCTGGACGACGGCACGATGCACGTCTTCTCCGCCAAGATGGTCGTTCTGGCCACCGGCGGCTACGGCCGCGCCTATTTCAGTGCTACATCGGCGCACACCTGCACCGGTGACGGTGGGGGTATGACGGCCCGTGCGGGCCTGCCGCTGCAGGACATGGAGTTCGTGCAGTTCCACCCCACCGGCATCTACGGCGCAGGCTGTCTGATCACCGAGGGCGCGCGCGGCGAAGGCGGGTATCTGACCAACTCCGAGGGCGAGCGGTTCATGGAGCGCTATGCCCCGACCTACAAGGATCTGGCGTCGCGTGACGTGGTGAGCCGCTGCATGACGATGGAGATCCGCGAAGGGCGCGGTGTGGGCGACAACGCCGACCACATCCACCTGCACCTCAACCACCTGCCGCCCGAAACGCTGGACCTGCGTTTGCCCGGCATTTCCGAAAGCGCGCGCATCTTTGCCGGTGTCGACGTCAACAAGGAGCCGATTCCGGTTCTGCCGACGGTGCACTACAACATGGGTGGCATTCCGACGAACTATTGGGGTGAAGTGCTCGCCCCGACGAAGGACAGCCCCGACAACGTGTCGCCCGGTCTGATGGCCGTGGGCGAAGCGGGATGCGCATCGGTGCACGGTGCGAACCGTCTGGGCTCCAACAGCCTGATCGACCTCGTTGTCTTTGGCCGCGCCGCCGCGATCCGCGCCAAGGAGGTTGTGGACGCAGAAGCGCCGGTGCCGACGCCAAGCAAGCGCGCGATCGAGGCGGCGTTCAGCCGGTTCGACGGTCTGCGCTATACCAAGGGGCACGTGCCGACGGCCGATCTGCGGCTCGAGATGCAGCAGACGATGCAGGCCGACGCCGCCGTGTTCCGCACCGACAAGACGCTGGCCGAGGGCGAGGAAAAGATGAAAGGCGTCGCAGGCAAGCTGAGCGACATCAAGGTCACAGACACCTCGCTGGTGTGGAATTCCGACCTGATGGAAACGCTGGAGCTGACCAACCTGATGCCGAACGCGGTGGCCACCATCACCGCCGCCGCCGCCCGCAAGGAAAGCCGTGGCGCACACGCCCACGAGGATTACCCCGACCGCGACGACGAGAACTGGCGCAAGCACAGCCTGATCTGGTTCGAGGGCAACAAGGCGTCCCTGGGCTTCCGGGGCGTGCATGTGAACCCGCTGACCAGCCACAACGAGGGTGGCATCGATCTCAAGAAGATCGCACCGAAGGCGCGGGTTTACTAAGCATGAGCGTGACAGCGCAGATTAACACCGGCTGGTCGCAGGCGGCGGGGATGACCCCCGTCTGCGCGTTGCAGGTGTTCGGCATGCGCAGGTCAGGCAACCACGCCATCATCGACTGGCTGATGCGCAATGCGCCGGAGGCCGCGACGGGGGGCGTGTTTTTCAACAACTGCAAGGTCGGCGCGAACCCTGTGGGCGGCCACGCATCACTGGATGTCTACGACGCGGACCGCCGCGTTATCCCGCCCTTGAGCCGCCCCCACGCCCAACGCTGGGCCGAGGCGGGGCAGGCGCCGATGACGGTGGTGTCCTACGAAGACCGGATGCCCGTGGCCAAGGGGCCGCAGAAGGCGTCACGCGGATTTGACGACCGGGATTTCGACCACCGCGTCGTGGTTTTCCGCAGTTTCCTGAACTGGTCGGCGTCATTGCTGGCGAAGATCAAGCGCAACCCCGATTACGGGTCCGCCACGCGGATGCGGGTTTTGATGGTGGCGATGGCGACGTACCGCGACGGTCTGAAAAGGCTGACCGAGAACGATGCGCTGGTGCCCATCTGCTATGACGACTGGATGCTGTCGGAAGATTATCGCGCGCGGGTGTTGCGCCGGTTGGACCTGCCGGCCCGCGATCTGTCGCGCGGTGAGGTGCAACATTTTGGCGGTGGATCATCGTTTCAAGGCAAGAAGGCCAAGGTCAGCGAGTTGCAGACCACCAGCCGCGACATGGCGCTGGCGGACGATCCCGAATACCAGCTGGTGCTGTGGACCGCCGCGCATGACCGCGATTTCGTCGAGCATCTGATGCCGCATTTCCCACAGGATGCGGAGCGGTTGGTGACGCTGGCCGAAACCGCATCCCTGTCCATCACCCTTCCCCCGCGCGAGGCCCAAACATGATCCGACCCATTGCCCTTTGCCTTGTCCTGGCGCTGTCGGCCTGCACCGAGGTCGAAACCGCCGTGGACCGCACCGGCAGGCAAGCCGCGACCAAGGCCGTGACCGAGGTGATCGCGATCAACTTCCCGCAAGTCCCCAAAGAGCTGATCGAGCCCTTTGTCAAATGCGTGGTCGACAACGCGCAGGCGATCGAAGTGCGCGAACTGGCCAAGGCCTCTGTCGTGGGGCCGGACGATCTGACGATCGAGGTCGTGCGCGCCATTCTGGCCCGCCCCGCCACGCAATCCTGCATCCGCTCCAACGCGACACTCACGCTTTAGCGCGGCGCCCCGCCGCCCCGATTTCGAAAAAGGAACAGCATCATGGTACAACTGACGCTCCCCAAGAATTCCCGCATGACCAGCGGCAAGACGTGGCCCAAGCCCGAAGGCGCCACGAACCTCAAGGAATTCCACATCTATCGCTGGAACCCCGACGACGGTGAGAACCCGCGCGTCGACACCTATTTCGTCGATCTCGATACCTGCGGTCCGATGATGTTGGACGCGCTGATCAAGATCAAGAACGAGATCGACCCCACGCTGACCTTCCGCCGGTCGTGCCGCGAAGGCATCTGCGGATCCTGCGCGATGAACATCGACGGGATCAACACGCTGGCGTGCACCTATGGCATGGACGAGGTGCAGGGCGTGGTCAAAGTGTACCCGCTGCCGCACATGCCGGTGGTCAAGGACCTGATACCCGATCTGACGCATTTCTACGCCCAGCACGCGTCGATCAAGCCGTGGCTGGAAACCGAAACGCCCGAGCCCGCAAAGGAATGGAAGCAGTCGGTCGAGGACCGCGAAAAACTCGACGGGCTGTATGAGTGCATCATGTGCGCGTGCTGTTCTACCTCTTGCCCCAGCTACTGGTGGAACGGTGATCGCTATCTCGGACCCGCGGCGTTGCTCCATGCCTACCGCTGGATCATCGACAGCCGTGACGAAGGCACGGGCGAGCGGTTGGACGATCTTGAGGACCCGTTCAAACTGTACCGCTGCCACACGATCATGAACTGCGCCAAGACATGCCCCAAGGGTTTGAACCCGGCGCTGGCGATTGCGCAGATCAAGAAGCTGATGGTCGAGCGGACCGTCTGATAACTTTGCATCCGATAGGGGCCCGCCATCGCTGGCGGGCCTTTTGCGTTCAAGGATACCGTCTGCATGTTCATGGTCATCGGGCTGATCGTCGCCTTTGTCATCGTCGCGTTTTACGCCCGCAAGAACCGCGGCATGCGGCAGTGCCGCTGGCGGGCAGACCGCAGTGGCGACCGCGGCAGCCTGCGGATGTACCGCTGCGCGTTTTGCGGGGCCGAAGCGTTCACGGCCACTTCCGGCCCGCCGCAGAACTGCAAGAAATCGGTGGGCAAGGGCGGTCTGTGACCCCCGCATTGGGTGTCGACAGGGGCCGCATCGCTGCCTAGGCTTTGACCAAAGCGAAGGAAGCACGAGATGAGCGACTTTTCCCCCGATGTCATCGTGGTGGGTGCCGGTCTGGCCGGAATGACCGCGGCGCATGAGGCCGTGCTGCGCGGCCGGCGTGTATTGATGCTGGACCAGGAGGCGCCGCAATCGCTGGGTGGGCAGGCGTATTGGTCTTTGGGGGGGCTGTTCATGGTCGACAGCCCCGAACAGCGCAGGCTCGGCATCAAGGACAGCGCCGAACTGGCGTGGAGCGACTGGCAGGGGTCTGCGCAATTCGACCGCGAGGAGGACGCCAACCCGCGGCTTTGGGCCGAGCGGTTTGTGGAGTTCGCCGCAGGCGACATGCGCGGCTGGTTGCACGGGCTTGGCATGCGCTGGTTTCCGGTGGTGGGCTGGGCCGAGCGGGGCGGCGCGGGCGCTGGCGGGCACGGAAATTCGGTGCCGCGGTTTCACATCACCTGGGGCACGGGCACCGGCGTGGTGAAGCCGTTTGCCGATCTTATGACGCGCCATGCGGCAGACGGACACCTGCGCATCGCGTTCCGCCATTCGGCGACGCAACTGATTGTCGAGGCCGGTGCGGTCAAAGGGGTGTCCGGCGATATTCTCGAGGACAGTACCGAGGCGCGGGGCCGGTCTACGTCGCGCCGGATCACCGGACAGTTTGAACATCGCGCCGAAAGCGTGATCCTGACCACCGGCGGGATCGGTGGCAATCACGAGCTGGTGCGCAGCCACTGGCCCACGGACCGGCTGGGTCCTGCGCCATCGCGGATGGTGGCGGGTGTGCCCGATTATGTCGACGGGCGCATGCATGGCATCGCGCGTGCGGCGGGCGCGGGGCTGATCAACGAGGACCGGATGTGGCACTATTGCGAGGGGCTGGAAAACTGGGATCCGATCTGGCCCAACCACGGCATTCGGGTTTTGCCGGGGCCATCGTCGATGTGGTTTGATGCGGCGGGCGACCGGATGGAGGCACCCTGTTTGCCGGGGTTCGATACGCTTGGCACGCTCAAGCGCATCCTCAGCGTGGGCGAGCACAGCTGGTTCATCCTGACGCAGAAGATCATCGAAAAGGAATTCGCGCTGTCCGGATCAGAACAGAACCCCGATCTGACGGATGGCGGCTGGCGCGAGGTGCTTCAGGCCCGACTGGGCAAAGGCGCGACACCTGCGGTCGAGGCGTTCAAGCAAAAGGGCGCGGATTTCGTGGTGGCCGACGATCTTGACACCCTGGTCGCACGCATGAACGCGCTGACCCCCGACCGGCCTGTCGAAACCGACCATATCCGCCGCCAGATCCGGGCCCGTGATCTGCAACTGGACAACATGTTCTGCAAGGACGCACAGATCACCGCCATTTGGGGCGCGCGCAACTACAAGGGCGACAAACTCATCCGCACCGCCAAGCCCCATGCCATTCTCGACCGTGACAATGGCCCGCTGATCGCTGTGCGGCTGAACGTGATCACCCGCAAATCGCTGGGCGGTCTGCACACCGATCCGGACGCCCGTGTCCTCACGCCGCGGGGCGAGACTCTGCCGGGGCTGTATGCAGCGGGGGAAGTGGCCGGTTTCGGCGGTGGTGGATACCACGGATACAACGCGCTCGAAGGGACGTTTCTCGGCGGGTGCCTGTTTTCGGGCCGTATTGCGGGGCAAAACGCATGAGCGCGCCCCATGACGCGGACGCACGCCGCGCTGTCGCTCCGGTCATCTGCTACCCGGTGGACACCTTGCCCGGCCCCGATATGCAACGCCTCAACGAGGCGCGATCGAGCCTGACCGAAATCGACAGGATCATTGCCCCGGCAAGACAAGCCGCGACATTCACGGTGCCCGCAGGCCATTTTTGCCGGATCACCAGCATCGAAGGTCCACAAGTCGGCGATCTCAACCTGTGGCACGCCAATGATTTGGCGGAACGGTTCTATTCGGGCAAGACGCGGGCGCTGCACGGCACACATGTGACCACGGGACAGCAACTGTGGAGCAACTTCCCCCATCTGCGCCCGATGGCGACACTGACGCATGATACGCTTGGCTGGTACGGCATCGACCGCTTCGGAGGATCGGTCCATGACGTGATCGGCACGCGCTGCGACCCCTATACGCACAACCTGCTGTCGGGCGGGCACTACCACCACTGCTGTCATTCGAACCTCACGCGCGCAGTGGCCGAGCATCTGGGCCTCAGCCGGGCAGAGGCCGAACCCCTGATACACGATGTGCTCAACGTGTTTATGTGTACCGGCTTTACCCGCGACACCGGCCAGTATTTCATGAAGGCAAGCCCGGTGAGGCCGGGCGACTATCTCGAATTCATGGCCGAAATCGACCTGCTCGGCGCATTGAGCGCCTGTCCGGGCGGCGATTGCAGCACTGTACACTCTTCGGACACGGCCGCGTGCTACCCGCTGCAGATCGAAATCTACAAACCGTCCGACAGTTTTCTCAGGACGCACAAGGCACCGCCTCTCAACGGATACGATGGCACGCACGGGGAGTGATCTTCCCGAACTTCATCTTGCCTTTAAACTCATTGCGGATCGGTGCCGCACCCGCACCCGCACCGCTCAGGCGAATGCGGCATCCAGCGCAATCTGGACCATATCGCCGAACGAACGCTCACGGTCTTCCGATGGAAGGGCTTCGCCGGTTTGCAGATGGTCGGACACGGTCAGAACCGCGAGCGCACGTCGCCCGTGGCGGGCGGCGAGCGTATAAAGCTCGGCGGCTTCCATCTCGACACCCAGAATGCCGTGCCGGACCATTTGTTCGTCCAGATCGGGGCGTTCCGCGTAAAAGACATCCGACGAATAAATGCCGCCCACATGTGGCGCGGCCCCCATGGCGCGCGCGGCAGTAACGGCATTCTCCAGCAGGCCCCAATCTGCACAGGGGGCATAGTTCACTTCGCGAAAGATGCCCGAGGAGGGCGATGTGATCGTGCTGGCGGTCATCGCGATGATGACATCGCGGATTTTGACATGGGGCTGCATCCCGCCGCACGATCCGATGCGGATCAGGGTTTGGGCGTCATAGGTGCTGATCAGCTCGTTGGCGTAGATTGACAGGGACGGCATGCCCATGCCCGAACCCTGTATCGTGACGCGGTTTCCCTTCCATGTCCCGGTATAGCCAAGCATGCCGCGGACTTCGTTGACCAGTTTGGCATCTTCCAGAAACGTCTCCGCCGCCCATTTGGCGCGGTAGGGGTCGCCGGGCATCAGCACCGTCTGCGCGATATCCCCGATTTCTGCACCGATATGGACGGTCATGCTGTTCTCCCGTGTCTGTCAGACCGCCAATTTGCCCAACCTGCCCGACAGCGACAAGGGCCAAGTGGGGAATACCTTACTGGCGCATCCGTGAACAACGTTCAAATATAGCGGTGCAACAACAAGTGGAGGAATTGTTATGCGTGCTTTGATATGTGGTGTGGCGGCGGCGCTGACGCTGGCGGCCTGCGATGTGGCCCATCCCGTGGCGGTGGTCGGCCCGGACAATACGGTATTTCGCGGGACGGCAACGGCCAGCTTTCTCGACGGCGGATATTTTCAGGCGACGAATGGCAGCACCAGCTGTCAGGGACGCTACAGCCCGGGTCAGGACAGCGGCATGGTGACATTCCCCGTATCGTGCAGCAATGGCATGACGGGCATCGGCAAGGCGACCTACGACAGCCCGCGCTCGGGGGGCGGTGAGATTACGATGCGCGATGGCAGCCGCTGGAAATTCATTTTCGGACAGGGCGCGCTGTTGGTGCGTTGATTTCCGGCCCGGCGCCGCCGCGAGTTATCACGGCGGTGCCGGGGGATATCCGAATCAAATCAGATTTCCATTCCCTCAGGGGTAGTGCCCTTTTCTATTTCAGCGCGAAACCAATTCGGCTGGCGGCCTTTGCCGGTCCAGGTTTGTGAGGCGTCGGCCGGGTTTGCGTATTTCGGTTTCGACGGCTTTGCGGGTTTCTTTTTCGCCGTCGGGGACTTTCTGGTTTTCGGGGCGGTTTCACTCAAGTCATTGAGTGTAAATCCGAATTCAGCCGCAGCTTTCTCGGCGGCTTTTTGGGCGGCGCGCCTGTCGCGTGCCTGTGCTGCCACAAGCGCCTTCTTCACGTCAGCTAATAGTTTCTCCAGTTCCTTGCGAGACATGGATTTAAGGTCGTTTGACATGAATAGGCTCCTGAAATGAAAGTCAGGCTTTGATACCCTATTTTACATCTATTTGCACCTATTACGGATTGCTTTACTCGGCAGCCACCGCGGCGGGGTCGGCGAGGGTTACGATATCGCCCATGATGGTGTTCAGCTCGAAATCCTTTGGCGTATAGACACGCGCCACACCCATCGACAACAGGCGCTGCGCATCGTCGTCGGGGATGATGCCCCCCACGATGACGGGCACGTGGCCGAGCCCTGCCGCGCGCATCTGCGTCATGAGGTCTTCGACCAGCGGAATGTGCGAGCCGGACAGGATTGACAGGCCAACCACGTGGGCCGCGTCCTGCTGTGCGGCGGCGACGATTTCGGCGGGCGTCAGACGGATGCCTTCGTAGGAGATGTCCATACCGCAGTCGCGGGCCCGCACGGCGATCTGTTCGGCCCCGTTGGAATGCCCGTCGAGCCCGGGTTTACCCACCAGAAACTTGAGCCTGCGCCCCAGACGGTCGCTGACCGCGTCCACGGCATCGCGCAGATCGTCGAGCCCTTCGGTTTTGTTGGACCGGCCGGTGCCGACCCCGGTGGGCCCACGGTATTCACCGTGTACGGCGCGCATTTCGGCGGCCCATTCGCCTGTGGTCACACCCGCCTTGGCCGCGACGATGGAGGCAGGCATGATGTTGCGCCCTTCGCTGGCTGCCAGACGCAGATCGCGCAGCGCGGCCTGCACTTCGCCGTCGTTGCGCGACGCGCGCCAGTCATTGAGCCGGTCGATCTGTTCGGCCTCGACCGCGGGATCGACAACCATGATGCCGCCGTCCCCTGTCATCAGCGGCGAGGGTTCACCCTGTTGCCATTTGTTCACGCCTACCACGACGGTTTCGCCCGCCTCGATCCGGCCCAGCCGGTCAGCGTTACTGTCGACCAGCCGCGCCTTCATATAGTCGATCGCGTCGATCGCGCCGCCCATACCGTCGAGATGCGCCAGTTCGGCGCGCGCGCCTTCCTTGAGCGCCTCGACCTTGGCATCGACCGCCGGATTGCCGTCAAACAGATCGTCGAATTCCAGCAGGTCCGTTTCATAGGCCATGATCTGTTGCATGCGCATCGACCATTGCTGGTCCCACGGGCGGGGCAGGCCGAGGGCTTCGTTCCACGCGGGCAGCTGCACGGCGCGCGCACGGGCCTTTTTCGACAGGGTCACGGCGAGCATTTCGATGAGGATGCGGTAGACGTTGTTTTCGGGTTGCTGTTCAGTCAGCCCGAGGCTGTTGACCTGTACCCCGTAGCGGAAGCGGCGGTACTTGGGATCCTCGACGCCGTAGCGTTCGGCGCAGATTTCGTCCCACAGATCCACAAAGGCCCGCATCTTGCACATCTCGGTGACAAAGCGGATGCCCGCATTCACGAAAAACGAAATGCGGCCCACGAGCGCGGGGAAATCCGCAGGATCGACGCGCGGTTTCAGCTGATCGAGCACGGCCGTTGCGGTGGCGAGCGCAAACGCCAGCTCCTGTTCGGGCGTCGCACCAGCCTCTTGCAGGTGGTAGGAACAGACGTTCATCGGGTTCCATTTGGGTACCGACGTGTAGCAGTATTCGGCCACATCCGCGATCATCTTGAGCGACGGTGCGGGCGGGCAGATGTAGGTGCCGCGGCTGAGGTATTCCTTGATCAGGTCATTCTGCACGGTGCCTTGCAGCTTCGTCACATCGGCGCCCTGTTCTTCGGCCACGGCGATATAGAGCGACAGGAGCCAAGGTGCGGTGGCGTTGATCGTCATGGAGGTGTTCATCTGCTCCAACGGGATCTGGTCGAAAAGTGCGCGCATGTCGCCCAGATGCCCGACCGGCACACCGACCTTGCCGACCTCACCGCGCGACAGGACGTGGTCACTGTCGTAGCCGGTTTGCGTGGGCAGATCGAAGGCGACCGACAGCCCGGTCTGACCTTTGGCGAGGTTGCCACGATATAGCGCGTTGGACGCTTTGGCGGTGGAATGGCCCGCGTAGGTGCGGATGAGCCAGGGGCGGTCTTTGCGGGGGGCGTCGGACATGCGGGGCCTCGTCAGTCAGTGGGCAATAAAGTTGCGCGTTACACCAGATATACGAAACATTTTGCAAGTGTCAATTCGCTGCATCGCGGCATTTGCGGGTCGGAGCGGTTTCTTTTGTGGACGGGCGCAAATCAGGCTAGATGTGATGCGCAATGACCCAGACTGTGCAGCTTCCGCTTTGGCTTTTTATCCTCATCCTCCTGTTTGCGGCGGTGACTGCGCTTAGTCATTTTCTGCTGCCTTCGGTGCGTTGGTTCTTCCGGCGGCGGTTGGAGCGGGCGGTGACGCGGCTCAATACCCGTCTCAAGCGGCCGATTCAGCCCTTCAAGCTGGCGCGGCGTTACGACATGATCCAGCGGCTGATTTACGATCCGGACGTTTCGCGGGAAATCGCGATCTACGCGCGCGAGAACGGTGTGCCCGAAAACGTGGCCTTCCAGAAGGCGCAGGAATACGCCCGCGAGATCGTGCCCAGCTTTTCGGCGTTCGCCTATTTCAGCTTTGGCATCCGCTTTGCCAAGACATTCGCCCGCTCGATCTACAGAATCCGCACGGCAGACGCGAACGAAGCGGTGTTTGGCACAGTACCCGACGAGGCGACCGTGGTGTTTGTGATGAACCACCGCAGCAACATGGATTATGTGCTGGTGACCTATCTGGTGGCGCAGACGGCGACGCTGTCCTACGCGGTGGGGGAATGGGCGCGGGTGTGGCCGCTGTCGTCGCTGATCCGGCTGTGGGGGGCCTATTTCATTCGCCGCCGGTCGCGCGGGGCGCTGTATCGTAAGGTGCTGTCGCGCTATGTGCAGCTGGCGACACAGGGCGGCGACAATCAGGCGTTTTTCCCCGAAGGCGGGTTGAGCCTGACAGGCGCGTTGCAGCCGCCGAAGGTCGGATTGCTGAGTTATATCGTCGACGGGTTCGACCCCGAGAGCGAGCGCGACATTGTTTTTGTGCCGGTCGCCATCAACTATGACCGCGTGCTGGAGGACCGTGTGCTGATCGCCGCGCACAAGCGGGGGGACCGCCGGTTCGGGGCAAAGATCACCGTGGTTCTGGGCTTTATCGCGCGCAAGTTCTGGGAACGCATCCGCGGTCACGACACGCGGTTCGGCACGGCGGCGGTGGCCTTTGGCGATCCGGTATCGCTGCGCGGGCATGGGGTGGTCGAGGACGTTGACGATCTGTCGCGCAACCTGATGGGCCGGATCGAGCGGGTGATGCCGGTGCTGGGCGTGCCGCTGGTTGCGACGGTTCTGCAACAGCAAGGCGCGTTGCCGGTCATGAAGCTGGAGGCGGCGGTCGCTGCGGTGATGGCGCACCTGCCCGAACAGAACCTTGCCGTCGATACGGAAAACCTTGGCAAGGAAGTCGCACGCGCGTGCCGCCATATGCACCAGCACGGGCTGATCGAGGAGCGGGACGGCGCGTGGCAGGTGATCGACGGGCAGCAGGACGCGGTGCAGTTCTATGCAAATTCGATTGCCCATTTCCTGCCTGCGGCTGCCGATCCGCCTGATGATGCTGCGGATGCGAAGGAAATTTCTGCGCCTGCTGGGTCATAAAATTACAAAATAGCCCCTCTTGGTGTTGCAATATTTCGCACCGCTGCGTATTTCATCTTTAGACGCCGCGATTCTGCACTGCGGCACAAGAAACGATACCGCAGGAGGGTGTTATGGCACTGGACACGACAATCGCGCATTACGAGGCGCCTGAGAAAGATCTCTATGAGGTGGGCGAAATGCCCCCGATGGGCCATGTGCCAAAGCAGATGTACGCGTGGGCCATCCGCCGCGAACGCCACGGCGATCCGGATACGGCGATGCAGCTCGAGGTCGTCGATGTGCCAACGCTCGACAGCCACGAGGTGCTGGTGCTGGTGATGGCGGCGGGTGTGAACTACAACGGCGTCTGGGCGTCGCTCGGCCAGCCGATTTCACCCTTTGACGGCCACGGCCAGCCCTTCCACATCGCGGGTTCCGATGCGTCGGGCATCGTGTGGGCCGTGGGCGACAAGGTCAAACGCTGGAAAGTCGGCGATGAGGTGGTGATCCACTGCAATCAGGACGACGGCGACGACGAGCACTGCAACGGCGGCGATCCGATGTATTCGTCCAGCCAGCGCATCTGGGGCTACGAGACACCGGACGGATCGTTTGCGCAGTTCACGAATGTGCAGGCCCAGCAGCTGATGCCGCGGCCCAAGCACCTGACGTGGGAAGAGGCGGCTTGCTATACGCTGACGCTGGCGACGGCGTACCGGATGCTGTTCGGGCACGAGCCGCATGACCTCAAGCCCGGCCAGAACGTCTTGGTCTGGGGCGCGTCGGGCGGTCTGGGCTCTTATGCGATCCAGTTGATCAACACGGCAGGGGCCAATGCGATCGGTGTCATCAGCGACGAAAGCAAACGCGAGTTTGTCATGGGGTTGGGCGCGAAAGGCGTGCTGAACCGCAAGGATTTCGACTGCTGGGGCCAGCTGCCCACGGTCAATACGCCCGAATACGCGGCGTGGTTCAAGGAAGCGCGCAAATTCGGCGCTGCGATCTGGGAAATCACCGGCAAGGGCAACAACGTCGACATGGTGTTCGAGCACCCCGGCGAGGCGACCTTCCCCGTGTCCACATTCGTGGTGAAAAAGGGCGGTATGGTCGTGATCTGCGCGGGCACGTCCGGTTTCAACCTGACCTTTGACGTGCGCTATATGTGGATGCATCAGAAGCGTTTGCAGGGCAGCCACTTTGCCCATCTGGCGCAGGCGTCCGCGGCCAACAAGCTGATGCTGGAGCGGCGACTGGATCCGTGCATGTCCGAAGTATTTGCGTGGAACGACCTGCCCGAGGCGCACATGAAAATGAAGCGTAACGAGCATAAACCCGGCAACATGTCGGTGCTGGTTCAGGCCCCGACAACGGGTTTGCGCACGCTTGAGGATTGTCTGGACGCCCGCAAGTAAAACAGGGCTGCAACGCAGGGTTGCGGCACCATCACATTATCAGTCCCGCGAATCGCATAGGCCGATCGCGGGACTTTTACATTTCGGAAACTAGTTTAGTGCGATCAAGGGGTTGAGAATCCTTGCCCCCCTATTTTGGGGGAGGAGGAATATGCGAATATATTGGTAAAATTAAACCGTGCTAGACTCCAGTTAACCTATTGTTAACGAATTCAGAAGGAAGCTATCTATGAAGAGTGATTGGATACTAGATGTTCTTGCCGATTTACGCACTTTTGCCAATGCGAATGGACTACCCGCATTAGCCGAGCAGTTGGATGATACCGCTCTGATTGCAACTGCGGAAATTGCGTCTCTTGGTGAACGTCCAATGGAGCGGACGCATGGGGATACGGCACAGGTTGGATCAGGTCTTAGAGACCTTGGAACGGGCGGATTCGCTTGAGGGCATCCAGGATGTATCTGTGCGGCTGCGCGACAGCTACCAGATCGATCACATCGTTTATCACTGGGTAGATTCAGCGGGCGATCAATACGGCTGCGGCACCTACGATCCCGCGTGGCAGCAACGCTATCTGGATATGAACTATCTGCGGGTCGATCCGGTCATTCAGGGGTGCTACCAGCGCTTTCACCCGGTCGATTGGAAGCGGCTCGACTGGAGCAGCAAGGCCGCGCGCGGGTTTCTGAAAGACGCACAGGCGCATGGCGTCGGCAATCAGGGGTTTTCCGTCCCGATCCGTGGCCCCAATGGCCAGTTTGCCCTGTTTACCTGCAACCACAGCTGTGACGACGAGACTTGGTCGCTGTTTACTGAAGACAACCGCCGCGCGCTGATCCTGATGGCGCATTATTTCAACGAAAAGGCGCTAGAATTCGAACCGGATCGCAAACCCGAAAACGCCCAGCCCCTGTCGCCGCGGGAAGTGGATGCGATGACCCTGCTGGCGATCGGGTATAACCGTGCGCAGGTCGCCGATACGCTGTCGATTTCGGAGCATACCCTGCGCGTCTATATCGAAAGCGCCCGCTTCAAGCTGGGCGCGATGAACACCACACATGCGGTTGCGCGGGCGCTGAGCCGGGGGCTCATCGTCGTTTAGGTGTTGCCCGTTTCGCTAGAAGTGCGCACGGAATAGTAGAATCTTATTAATAATGTTAAGATGTTCTCCTGCTTATCATTTCGATAAACTTTAGGGGGACCCATATATGCTTCGTTATATTTACGCAGACCAGTTAACCAATTTTCCAACCCTTGCAGACACCATGTTCCGCGATCGTGCGGACCAGTTTGCCAGCAGGCTTGGGTGGGACGTAAATGTTGATGCGCGTGGATATGAACGCGACGAATACGACGACCTCAACCCGCTTTACGTGATCTGGGAAACGCCCGAGGGCCGCCACGGCGGATCGATGCGTTTCTTGCCCACGACCGGCCCGGTTATGGTTAACGATCACTTCAGCCATCTGACGAGCGGCGCGATCACCAGTCCACTCATTTGGGAGTGTACGCGGTTCTGCATGGCCCGCGGCCAGGGGCCGAATGTGGCCGCAGCGCTGATGCTGGGCGGTGGCGAAATCATGAACGGCTTTGGTGTCCGCCATTTTGTCGGCGTGTTCGACGCCCGCATGGTGCGGATCTACAGCCGCGTGGGATCGTCGCCCGAGGTTCTGGGCACTCAAGGTGAGGGCCGCGATGCGATCAGCGTCGGTCTGTGGGAATTCGACCCTGACGACCAGCACAAGGTCGCGGCCCGCGCGGGGATTGATCCGGCGTTGTCGCGCATGTGGTTCGAGCGGGCCTTCGGCGGCGACTATCCCGCGAAATTGGCCGCGAGCGCCTAGACCGCTCTGGCCCCTGTTTCACGGAAGGCTTAGGGTCGCGCCATGACCCTTCCTTCCGTGACATATTCCGATGATCAGGCGACCGCCTTCGATGCGGTGACGCAGATGCTGCAACGTGCGGGCGTAAATCTGGACGACAGCCTGCTGATGCCGCCCAAGGGCACCACATCGGAGGTGATGGCCGTGACGGGCAAGGCGGGGTCGGGCAAGACGCTGTTGCTGGCGGAATTGTACAAGGCGCTGGAAAGCGCGGGCGTCGATATCGTGTCGGGTGACTACGAATCGCGCAAGAAAAAGGACCGCCGCACGCTGGCGATCCTTGCGCCGACGAACAAGGCGGCCAGCGTGTTGCGGCTGCGCGGGGTGCCTGCGACGACGATCCACCGTATCCTGTACACGCCGGTCTATGACCCGGAATACGAGCGCATTGCCGAATGGCTGGCGGGCAACGGCGAGCGCCCCGAAATCGAGGGGCTGAGCGATGTGGCGCTGGACCGTGCGCAGGCGTTTTACGAGACCAACAAGTCGATCCCCGGTGCGCTGGCCGCGGCGGGGTTGCGGGGCAGCGATTTCATCACCGGATGGAAGCGCCGTGAAGAGCCGCTCGATATCGGATTTGTCGACGAAAGCAGCATGCTGGACGACAAGCAGTTCGACGACCTAAAAGAGATTTTCCCCACGCTGTTGTTGTTCGGTGATCCGGCGCAGTTGGCCCCCGTGGGCCAGTCCGGCACCATGGTGTTCGAAAAGCTGCCCGAAAAGCGGGTGATCCATCTGGATCGTATTTTCCGTCAGGAAGCGGACAACCCGATCCTTGATCTGGCGCACGCGCTGGCCGATCCGCAGTTGGGGTTCGAGGATTTCGAGCGGATGATCGAAGAGGCGGCCAAGCGCGATGAGCGGGTCGTCTGGGGCCAGCGGGTCGAAGTGGATCTGATGGCGCGGTCGCCGGTTCTGGTCTGGCGCAATGCCACGCGCATCCGGCTGATCAATGCGTTTCGCAATGTCCACGGTGCCCCCGAAGATGCGCTTTTGGAGGGGGAGCCGCTGATCTGCGACGGTATCGAGTTGCCGCTGAAGCACCGCAAGAAGCGGTTGGACCTTGAGGCGCGCGGTCTGATCAAGGGCGCACAGGTCGTGTATCTTGGCGCGGGGCGCAAACCGGGGTTCAGTCGGTTGCACGTGATGGGGGCGGAGGACCCGCAGGTGAGTGCCGCGTCCATCGTGAAGATCGAAAAGCCCGACGAGGAAGAGCCGTTCATCCCCTTTGCCGCCCGTATGGGGGCCACGTTCCTGCACGGCGCGGCGGTGACGATCCACAAGGCCCAAGGCAGCCAGTGGGACACCGTGCAGGTGTTCGCGCCCGATCTGTTTGCCGCCGCCCGCATGGGCCGGATGGAGGCGGGTCAGCCGTTGTGGAAGAGACTGGCCTATGTCGCGATCACCCGCGCGCAGGAGCGTCTGATCTGGGTGGTGCGCAACCGGTTGGCCAAGCCCAGCGAAGCGTTGCGGGTCGATGACCTGCGCGCGGCGGCGGCACCCACACTGACGCTGAACGCGCAAGCGGAGGAAGAGTGATGCCTGCAATCATGATCACGGGGGCCAGCAGCGGCATCGGCCGCGCCACCGCCGAGGCGTTTCTGGACGAAGGCTGGCGTGTGGGATTGATCGCGCGCCGGGCAGAGCGGCTGGAGGATCTGGCGGACAGGTATGACGGCGCGGTGCCGCTGCCGTGCGATGTGACCGATGCCGCCGCGATGCAGGATGCGTTTCAAGCGTTCGGCGCGCTGGACGTTCTGTTCAACAATGCGGGCATGTTCGGCCCGTCCGCCGCGATTGATGCGGTTGATCTGGCGGACTGGCAGCGGGTGCTGGAGGTCAATGTGGGCGGTATGTTCATCGCCGCAAGGCTGGCTTTCGCGGCGATGCGCACGGCGGGACGGGGCGGGCGCATCATCAACAACGGGTCAATTTCGGCCCATACCCCGCGGGAAAATTCCGTGTGCTATACGGTAAGCAAACATGCCATCACCGGATTGACCAAATCGCTGATCCTCGACGGGCGGCCCCATGATATCACCGCAGGCCAGATCGACATCGGCAACGCCGAAAGCGAGATCGTGGCGGGATTGAAAGCGGCCAATCCGCAGATGGATACGATGGACGTCGCCCATGCAGCGCAATCGGTTTTGCATATGGCGCGGCTGCCGCTGTCAGCAAATGTGCCGTTCATGACAGTGATGGCGACCAAGATGCCCTATATCGGGCGCGGTTAGCGGCGCAGCAGCCCGAACGCCGCCGAAGCCCCCCAGCCCGCCGCAATGGCGATGGCCAGCGACATCAGCCCGTAGAGAAACGCCTGTTCGCGCGACAGCGTAAAGAGCCAGCGTTCCAGCCCCACCTTGCGCACGTCGATGATGGTTTCGTATTCGGCCACCACCGCGCCGCCACGGGTCAGGAAGATGCGCGTGTCGTATCCGCCCTCGGTCAGCGCCGCGGGCAGGGCGACGGAGGTGCGAAAGAGCGTCTGTTCCTCGATGGTCACGTCTCCTTCGTTGAGCTGGTAGAGGTCGGACTTCATGCGGATGCGGATCAGCGCCTCGGTAAAGCTGGCCGCGTCGGTGATTGACGCGGGCGCCCCGACAGAGCGGATCGCCTGCGGGATGGAGATCTTGTGACGCTGGTCTTCGGTGCGCGTCAGGATGTCTTGCAGGGGGCCGCTGGTGCTGATGGCGTAAAAGCTCGGCGCGCGGTCCACCTCGATCGCGTCCGTGTTGACCCAAATGCCGAAACGCTTTTCCTTGCGCCGCACCAGAACCGGGGCGGACGGGCCTGCAACGGTCACGATGACTTCGACGGGGGGGCCATCGGGTATCGCGGTTTCGCGTTTGACGGCCCCGAACACGAGGATCTCGGAGCCGTCGAAATTGGTGGTGATCGATACCTTGTTGTTGCTCAGCCCCAGCACGACTTCTTCGGCGGCGTGGGCCACGTGCGCCAGCGAAAGGCAGAGGATGGCGGCAAGCAGACGGCGCATCAATGGCCCCCCGCCGCGCCAAGGGTGTAGAGCTCGGCGGGTTGCAACAGCAACTCCAGACCCAGTTTGCCACAGACCGCCAAGACCATGATGGCCAGAAGGATGCGCAGCTGCTCGGCCTTCATCTTGACCCCGATGCGCGTGCCGATCTGCGCGCCGATCACGCCCCCGACCAGCAGCAGCACCGCCAGCACGATGTCGACGGTATAGTTGGTCGTGGCGTGCAGCATGGTGGTAAAGGCGGTCACGAAAATGATCTGGAACAGGGATGTGCCCACAACCACCTTGGTCGGCATGCCCAGCAGGTAGATCATCGCCGGAACCATGATAAAGCCGCCGCCGACCCCCATGATCGCGGCGAGAATGCCAACGGCCACCCCCACGATCAGGGGCGGGATCACCGAAATATAGAGCCCCGACACGCGGAACCGCATTTTCAGCGGCAGGCCGTGGATCCAGTTGTGTTTCTTGCGCTTGGGCGCCTTGCCCGATTTGGTGTTGCGGATGGCACGCAGGGATTCAAAGAACATCAATCCGCCGATGACGCCCAGAAACACCACGTAGCAAAGCTTGACCAGCAGATCGACCTGGCCCTGCGCCTTGAGATAGTTGAACACCATCACGCCCAAGGCCGCACCGATCAGGCCGCCGATCAACAGCACCGTTCCCATGCGCAAATCGACCGTTTTGCGTTTGAGATGTGCAAGCACGCCGGAAAAGGAGGACGCGACGATCTGGTTGGCTTCGGTCGCCACGGCCACGGCGGGCGGAATGCCGATGAAGAACAACAGAGGCGTCATCAGGAAGCCGCCACCGACCCCGAACATCCCCGACAGGATGCCCACAATGCCGCCCAACCCCAACAGGAGAAACGCATTGACCGACACTTCGGCGATGGGGAGATAGATCTGCATGACTTTCCCTAGGCCCCGCGGCCCCCAAAATCAATCGTGGATGCTGTGTCGGGGGGCAGAGGACTTAAACTTTCGCCCGATCTGGTCTTATTCTCAGCGTTCCTTGACATAGGGTTCGCCGCCCGCCCGTGGCGGTGTGGCCGTGCCGACGAAGCCCGCCAGGATGATGACCGTCATGACGTAGGGCAGGGCCCCGAGCAGCTGGCTCTGGACTTTCATTCCGATGACCGCCTCGATCACGTCGGGCCGTGTTTCGAGGGCGCCAAACAGACCGAACAGCAATGTCGCACCCAGCGCGTGCCACGGCCGCCATTTGGCGAAGATCAGCGCGGCCAGCGCGATAAAGCCGCGCCCTGCGGCCATGTCCTTGACGAAACCGGCCTGCAACGCGGTCGACAGATAGGCCCCGGCAATGCCACACAACACGCCGCAGATCGCCACGGCGGCGAAGCGCAGACCCACCACGGACACGCCCGCGGTGTCGACGGCGGCGGGGTTTTCACCTACGGCCCGCAGGCGCAGACCAAAACGGGTCCGGTAAAGCAGCCACCAAGTGAGCGGGACCGCGGCAAAGGCCATATAGACCAGAATGGAATGGCCCGACAGAAGCTCGTGGTAGAACGGGCCGAAAACAGGCACGTCGCGCAGTTGTTCGGCGAAGGGCAGGGTGATCGGCTCGAACCGGCCATTGCCGATCAGCGACGGGGTGCGCCCGCCTTGCCGAAACCACGCTTGCGCCACCAGAACGGTCATACCTGCGGCCAGAAAGTTGATGGCAACGCCCGAGATCAGCTGGTTGCCGCGGAAGGTGATCGAGGCGACCCCGTGGATCGCGCTGAGCACCATGGACGCGCCGATGCCCGCCAGCAGACCGACCCAAACAGAGCCCGTCAGCGCCGCGAGTGCCGCCGAGAAGAAGGCGGCGGCCAGCATCTTGCCCTCCAGCCCGATGTCGAAAATGCCGGCGCGTTCGGAGTAGAGACCCGCAAGGCAGGCCAGCAGCAGGGGGGTGGCAAGGCGGACGGTGGAATCCAGCAGCTGGATCAGCGTGAGATAGGCGTCCATGGCTCAGCCCTCCTTGCGTTTGGCAGAGGTTTGCAGCGCCAGGAACACCCGTTCCAGCGGCATGCGCACCATGTTGTCGAGCGCGCCGGTAAACAGGATCACCAGCGCCTGAATGACCACGATCAATTCGCGCGGAATTGTCGTCCAGAGCGCCAGTTCGGCGCCGCCCTGATAAAGGAACCCGAAAAGGATCGCGGCGAGGAACACGCCGAAGGGATGCGACCGCCCCATCAGTGCCACCGCGATCCCGATAAAGCCCGCGCCTTCGACGGAGTTCAGCACCAGCCGTTCGGCCTCTCCCATGACGTTGTTCGTGGCCATCATGCCCGCCAGCGCGCCCGAGATCAGCATCGTCACCATGATGATGCGCACCGGCGGCATACCGGCGTAGCGGGCCGCGGATTCCGAATTGCCGAAAGACCGGATTTCGTAGCCCAGACGCGTGCGCCAGATCAGCAGCCACAGAAACACACAGGCCGCGATTGCCAGCAGGAGGGTGATGTTGGCGGGCGCGGCCTTTGAAAACTCGATCCCGAAGGGGGCAAGGATTTCGTGCAGGGTCGGCAGATGCGTGACTTCGTCAAAGCGCCGCGTGGCCGGATCCATGGAGCCCGCAGGCCGCAGCAGGTTGACCAGCACGTAGTTCAGAACCGCCGCAGCGATGAAGTTGAACATGATGGTGGTGATGACGATATGGCTGCCCCGCTTGGCCTGCAGATAGGCGGGGATGGCGGCCCATGTCGCACCGAAAAGCCCCCCCGCCACGGCCGCACCCAGCAACGCAAGCGTCCAGTGTGGCCACGGGATAAACAGGCACGCCAGCGCCACGCCCAATCCCCCCAGCATCGCCTGGCCTTCGCCGCCGATGTTGAAAAGCCGCGCGTGGAACGCGATGGAAACCGCCAGTCCGGTAAACATGAAATTGGTGGCATAGTAGAGCGTGTAGCCCCAGCCATAGGTTGACCCGAGCGCGCCGGTGACCATGAGTTTAACGGCGGCGACAGGATCTTCGCCGATGGCAAGGATCACCAGCGCCGACAGGATCGCGGCCAGCAACAGCGAGATGAGCGGCACGAGAATGATTTCGGCCCATTTTGGCATCACGTCCATGGCTCAGATCCCCTTTTCGGCGGCGTGCACATGCCCGAGGTTTTCCTGAACCTCGTCGATGCCGTGCGGTGTGTTGGTATCGGTGATGCCCGCCATCAGCAGACCGAGTTCTTTTTCGTCCGTTTCGGCGGGGGTGCGTTCGCCCATGATCTGGCCGTCGAACATCACCGCGATCCGGTCGCTCAGCGCCATGATCTCGTCGAGTTCCACACTGACCAGCAGGATCGCCTTGCCCTTGTCGCGCAGGGCGATGATTTGCTGGTGGATGAATTCGATGGCGCCGATGTCGACACCGCGGGTGGGTTGTCCGATGAGCAGCAGATCGGGGTTCCGCTCGATTTCGCGGGCGAGCACGATTTTCTGTTGGTTGCCGCCCGAGAAATTCTTGGCCGCGAGTTTCGGATCGGGCGGGCGCACGTCAAAGCGTTCCATCTTGGCCTCGGTGTCGGCCTTGATCGCGGCGTTGTCCATCAGCACGCCTTTGCGGTAGGCGGGGTCGTGGTGATAGCCGAAGGCGGTATTTTCCCACGCCTGAAAGTCCATGATGAGGCCTTCGCGCTGACGGTCCTCGGGCACGTGCGCGATGCCACGGGCGCGGCGGGACTGGCCGTCGGAGTGCTTGCCGCTCAGATCGATTTCAGTGCCGTTCATGGTGATTTTGCCGGTGCCGTCTGCGTAGCCGCCCAGCACTTCAAGCAGTTCCGACTGCCCGTTGCCTGCCACGCCGGCCAGACCGAGCACTTCGCCCGCCCGTACCTGCAGATCAATGCCGCGCAAACGCTCAACGCCGCTGTCGTCCACCACGCGCAGGTTTTGCACGTCGAGGATGACCTTGCCCGGCGTTGCGGGTGTCTTGTCCACCCGCAGCAGCACCTTGCGGCCCACCATCAACTCTGCCAGCTCTGCCGGAGAGGTGTCGGTTGTTTTCACCGTTGCCGTCATTTCGCCGCGCCGCATGACCGACACGGTATCGGTGATGTCCATGATTTCGCGCAGTTTGTGGGTGATGAGGATGATGGTTTTGCCTTCTTCGCGCAAACGGCCAAGAATGCGGAAAAGCTGATCGGCCTCGGCGGGGGTCAACACGCCGGTGGGCTCGTCTAGAATCAGGATATCGGCCTGCCGGTAGAGCGCCTTGAGGATCTCGACACGCTGCTGCATGCCGACACCGATGTCCGAGATGAGCGCGTCGGGATCGACGTTCAGCCCGTAGTCATCGGCAAGTTCGACCAGCGTGCGCCGTGCATTGGCGATGGAGGGTTTGAGGAATTTTCCGTCTTCGGCGCCCAGAATGATGTTTTCGAGAACCGTGAAATTTTCGACCAGTTTGAAATGCTGGAACACCATGCCGATGCCCGCCGCGATGGCCGCCTGGCTGTCGGTGATGTTGGCGCGCTGGCCGCTGATGTAAATCTCGCCCGCGTCCGCTTTGTAAAAGCCGTAGAGAATCGACATGAGCGTGGATTTTCCCGCGCCGTTTTCGCCGATAATGCCGTGGATGGTTCCCGGCATGACCCGGATCGAGATGTCCTTGTTCGCCTGAACGGGGCCGAAGGCCTTGGAAATCCCTTTCAATTCAATGGCGGGAGCGATGGTCATGGGTGGCTACCTGTCGATACGAATGGGCGCAAATGGAGCATGACCGGGTCCTTTTGAGGGGCTGTCAGCGCAGCGAGTGGCAAAGTAAAGACGACTATAGAAAAGGGGCTGCGCTGAATGTCAACGCAGCCCCCCTTTATTCTTTGACCGTTTGGTTAAAAGCTCAGCGCCGGGCAGCTGTCGTCGGACATGTAGTCGTGGACCTGCAGTTCACCGGAAGAGATTTTCGCCGCGGCGTCATCAACGGCTGCCTGCATCTCGTCCGAGACCAGTGGCGCGTTGTTGTCGTCGATCGCATAACCGACGCCACCGTTGGCGATGCCCATCACGTTGAAACCGGTTTCCATGTCGGTGCCATCGGTGAACGCCTGATACACAGCGTTGTCGACACGCTTGAGCATGGAGGTCAGAACCTTGCCGGGGTGCAGGTAGTTCTGGTTGCTGTCCACACCGATCGACAGGATGTCTTCGTCGGCCGCGGTTTGCAGAACGCCCACGCCGGTGCCGCCCGCGGCGGCATAGACCACATCGGAGCCCTGGCTGATTTGCGCTTTGGTCAGCTCGGAGCCTTTGACGGGATCGTTCCATGCGGCGGGTGTGGTGCCGGTCATGTTCGCGATGACGTTGACGTCAGCGTTCACGGCCTTGGCGCCCTGGGCGTAGCCGCAGGCGAATTTGCGGATCAGCGGGATGTCCATGCCACCGATGAAGGACACGGTGCCGGATTCGGAGGCCATCGCGGCCATCATGCCCACGAGGTAGGAGCCTTCGTGCTCGTTGAACACGACCGAGCGGACGTTGGGTTGGTCAACGACCATGTCGATGATCGCGAATTTGGTGTCGGGGTAATCGGCCGCAACCTGACCCAGCGCATCGCCAAAGGCAAAGCCGGCCATGACGATTGGGTTGGCGCCCGCTTCGGCGAACCGGCGCAGGGCCTGCTCACGCTGTGCTTCGGACTGCAGCTCGATTTCGCGGAAGGTTTCGCCGGTTTCTTCAGCCCAACGCTGTGCGCCGGTAAAGGCGGCTTCGTTGAAGGATTTGTCGAACTTGCCCCCCAGATCGAAAATCAGGGCGGGTTCGGCGGCCAGTGCGCCGGCGCTCAGTGCGACGCCAGCGGCGGCACCAAGAAATTTGGTCATCAGGGTCATTTGGTTTCTCCCAGGTTGTCATTGGGGCAGGGACCGCTTTGATGCGGTTTTGCCGTGTCGCGCGCCCCGAAAGGCGCAACGCTGCGCTAAAAGTGCGGTGGCAGACCGGTGGGGTCAACCAGATTCGTGCCGACGGGCCGGTGAAACGCGGTGCTAACCCTGCGTAATTGCCCGCTTCATCAGCAGTGCATCGACCGATCTGCCGCCCTGCCGCGCATAGTAGCCACGCCGCAGGCCCGCGCGCTCGAATTGCAGCGTTTCGTAGAGCGCGATGGCGGCGGTATTGTCGGCGGCCACGTCAAGAAATGCGGTATCCGCGTTCCCTTCGAGCGTATCCAGCCAATCCTGAAGCAGGCCGCGCGCGATACCGCGTCTGCGGGCATCGGGATGGACGGCCAGCGTCAGCAGCTCCGATTCTCCCGCGAGGGTCCGGGTCAGGGCAAACCCTTGCGCCGCGGTCCACGCCTGCACGTAGGGTCCGGCCAGAAGATCGGCCAGTTCTGCCGCCGACCACGCACGCGATTGCGTAAAGGCGGCAGCGTGTATTTCGGCCAGTTGGTGCGGTGTCACGGGATGATGGTCGGTGGAGCGTCGCGCGCGGGGGCAGCATCCGCCGCCCGCAGGTAGAGCGGGCTGGGGCGGGGATGATCCTGCGCGATGCGGGTAGCCGTTATGCGCGCTATCGCTTCGGCCAGCGGATAGAGCGGAGTGCGGCCGCCGACGCCAACAATCGGGATATTTGCGGCGGCGACATCGGTGGCAGGGACAATACCGGGCGCCGCGAAGGGTGTAGCACCGAAGCCCTGCACAAAGACCTGATCGCGCCGCGCATCGACAGTGGCAAGGCAGGGGGTCTGCGCGCCGAGGGCCAGAGCCTCAAAGCTGTTGACGCCAATGGCCGGTATGCCCAGCCCCAGGGCCAAACCGCGGGCCGCAGACACCGAGATGCGGATACCGGTAAAGTTGCCCGGGCCTGTGCCAACCCCGATGGCATCCAGATCGGCGGTTGTGCGGCCGCACTGCGCCAGCAGGTCGCTACAAAGCGCAAGAAGCCGCTCTGCCTGACCCTTGGCCATTTCTTCGCAGGCCTGTGCCAGAACAGTATCACCCGACACCAAAGCGGCCGCGCAATGCGCGGCCGATGTGTCGAAAGCCAGTATCAAAGGGCCGTCATCAGGCAACCGGGCGAACCTCGGTCACTTCGGGGATGTAGTGGCGCAGCAGGTTTTCTATGCCCATTTTCAACGTCAGCGTCGACGACGGGCAGCCCGCGCAGGCGCCTTGCATGTGAAGATAGACAACACCGCGTTCAAAACCGTGGAACGTGATGTCGCCGCCGTCCTGCGCGACTGCGGGGCGCACGCGGCTATCGAGCAGTTCCTTGATCTGGCCCACCACTTCGCCGTCTTCACCGGTGTGTTCGGCGTGACCCGACGCCGGTTGGTGATCGGCGCCCATGACAGGCTCGCCCGACTGGAAATGTTCCATGATCGCACCCAGCAGGCTGGGCTTCAGGTGGTCCCATTCGACCGCGTCGGCCTTCGTGATCGTCACGAAGTCATTGCCGAAGAAGACCCCTGTCACCCCGTCGACGGCAAAGAGCCGTGTCGCCAACGGCGAGCTGCCCGCCGCGTCGGGTGACGGGAAGTCGGCGGTACCCATGTCCAGCACGGTTTGACCCGGCAGGAATTTCAGCGTGGCGGGGTTGGGCGTGGATTCGGTCTGGATGAACATGGTCTGTCTCCGTGTCAGGGGCTCCTGAAGATATGCGAACCCGCGTGTGCCGTGTCAAGAGGTTTGGAATGATTCTAAACTGTCGCGCGTCGCGGATCAAGTGATCGCTTCGAGCCGTTCTTTGCTCATGTCGCCCGGAACGATGGTGATGGGCACAGGCAGCGTTCCGGAGCTGCGGCTGAGTTGCGTCACCAGCGGGCCGGGGCCCTTGCCGTCGGTGCCCGCGCCCAGCACGAGAATCCCGATGTCCGGATCATCGGCGATTTGCGCGATGATCTCGTCCACGGCCTGTCCTTCGCGGATGACCAGTTCGGGGTCGACCCCCTGCCGGTCCCGCATCCATTTTGCAAACACCTCGTAGTGGACCTCGATGCGCTCGCGCGCCTCCTGGCGCATGATGTCGCCGACACCGATCCAGTGATTGAACTCTTCGGGCGGAATGACGGCCAGAACTTCCACGCCGCCGCCGGTTTTGGATGCCCGCATTGCGGCGAACCGCATCGCATTGAGGCATTCGCGGCTATCGTCGAGGACGACCAGAAACTTGCGCATGATATTCTCCCTGTCAGCGTCGGGATCATGGCGGCTGCGGCGCTGCGTTGCAATTGGCTTTTGACGGGGCCGGTCGGCTGGGCGGATTGCGGTCAGTCCCGGTCGGAGGCGGCCCAGTCCCAGTACATCTCGCGCACGCGCTGTGTTACGGGGTTGCCGTTGCCGCCCACGGTGTACTGCGTGTCGTCGAACGCCTTGATCGGGGTGACTTTCATCATGTTGCCGCTCAGGAAGACTTCGTCGGCGGCATGGAAATCGTCAAAGCCCAATACCTTTTCGTGCACCTTGATTCCATCGGCCTGCATGTTCTTGATGTGCCGGGCCCGTGTGATGCCGGCCAGGAACGTCCCGTTCGGGATGGGCGTGAACACTTCGCCGTCCCGCACCATGAAGACGTTGGCGGTGGCGGTTTCGGCTACGTTGCCCATCGCGTCGGCGACCAGCGCATTGCCGAACCCCTTGGCACGCGCTTCGACCAGCATGCGCGCGTTGTTGGGATAAAGGCAGCCAGCCTTGGCGTTGACGACGTTGTCATCCAGCGTAGGGCGGCGAAACCGTGTGCGGGTCAGGCTGCTGGCCGCGTCGGGCGCAGCCATCGGTATTTCTTCGAGCGAGATGGCAAAGCCGGTCTGGCCTTCGCGCGGCACGATGCCCAACTCATCGCCCGCCAGCGCCCAGTACATCGGCCGGATATAGACGGCGGCATCGCGCGGATAGGCGGCAAGGCCCTCGCGCACGATCGCCACCATGTCTTCCGCGCTGACGGTCGGTGTGATCATCAGCGCCTTGGCCGAGCGGTTCACCCGCGCACAATGCGCCGCCAGATCGGGCGACAGACCGTCGAACAGGCGCGCGCCATCGAAAACGGTCGTGCCAAGCCACGATCCGTGGTCGGCGGCTTTCATGACGCTCAGGTCACCGTTGTGCCAGGTGCCTTCGAAGTAGGTGCGGATATTGGTGCCAGTCGCCATGGGGTGTCCTTTTGTGCGGCGCGCGGGTCAGGGCGCGCTGCGGTAAATGCCTTCGGGCAGGTTGAGTGCGGCTGCCAGATCGCGCAGCTGTTCCGGCGATAGCGTGATCTTGGCCACGGCATTGGTGTTGGGATCCCATTGCTCGAAGGTGATCTGGCTGTCGAATGCGTTGACGGTCACGTCTTCCTGAAGGGGTGTTGACCCTTCATCGACAAGTGTGATGATGGACGCGTCGAATTCGTGCTCTATCGTAAACATGGCGGCAGCCTATCCGATTGGATCGGCGGTGCAAAGCCGTCGCTCTGTCAGGGGCGCAATCCGACTGGCGCCCGCGCGGTGGTGTGATACCGTGCCGGGGGTCGAATGTGAAAGGAACAGATGAATGATGTTGCGTGCATTGATCGCGATGCTGGCCGCCGGTGTGCTGGCCGCGTGCGAAGTCACCACCGTATCGGGGCCGCAGGCCCCCACCAGCCCGACCGCGTCGCAATCAAAGCCGCAGCCGCGTGGATCGACACAGGCCGCCGCACGCAGCTTTGTGCAGGTTGTACGCACGGTTGAACCCGTGGCCGAACGCGAATGCCGCGCCCGCACGCAGAACGTCAATTGCGATTTCCGTATCGTGGTGGATGACCGGCCCAACCAGCCCGCCAATGCCTATCAGACGCTTGATCGTAACGGGCGGCCGATCATTGCCTTTACGCTGGGGCTGATTGCCGATGCGCGCAACGCGGATGAGCTGGCGTTTGTGCTGGGCCACGAGGCCGCCCACCACATCGCGGGCCACATCGCCCGCCAACAGCAAAACGCCGTGGCAGGGGCGGTGATCTTTGCCGGTCTGGCGACGCTGGGCGGAGGCAATGCCACCACTGTGCGGGATGCGCAACGTCTGGGCGCCACCGTGGGCGCGCGCAGCTATTCCAAGGATTTCGAGCTTGAGGCCGATGCGTTGGGCACGATCATCACGGCACGGGCAGGGTACAATCCGCTGCGGGGCGCTGAATTCTTCACCCGTATTCCCGATCCCGGCGATAAATTCTTGGGCACCCATCCGCCCAACAAGGCCCGTATCGAGACGGTGCGCCGCACGGCCGCCGGCCTTTGATCGGCCGGATGGCGCTGGCCCGATCAGGCCAGCGCCGGACGCCGGAACAGGCGCATCGATATGCCGATGATGGACATGGTGATCCAGAACAGCTGGATCAGCATTGCGGCGAGGTTGAAGTTGACCGTCAATCCGATCAGCACCAGCGTTGATGCCGTCAGGTTGAGGGTGAAATAGATCACCGAATTGCCCGAGATGATCTGCAAGGTGAGCATGGCGTAGGTCATCACGTATACGCAAAATCCCAACAATCCCAACGCCAGCGCAATCGTCGTGAAATCAAATGTAAAAATCATTGCAGGTATCCAAATGGGGGCCGCAAAAAGGGGCTGCGACCTGTGGTATCGATGTAAAAGACTGGTGTTCGTTAATGTCTTTGAACCTACCGTCACGCGCAATTTTCGAAAAGTGGGGTTTTCCTGACCATGCGTAAACTTGACCAGATCCTGACCGACCGGGGCAGCAAATACGCAGTGTCTGGAGCGCCCGCCACGGACCGTGCGCAAGTTGACGCGTTGGTTGGCGCGCTGCGCCGTGAAAAGCCCTATGCGAAGGCCACCCACAACACATGGGCCGTGGTTCTGTCGCAGGGTGGCGCGCTCAAGAATGATGACGGCGAGCAGGGCGCGGGCATGGTGATTGTGCGCATGCTCGAGCGGGCGCAATTATATGATCACGTCATTGTCGTCACGCGCTGGTACGGGGGCAAACATCTGGGCGGCGACCGGTTCCGCCATGTGCAGACATGTGTGCGCGCCTACCTCGACGCGTGTGACCTCAGCCCAGACTGATCGCGATGGCGGCGAAGAAACACACCGACGCCACCAGCACAAAACCGTGCCAGATGGCGTTCTGGAAGCGGAGCCGCTCGCGCGCATAGATCACGGTGCCAAAGGAGTAGATCAGCCCGCCGGCTACGATCAGTTCGATGGCGGTGCCCGACAGGGTCTGCCACATGGGCTTCACCAGCAGCACAGACAGCCATCCCATCAGCAGATAAAGCGCGAGCGAGCCGCGTGCGTGCGTGCTCCAGCCGCGCAATTTTGCCACCGCACCGATCAGGGCAAGCGCCCAGACCACGCCGAGGATACCGTAGGCAAAACCCGATCCGATCACCACGACCAGCGGCGTGTAAGTGCCTGCAATCTTGAAGTAAATCGCAGCATGGTCGATCCGGTTGAGCAAGGGGCGCGTCCGGTCGACCGGCGACAGATGATAAAGCGCCGATGCCCCGAAGGCGGCGATCATGCAGATGCCATAAACCGCAACGGCCATCGTGGTCAGCCATCCGTTCGCCATCATCATCAGAATGGCCGTCGCAGGCAGCGAGAAAAGAAGCCCCGCGACGTGAACGGCGCCGTCGGCGATGGTTTCAGGTTTCGAATGGGGATAGGCCATGCGCAAATCCTAGCAGCGCAGGACCGCTCAGGCTTGCATGACTTAACGTCATCCGCGCCGCTCGCGGCGTTTGTGCAGCCAGTACAACAGAGGCGCGGCAGCGTAATCATACACGACACAGGCAAGCTGGTAGATCACCGGCAGCGATACGATCCGCGCGAGCCACCGCATCTGCGGCAAATCGCGCCAGAGCACGACAAACGCAGGGATGCCGCCGTAGGTCTGGCCGTTCTTGCGCACATGGAACCGCCGTGCTGCGTCGTCGCGCGATATTCCCCAATCGGCAAGCACCTCCGGATCGGAAAGATCGTCGTACCGGATGGGCAGCGCTTGCCGCTCGGACATTTTCGCATATTGATCCACCTCCGAGCTACAGATCGGACAGGAGGCGTTATACAGAATTTCGGTTTTCTCGCTCATCCCCTAAACCTAGGTCGCGACCGTGGGGCTGACACCCCTCAGCGGGGCTTGTTGCTGTCGATCCACCGCGACATGAGCGCGCGGTCCCGGAAACATTCGCGCGGCACAGACGTGCGTTTCAAACGGGCAATCCGCTCGGCGAACCCGACCTGCCTCGACGATGGATAGGCGTCAAATGCACTCGGGCGCGGCTTGTGGGCATCGATCCAACTCGACAGACGGGCCCGATCCTTCTCGATACCTTCGGGCAGGGGGTCGTTTGTGCGCGCGGCCAGTGCCCGCGCATACGCCACCTGCTTCTCGGATGCCGGCGCGCGCACCGGCGCGGCAGAAAAAAGCCCGGGAAAACTTGGTTGAAAGGACATGCTGTTCCTCCGTTCTGCTTACCATAAGTAAATAGAACATTAAGGGAACATTTCAAGGGGAACGCCAGTGGGGTCGCGGGTCGCAAGAAATTCATCTTGCCCCTAAACTCAAATTCCGACCGCGCACCGGGCGGCATCATCAGAGTTCAGACCAATTGGCCCCACAAGTCATACGCGCCTGCCTCATCCACATCGACCTCGACCAGATCGCCCACCGACAGGCCCTCGAACCCTTCGTCGATAAACAGATTGCCGTCAATTTCGGGGGCGTCGGCCTTGGTGCGGCAGGTGGCGGCCTCCGCGTCGATCTCGTCCACGATGACCTGCATCCGCGTGCCGACCTTCGCCGCGAGCTTGGCTTCCGAAATCGCCTGCGCCTTTTGCATGAAGCGGTCCCAGCGGTCCTGTTTGACGTCGGCGGGTACATGATCGGGCAGGTCATTGGACCGCGCACCGGCTACGTTTTCGTACTGGAAACATCCCACCCGGTCGAGCTGTGCCTCGTCCATCCAGTCGAGCAGGGTCTGGAATTCCGCTTCCGTCTCGCCGGGATACCCCACAATGAAGGTCGAGCGCAGGGTGATGTCGGGACAGACCGCACGCCAGGCGGCAATCTCGTCGAGCGTGCGAGACGCAGCCGCCGGACGGGCCATGCGTTTGAGTGTATCGGGATGCGCGTGCTGGAACGGGATGTCGAGATACGGCAGCACCAGACCCTCGGCCATCAGCGGGATCAGCTGGCGCACGTGCGGATAGGGGTAGACATAGTGCAGCCGCACCCATGCCCCCAAAGACCCCAGATCGCGCGCCAGATCGGTGATGTGCGCGCGGTGCCCGCGGTCTTCCTTATGTTTGATGTCGACACCATAGGCCGACGTATCCTGACTGATGACCAGCAGTTCCTTGACGCCGCTTTCCACCAGCTTTTCAGCCTCGCGGATGACGGCATGGGCGGGGCGACTTTGAAGGCGGCCGCGCATGTCGGGGATGATGCAGAATTTGCACTTGTGGTTGCAGCCTTCGGATATCTTCAGATAGCTGAAATGCCGCGGGGTGAGCGATACGCCCGACGCCGGCAGCAGATCGATAAACGGATCGGGGCTGGGCGGCACGGCCGTGTGCACGGCATCGAGCACCTGCTCGTATTGGTGCGGTCCCGTCACTGCCAGCACCTTGGGGTGCGCGCCGGTGATATACTCGGGCTCCGCCCCCAGACAGCCGGTCACGATGACGCGGCCGTTTTCGGTCAGCGCCTCGCCAATGGCGTCGAGGCTTTCGGCCTTGGCGCTGTCGAGAAACCCGCAGGTGTTGACGATGACCGCGTCCGCGCCGCTGTAGTCGGGCGAAATGGCGTAGCCTTCGGCCCGCAGGCGCGTCAGGATGCGTTCGCTGTCGACCAGCGCCTTGGGGCAGCCGAGACTGACCATGCCGATGGTGGGCTGGCCGTCGCGCGGGGCATCCGAAATGCGCGCCCGGGGGGCGAGATCGGGTCGAAGATCGGGAGGATTTGTGCTCATGCGATGGCTATAGGCCACTGCCGCTGTCGGGGCAACACACGCGCCTAGATGTCGCGCACCGGCAATCCGGCCTTGATCCAGCCGGGACCGGCACCCGATCCCAACATGCCTTCGGGCACATCGATGATCCGCGTGAACCCTGCCGCGGTCAGTTTCGCTGTCAGCCCCCGCGAGCGCACGCCGCGTGCGCAGATGAGGGCGACAGGTGCGTCCATCCGGCCCGACACCCGTGACAGGAGCGTTTCGGTAAAGTCGTCGCGGCGCATATCGAGCGGCACTGCGCCTTCGCCAATGCCTGTGCGGCTCCATTCGTCGGGGCGGCGGATGTCTATCAGCGTGATGTCACCTGCCACGGCGGCGGCATGGGCGGCCTGCACGCTGAGCCCTTCATCGGTGCTGGCCCCGATATTGAACCATTGCCACGCGGCGACGGTCCCCGCGGCGACAAGCCCTAGCGCAAGAGCGCCCCGCCGGGTCAGAACCCTGCGGGGGCCTTCAGCCCCGGGAGAGGGTGATCCCGAGGCCACCGAATCAGCCTTGCGGCGCTTGCGACGACCACTGCGGGATCGCGCGATCGGAGGCAGGTTGTGGATCAAGGCTCGGCCAGTTGCCTTCCGAGGTCTCCAGATTGCCCGGAATGTCCTCTTCCCAGAAACCGACGACATTCTTGGTGATGTTCAAATACAGCTTGTCGTCCACGATCCGCCAAAGGGTCGGATTGCCGGGGACCTTGCCACCCTTGGCCACGCCGTAAGCGCAGTGGCCGTCGTATTGGGGGGCGTATTTTGCAGGATCGGCCAGAAACGTGTCGCGGTTCTCTTCGGATGAAAAGGCGAAGGTCGCGCCGTTGTACTCGGCTGTAATGGCCTTGTTGCCTTCGACGGGGGCGGGTTGCGATTGGCCGACCGGATTTTGCGGCAGCGAGAAATAGGCAACAACGTCATAGCCGGATGCGGCATAGCCGGTGTCGTCGATATACTGGTCACCGGCAAAGGCGGTGGTGGCCATACCGATGGCGGTGGCGGCGGCTGCGATGGTGAGGGCAAAGCGGTTCATGGGTGTCTCCTTGGGTGCGCAGGGCATCTCGCCCCGTCTGCGGTCAAGGTAGAAGGGTGCGGGCGAAGTTGCATCTCGCATTTGTGTGACCTCTCAGGCTTGTGAGAAGGATGTGAGTTTCGCACCCGCACGGGCCGTCTTTATTTCAGGATGGGGGGCGCGTCGGGGTCGCTGCCCGGCATGCGCGGGGTGTTTTGTAACGTTTCCATCTGTGGCAGGTCGAACCGCAGGCCGACCTTCATCAATTTCCCGACCACCGGATCCGTGTGGTTGAAAAAGCCCACGTCCATGGCCCCTGCTTCGATCCCCGAAAATGTCAGCGCCTCGGAGGCGGCACGCACCAGCGCGTCCTGCGCGCGGGGGATCGCGTCGATAAACGCCAGAAGATGCCCGCGGCCACCGCCTTTGTACGCAATACCCACAAGCCACGCGTTTGCCGCCATACCCGTGGCTGTCGCCAGTTTGGCATCAATGGCTTCGATCAGGTTTTCGGGCAGACCCTTCGGCGGCATAACGCTTTCGATATGCGCCTCCACTTCGCCCGCACGGTGGTCAAGCGTCTGGCGCAGCCATGTCACCGCTTCGGGCGGCAACAGGATCGACGAGCTTGCCACATCGAGATTGAGGGCGATGCCCAGCGGCTGGTCTTCGAGCATCGCCGCCACGTTGCGCCCCGAAAGCGCCACGTAGGCAGCCGCGTCGCCCGCGTAGGAGGCGAGCCGTTGCGCGCGATCGAAGGCCAGCAGGTAGCTCTGGTCGTCGTGCTCCAGTACGCGGGGCGATATCTGGTCGCCTTCGGGCTCTGCTTCGAGAAGCAGATACAATTCGGCGTCGGCCATGCGTTCGTAGAACCGCAGGCGCGCGGCATCGTTGCAGTCGTCGGCCATCATGGCCGCATGGGCTGTATCGAGCGGCGTATCGGTCATGCGAGTACCTTTGCAACGGCGGCGCGCAGGCGGGGCAGGACCTCCACCTCGAACCACGGATTTTTCTTGAGCCATCCTGTATTGCGCCACGACGGATGCGGCAAGGCAAAGACGCCGGGCCGATGGCTGTCCCACTCCCGAACCGCTTGGGTGACCGTCTTGAAATTGGGCAGGTGGTATTTCATCGCGTGGCCCCCGATCAGAACGGTCAGCCGGATATCGGGCACCGTGGCCAAGGCGCCCGCGCGCCATGTGCGCGCGCAGATCGGCGGTGGGGGCAGATCGCTGCCTTTGGCGTCGTAGCCGGGAAAGCAGAATGCCATCGGTATGATCGCCACCTTGGAGCGGTCATAGAACCGGTCTTCGTCCAGTCCCAACCAGTCGCGCAGGCGCACGCCAGAAGCGTCCCAAAAGGGGGTATTGGCCTTGTGAACCTTCATGCCGGGGGCTTGGCTTGCGATGAGCAGGCGGGCGCCGGGCTGAAACCACACAACGGGGTTGGGGCGGTGCCCGGTGGCCGTGGCGGCAAAGCGGTCGGCGCACAGGGTACAGCCACGCAGGTCGGATCGGATATCGGTCATCGCCCAGAGGTAAGCGGGCCGCACGCGTTGCCAAGGTGCACGGCGCAATTCACCGCCCGCGCGGGCGGGCATTCGGGGCGCCGACCGTCCTGTTTCCCCATAACTGGCAATGTACATTTGTTTCCGAAACGGACATAATGTGGCCAAGATCGGCGGCTAATAGACCGATGAACCTCCGACAGAGAGGTCCGATGTAAACGCAAAGCCGGAGCGGAGCAGGCGCGCGATGCTGGAATTTCGAGATGTATCCAAGTCCTTTTGGACGGGCACGCAGCATAAGGTCATTCTGGACCGGGTGTCTTTTCGCGTGGAACTGGGTCGCTCGATGGGAATCCTCGCGCCCAACGGCACCGGAAAGACAACGCTGATCAATATGATGGCGGGGCTCGAAAAGCCTGACGAGGGCGAGATTGTGCGCGATTGCAACATCTCTTTCCCGCTCGGCTTTATGGGCGGGGTCGTGTCGAAAGTATCGGCCATGGAAAACGCCCGCTATATCGCACGGCTCTACCGGCTCGATCCTGATTACGTCGAAAGTTTCTGTCGCTGGCTGTGCGGTCTTGGCGAATATTTCGATCAGCCGCTGGGGACCTATTCGTCGGGAATGCGGTCGCGGTTTTCCTTTGCGCTGATGCTGGCGCTGGATTTTGACATGTACCTGATCGACGAAGGCATGCCGGGCACCACGGATGTCGAATTCAATCGTAAAGCGGGCGAAATCCTGCAAGAACGGCTGCGGACCACCACGATCGTGATCGTGTCGCACCAGCCGCAAACCCTTGAAAAATTTGCGCGGTCGGCCGCCGTCCTGATGAACGGGCAACTGCACCAATTCGATAGCTTGGAAGAAGCGAAACAGCTCTATGACTACCAAACCCAAAGCTAGAAAGTTCCGGATCAAGCGCACGGCGGCCCCCGGCGATACTGCGTCGCCGCAGCCGCAGGCCGCCCCCACCGAAGATGCGGACCCGGTCGCCCTGCGCGCCCGGCAGGCGGCCGCACCGGCTGCGGCTGTGGCCCCCGACACGCCCGCGAAGGCAACACCCGCGCGGGCGGGCGAGGTTGCGTCGTCCGCACAGGTCGACACAGAGCAGGACATGGACGCAATCCGCCGCGAAGGTCTGACCGGTCGCCAGCTGCGCATGGCGCGGCGCGTGGCCCAAAAGCACGGGTTGCCCGCCACATCGGATTTCGATGCAGTGCGCCTGTTGCGGCAAAATGGCATCGATCCCTTCCAGCGGTCCAACATGCTCGAACTGGTCGTACCGCAGAACGCCGATGACGCAGAGGCCGTGCCGCAGGACGGCGAAAAGGGCCGCGTACAACTGCCCCAGACTGTACCCGCAGGCGGTGCCAATCTGCCGTCGACAGAAAAGCTCAACCCGATGGAACGCCGGATGCGCGAGATATCGGAAATCCAGCGCGACATTACCTTGCGACGCCGCAAGAAAATGGGCCTGCTCATGGTCCGGCTGGCGTTTTTCGTGCTGATCCCGACCTTTTTGGCGGGCTACTATTTCTACAAGATCGCCACGCCGATGTACGCGACCGAAAGCCAGTTTCTGATTATTCAGAACGAAGGCACGGGCGGTGCATCCGCGCTGGGCGGGCTGTTGCCCACGCAATTTGCGACCTCTGCCGACAGCATCGCGGTACAAAGCTATCTACAATCGAAAGACGCGATGTTGCGGCTGGACGAGGACGCCGGGTTCAAGTCCCATTTCACCGATGGTGACATCGATGCGATCCAGCGTCTGACCGAGGATCCAACAAACGAAGAGGCCTACAAGCTCTATAAGAAGAACATCAAGATCGGGTATGACCCGACCGAGGGTGTGATCCGGCTGGAGGTGATTGCGGCCGATCCCGATACCGCGAAGGTCTATTCCGAGCGGTTGATCGACTACGCCGAGGAGCGGGTCAACAATCTTAGCCAGGCCAAGCGCGAGGACGGGATGCGCGATGCGCAGCAGTCTTTCGACAAGGCATCCGAAAAGCGCCGCGAAGCGCAGCAGCGTCTCATCGAATTGCAGGTCGCCAATGGCGTGGATCCCGAGGCGGTCATTGCCGCGATCCGTGGCCAGATTACCAATCTCGAAACGCTCACCATTGAAAAGCAGCTCGAGCTCGCGGCCCTGATGGACAACGCCCGCCCCAACAGGGCCAAGGTGGAAGGCGCGCAGGGCGATGTGCGGCGGCTTGAGGCGCAGCTGGCGGCGTTGCGCCGCAAGATGACCGAGGCGACCGAGGGCGAGAATTCGCTCGCGCGGCAGGCGGTGACGCTGCAGCTGGCGCAGGCCGATCTGGTCAATGCGGACGCAAACCAGCAGTTGGCGCAAACCGGTCTGGATGCCGCACGGACGGAGGCCAGCCGCCAAGTGCGCTATCTCACCGTTGCGGTGCGCCCGGTGGCCAGCGAGGAGCCAAGCTATCCGCGCAAGTTCGAGAATACCATTCTGGCGTTTCTCGTCTTTGCGGGCATCTATCTGATGTTGTCGCTCACCGCGTCGATCCTGCGCGAACAGGTCACATCCTAGACCCGGAGAAAAGCCGCCGGTAACCGGCGGCTTTCCAAGTCAGTGTTCACGGCCTATTCGGCGGGGATGTTCTGCGGGCCGTTCAGCATCGCGCCCAGTCTGGCGCGTTCCTTCATGGCACTGCGCACAATCGCGGGCTCGCGCAGCGTGTAGGGGCTGTCGAGCCGCAGCGTGGCCGGGGCGCTACGCGGGATCGTCACACCTGACAGCGCAGAGAGCGGCACCGCGAGCACAAGGCTGGCCACGATCGGCACAAGCCAGAGCGATACCAGACCTGCCAGCAGCCCCGACAACAGCACCAGACCCAAGGCCGTTTCGACCCAATGGAACTTGGCAAGGGCCGTCCAACCGTGACGCCGCGCGTCGCGTGATTGCGGTGCCCACGCCTCGGGCGCGCCGGTGGCGGCCCGCATCACCGCCTTGGTCTGCTGGATCATCAGGATCGGGGCATAGGCAATGGAAAGCGCCACCTCGACCAGAAACGCGCCCAGAAACGCCGGTTTGCCGCCAAAGACGCGGGCCGCTTTGGGGGTGGCGGCAATGATCCCTGCACCGGCCATTTTGGGCGTCAGCAGAAGCGCGTACATGATGACGAGAAAGACGGCGCTGTCGATATGGCTCATGGCGGGGGGCCAATCGGGAAAGAGCGGATTGGCCTCGTTGAAGTACCGGATGACATTTGTCTCGGAATCCTTGCCCAGAAGCGCCCAGACCACCAGCAGGATGAACCACGCGGGCGACAGCAGATAGGCAACCGCCCCGTGGAACAGATGAAAGCGCGACACCGGATGCAGACCCGCCGTGCCCAGAAGCCGCAGGTGCTGCAGGTTGCCACGGCACCAGCGCCGATCGCGGATCACGTAGTCCACCAGCGTGGCGGGTGTTTCCTCGAAGCTGCCGGTAACACGCGGCAGGAACCGCACGCGCCAGCCCGCACGGCGCAGCAGGCCGGCTTCGACAAAATCGTGGCTGAGGATTAGCTCGTCCTTGCCACGGCGGCCCCGCAGGTGGGGCAGCATCGCGCATTCGGCAAAGGCGCGGGTGCGGATGATCGCATTATGGCCCCAGTAGTTTCCTTCGGAGCGCGCCCATTGCGCCAGCCCTTCGGCCAGCAACCACCCGTAGGCGATGTTGGAGAACTGCTGGATGCGGGCAAAGACCGTCTCGGCACCGATGAGCATCGGGAAGGTCTGGATCAATCCGGCTGTTTCGTCCTGTGCCATCTCGGAGGCGAGCCGTTCTATCGCGCGGCCCGTCATAAGGCTGTCGGCGTCGAGCACGACCATGGCTTCGTGCGCGGCGCCCCACCCCTTGATCCAATCGCTCAGATTGCCGACCTTCTTGTCGGTATTTTTTGTGCGGCGGCGGTAGTGCACGGTCATGTCGGCAGGGGCCGAGCGGCGCAAATCCTCGAACGCGCGTCTTTCCATCAAGGCGATGTCCTCGTCGCGCGTGTCGGACAGGATGAAAAGCGTGTACCGGTGTGCGCCCTTGCGGGCAGAGAGATCCGCCAGCATCGCGGCGGCATTGCCGAACACGTTCTGGGGCACTTCGTTGTAGATTGGCACCAAAAGGGCCACGTCGATGCCCTTACCGGCCGCCGAGAGGGGGGTATCGGTGCGCGTCCCCGCCAGCAGACCGGCTATCGCCACACCGACGGTGCTGACCGACAGGGTCACCCAGATGAAGGTCATGCCGATCATGCTCAGCAGCATCCATTCCAGCCCGGTCATCCCGTCACGGGCAAGCCAGCCGTACATGCCATAGATCAGAAAACCGGTTCCGATAAGCGCGGGCAAAAAGGTCGCGACACGCCACAGCAGATTACGGCCACCATCAGCGCCGGTGTCGCACTGCGCGGCAGGCTGGGCATCGAGGGCCTGCACCGATACCCGCAGCGGAGCGGCGGGGGGCATATCGGTAAGGGAAACCTTGGGGTCGTGGGTCATGCAAGGGTCCATCTGTAAAGCCACACTTCGCTGAGCGGTTTGCCCCCCAGCCGCAATTGCACACGGAATTCGGCATAGCGGGCATCTTCGGGCTGGAAGGTAAACGCCAGTCGGGGCCCGTTGGTTTCAGGATTGCGCTGCAGGATACCGGGCGTCGTCTTGCCGTGGCTGCCGCGGACCAGTATTTCGACATCTTCGAGATCGAACGGCATGGTCGGGCCGTCTTCGAAGTCGATGACCATGACCAGCCCGCCCTCCATCCGCGCGCCAATGGCGGTGTTGAGCACACGCAGCAGATCGCCGTCCCGCGGGGCCGGATCGGCCGCCCACGTCAGGTTATAGCGCATCTGGTGTTCCGATCCGGCCGCAATGGGCGTGGACGGGCGCCAGAAAGACACGATGTTGTCGTAGATTTCCAGATCAGCGGGAATTTCCACCAGCATCACGTGCCCCGCGCCCCAATCGCCGTGGGGCGTGATCCAGACCGAGGGGCGGTTGTGGTAGAGCGCTTCGAGATCGGCGAAATCGCTAAATTCCCGTTTGCGCTGCATCAGGCCGAAGCCTTTGGGGTTCTGATCGCCGAAATAGCTGACCTGCAGGGTGGTGTGATTGCTGAGCGGGCGCCAGATCTGTTCCCCGGCGCCGTTGTGGATCAGCAGGCCGTCGCTGTCGTGTACGGCGGGCCGGAAATCGGAGAAGCGGTCGCGCATCTTGGCATCGAACAGGAACATCGAGGTCAGCGGCGCGATGCCCACTTTGGTCAGATCGGTGCGCGCAAACAGCGTGGCATCGACCTCCATCGTCAATTCGGTCCCATGGGTGATGTCAAAACGAAACGCACCCGAGCAACTGGGACTGTCCATCAGGGCGTGGACCGTCACGGTGTCATCGCCTTGTGTCGGGGTTTCGACCCAGAAGGCGGTGAAGTCGGGAAACTCCTCGCCCTCGGGCTCACCGGTGCCGAGCGCGAGGCCGCGTGCCGACAGCCCGTAGGTTTCGCCGGTGCCGATCGCGCGGAAGTAGCTCGCGCCCTGAAAAACGGCGTATTCCGTCATCTTTCCGTTATCGAGCAGGTCCGCCCGAAGACGCAGGCCCGAATACCCCATGTGATCGTTCTGCGGCAGATCGGGGAAGGTGCCGCGCTGCTGGAAGACATCGAGATCGAAAATCAGGGGCGCGGCCTGACCGTCCGCGACGATGTTGATTTCGACCGCCCGCGGAAAATACAGCCCCGGGGCAAATACATCGAGCCGTTGGGGCACGTCAGTGCCGTTCCAGTAGGCGTTGCGCACGTCAAAGAACAGCTTGCGGTAATCGTCATAGCTGAGGTTCTGCCAGTCCTGCGGAATGGCGGGGCGGGGGACATAGTCGGTGGCTGCGAGCGCGCGGGCGCGGGTCAGCACCGTTTGCGCGTTGAAAGGGGCGGCGGCACCGGTGGTCAGCGGCGCATCCGACCGCGCGAATGCGGCACCGGGTGCCGCAGCAGACGCGGCCAGCGCGGCCAGTGATTGGAGAACCTCGCGGCGCAGCATCAGGTGGTCTTCCTTTTCCAAGGCTGGGATTTGAACCATCCCGCCCCATAGGCTGTTGCCACAAGCACCAGTGCGCCCGCCAGATTGACAAGCAGCGTTGTGCCGGTTTCACGCCCGATCATGTCCATCACGAAACCCATCACGCGCGCCGTGAACATCGACACGATGAAAACCGCGAGCGATTGCTGGCCGACCTTGAGGATGATCTGCACGATACGGTCCCAGATCCGAGCGCCGAGCGAGCTGCCCCGCGCCAGCAGGTTATCGCCCCGGTCGCCTGCGATGACCCAAGCCAGGTAGGCAAGGGCGAGGAAATGGACATAGCGCAGCAGGCCGAAGTCGCTTTTGTCGATCAGCGGTTTGAGCGCGACGCGCGCGTCGATGACCGAATTGCCGGTTTCGGTCACGAAAAACCAGTCCCGCGCGATGGCACGCACACCGATATTGCTCAGCGGGATGTTGGCGATGACAACGAAGGCGGCGATGGCGATCAGCACCTGGCTTACGGGCGGTTTGGGCAACCAGCCGCGCATGAAGGCAAAACCGGTAAAGAAAATCAGCTGCCAGCCGAAGGGGTTGAAGAACCACCGGCGGTCCGACCACGGTTCAGCGGGAAACGACAGATGCGCAGCACCCCAAAGCGATTCCTGCGCGCCCAGCCACACGATCCCCATAAACAGAAACACCAGACCGGTATGCACCCGCGCCAGCGCCATCACGATGGGCATCATGGCCAGCACGACCATATACATCGGCAGGATGTCGAAGTAGTTCGGCACGTAGCTGAGCGTGACCAGCCCGACCAGCGGGACCGCCGGATCGGCGAAGAATTTCCACAGGTTCAGGCTGCCGATATACTGCTTGTCGAAATTTCCGTAAAAATCGATGCCCGCAAGCAGGGCCGCGACGGCAATGAACAGGCCGATATGAGCCCAGTAGACCTGCCAGATCCGAAAGGCGACCCGCGAGGTGCCAAGCAGCCAGCCTGACCGCTGGAATGCGCCGCCGAAGGCGATGGCCGAGGCCATGCCGGAGCAGAAGACAAAAATCTCCGTCGCGTCGGAAAAGCCCCAGCGGGCGGGTATCCACGACGTCAGGAAATTGCCGGGAGTGTGGGCCATCAGGATGATGAACATCGCGATGCCGCGAAAGAAATCGAGCCGCAGGTCGCGCACGCGCGCCTTCGGGGTGGCCGCCGCAGAGGCGGAGGCGGCAGCGGACAACGGGGGCGTATCGGTGGCGGCGAGCGTCATGGGTATTGTGGATCTTCGTCTGTGTCAGGGAAAGCTTATTGGGCGGGAATACGGCGCGCGCGGTGAAGCTGATCGAACCGTGTCGTTGCGAAACGGTCGTAGTTGCCGCCGCGCAGGTTCAGCCGGTCTTTGAGGATAATCTCTGTTTCGTCGTAGCGGCCTGCTCGCAGACCGGCATCGATGGTGATCCGTTCAAAGACGTCGCGCTGGGCGTGGCTGCCGCCAATGGTCGGCATGGCGGGGCGCGCGGTGGCCAGCTGCTTGAACGCGGCATCGTAGCGTCCTTCGGAAAACGCGTTGAGCCCGCTCAATGCCGCAAGCCCGGGGTGTTCGACACGGTCGGGCATCTCGCCTTCGCGGCGGGCATCGCGGGCAAACCGGTCTGCCATCGCCACGCGGGCTTCCGGGCGGTCGTCGCCGGTCAGCGCCAGCAGATAGTGCAGGTCGGCAAAGACGAGACAGCCATCCTCAACACGGTTTTCCGACAGATCGGCCAGTTCCGCCCAGCGATTGCCGACGTCCATGCCCTCGAGCTCCAGACGGATCAGCAACGACGTGGCATTCGAGATGTCGCGGTAATCGTCGGTCTTGTCCGCGCGGATCTGCGCGTCGTACAGCCCCAGAGCGACGTCCATTTCGCCGCGGTCGAGGTGCAGCAGCGCCTTGTGCCACCAGACGTGGTAGCGGAAATTGTTCGATCCCTGCCACGCGGAGCGGTGATCGTTGATTAAGGTTATGCCGTCGCCGGGCCGGGCGGTCATGTCATAGACATGGGCCACCGCATGCAGACCCCAGGCATCGTCGTCCACGGTTTGCAGCCCCTCGAGACCGACAACTTCGGCGGCTTTGTATTCGCCGGTTTCCTCAAGGGTAAACGCATGGCAGCCCAGCAGGTAGCCGCGGCAGGCATGATCGGGTCCGTGCGCGTTCAATACCCGCTCGACCGACCGGCGCATGCCTGCGCTGTCGCCGATCATGAAACGGATGCCGTGGCTCAGTTTGGCGGACAACGTGTCGTGGGGCAGGGCGCGCAGCACCGTTTCAACGCGCGCGATGGCGGCTGTCGGTTTGCCCTGGAGCCAAAGATCGAGCGCGTCGACCCAACCGTTTTCCCGCGAGGTGATCGTCTGGCCTGCCGCGCATTTACGTGCCTGCGCCAGTGCCTCGTGCGCCGCAGGCAGAACTTCGGCCCGGCCGGTCATCAGGCAGAACAATCCGCGCGCCGCATGGCCCATCGCAAACTCCGGCTCTGCCTCCATCAGGCGGCCGAGGTGCACAGGGGTTTGGGTGCCATGAGACAGAAGACCGAGGATCACGCCGTTCCAGTCATCCACACTTGCGCGGTCCGACAGCGTTACGGGGCAGGAACAGATATCATATACGGTCACAGGGCATACACCTTTTCTAAGGACGTGCGAGACGCCAGCCGCGCCTAACTTTTGTAATTGCTACCAGATAGAAAGGGCGCAAAGCACGTCATTGCGCGCTGTCACACGTCAACGTGAACCCGTCTAGTTGTTTCGTGAGCAGATGTGACGGTCTGCAGCCTATTGGCAAGTATTTGCGCAATAATTCGCCCATGAGGGGCACTTTGCGGCGGTCTTATGCGGGGTCTGTGTCTTTTGCCAAACCCCATATTTCAAGAACCTCTTGCGTGTCCTGACCAAAGCGGGGAGGCGGGCGCTGATATTTGACCGGTGTCGCCGAAAACTTGAGCGGATTGCCAAGAACGCTGACGCTGCCCGGGGCGGTCCCGGGGGCGGGGATCGTCTGCACCGCGCCGCGGGCCTGCGCCTGATCCGAACCCAGCGCTTCGGAAACGGTATTGATCGGGCCGGCGGGCACCTTGACCGCGTGCAGGGCGGCGATGATGCCATCCTTTGTCCACTGGCGCAGTGCGGGGCGGATCTGTTGCATCAGGGCGTCGCGGTTTTCGATGCGGGCCACATTGGTGACAAAGCGCGTATCTGACGCCAACTCGGGCAGGCCGATGACATCCGCAAACCGCGCAAACTGGGCGTCATTGCCCACCGCAAGCAGGAAATGACCGTCGGACACTTCGAAAGCGTCGTAGGGGACGATGTTGGGATGCGCATTGCCGCGCCGTTCGGGTGCAGTGCCCGAGACCAGATAATTCAGCCCCTCGTTGATGAGCCACGCCATCTGCGCGTCAACCAGCGCCAGATCGATATGCTGGCCCTCGCCGGTCTTGTCGCGGTGGCGTAGTGCAGTCAGTACGCCGATGGTGGCGTACATCCCGCACATTACATCCGCGATGCCGACGCCCACTTTCGTGGGCATGCCGTCCGGATCGCCGGTCAGCGACATGATCCCGCCATAGCCCTGTGCCATAAGGTCATAGCCCGGCTGGCTGCTGTTGGGGCCGGTTTGTCCGAACCCGGAGATAGAGCAATAGATCAAGGATGGGTGGCGGGCACGCAATGTGTCATGGTCCAGACCGTATTTCCGCAGGCCACCGGGTTTGTAATTCTCGATAACGATATCGGCGCGGGCGGCGAGCCGCTGAACAAGTGTCTGGCCTTCCTCGGTAGAGATATCCACCGCAACAGAGCGTTTGTTGCGATTGGCCGCCATGAAATAGGCAGACAGATCGGTCTTGTCGCCCTGCGCATCCTTGACGAAATTCGGACCCCACCCGCGGGTATCGTCCCCCCCTGTAGCGGGGTTTTCGATCTTGATTACGGTGGCACCGAAATCGCCCAGAAGCTGTGTCGCCGTTGGGCCCGCCAGAATGCGCGTCAGGTCGAGCACGAAGAGCCCGTCAAGTGCACCGGGCGTTTGCGTGGCTTCAGATGCGTCCGTCATAAGCGCCCCGGTCAATTTCGCATGCGATTACGGTGAAGGTGTCGGCGGATTGCGCGGTGTCGAGTGCTGCTTCCAGATCGGCACGGCTGCGCACGGTGTGTCCTGCGCCCCCCAGCGCCCGGCCGAGCGCGGCAAAATCGTGATGCCCGAAATCGACGCCGGCGTTGTGCAACTGGCGTCCGCGCTGTTTAAGCTCGATGAGGGCGAGTGACGCGTCCACGAACACGATGAAGATCGGTTTGATCCCGAGTTCCGCTGCGGTGGACAGCTCGCCCGCGATCATCAGGAAACCCGCATCACCCGAGAAGGAAACGACCGTGCGGTCCGGGCTGACGAGGGCCGCGCCCATCGCCAGCGGCAACGCACAGCCCATCGTGCACAGCGCAGAGGATTGCAGCAGGCCGCGCGGGTGCGGGCATGTCCACATCTGGCTCAACAAGATGCGGTGCGCACCACTGTCCGCGGTCGCAACCGTGTCGTCGGGCAAAAGGCGGCGACAGGTGTCGATCACGGCGGCGGGGCCCCAGTCTTCGTCAGTCGGGAATGCAGCGGCGAGCGCCTCTTTTGCCTGCGCGATTTCGCCACCGGGCCACGTCTCGGGCTGCGCAGTTCCGTCGCTGATGGCGGCCAGTGTGGCGGCGCAGTCGGCGACAATGTTCAGCCCGGCCTGATGCATGTAATGGTGGTTCGGCGCGGCGGTGATGTCGATCACACGTGTGCGCCGCGGATCCCAGATGTCGCGCCAGCCGGGGCGCATTTCGATGGGGTCGTACCCGACGCAGATCACCAGATCAGCCTGTTGCACAAGGGGAACAAGCGTCTGGTCGGCAAGCGGCGACAGGCCTGCACCGCCAAGGCTGAGGGCGTGGCGTTCGTCCAGCAGGCCCTTTCCCTTGTAACTGGTGATGACCGGAATGTTGCGGTCTGTCGCAAACGCGCTGAGCGCTGGTCCGGCGTTTTCGTTCACCGCATCGACACCTGCGATGATGAGGGGCCGGACAGATCGGGCCAGCCAGTCGCGCGCAGTTTCAAGCGCCTCGCCCGCAGGCGCGGTCGGAGCGGCGGGGGCGCGGGGGGCAGGGGCCGTCGCCGCGATGCGCGTATCCGCGGTCGAGATCGGAACATCGATATGGACCGGACCGGGCCGCCCTTCGAGCGCGATACCAACGGCCTTGTCGGCCACGACATGGGCCGCATCGGCGCTGAGCCGGAAACTCGCCTTGGTGATGGGGCGCATGACCTGTTGCTGATCAAGAATCTGGTGGGTGTACGTCTCGGCCTCGGCCAGATCGACACAGCCCGCCAGCACAATCAGCGGCACACGGTCCTGATGCGCATTGGCAACCGAATTGATTCCGTTGAGAACCCCGGGCCCGAGTGTGGCGACCAGAACGCCGGGTGCGCCGGTCTGGTGCCAGGCCGCTTCGGCCATGAAACCCGCGGCATTTTCGTGTTTGCACAGCACAAAGGTAATGCCCGCCGCTTCAAGCGCGTCGACGATCGTCAGCACCTCGCCGCCCGGCATCCCGAACGCGTGACGGCATCCTGCATCGTACAGGCGGCGGGCCAGCGCATCTGCGGCGCGGATGGAGGTGGCTGCGGTCATGTCGGCATCCTGTATCACGAAAGAACAAGACCGCAGAAACCATGTCCCTGCGGTCTGCGCAACTCACCATTGCGTTGTCTTTATTTCACGGCTGGCGCCTAGCGGCGGCGGTCACGGCGCGATGACATCGGCTGGAATGCGACGCCGACATGCGCCTCGCAGTAGGGTTTGCCCTGTTGCACGGGCAGGCCGCAAAACCAGAAATCTTCGGTTGCGGGGTCGCCCACGGGCCACTTGCAGGTCCGTTCCGTCAACTCCATCAGGCCAAGCTTCTTGGCCTTCTTCTCGATCTCGTTGACCTTGGCCAACGCCTCGGGGCTGATCTCGTTCGCGGACGGCTGCGGCGGCAGCGGTTGGCCTGCGGGAATGATCTGTTTGCGGGCGGGCAGATTGGCCTGCGGCGAAATTGCGGGCTCGGTCTTCAAATCGGGTTTGGCGGGCTTTTCTTCTGATGCGGGCTCGGCTGCCTTGGCGGCGGCCTTCGGCTTGGCCTCGGCCTTGGGCGCTGCCTTGGCTTTCGGCTCTGGCTTGGCGGCGGCGCCTGCCGTTGCCCGGTTCGACAGTCCAAGGCGATGCACCTTGCCGATCACCGCGTTGCGGGTCACACCGCCCAGCTCTTTGGCGATCTGGCTGGCGGACTGGCCCTCGCCCCACATTTTCTTCAGAACTTCAACGCGGTCATCTGTCCAGGACATGGATGCTTCCCTAGTGTAAAAAGCGGCCCCGCGGGACCGCTTTGGCAAATTCAGTCCCCTATACTAATCACTCAAGCGGCAGGTGCAAGGGACCGCGGTATCAACGCGGCGGCGGCCTGTTATCCGGGGGCGGTCGGACGCGTGCTTCGCGCAGCGCCAGCCATACCGCACCGGTGAGAATGATCGCGGCACCGATCAGGGTGATCCAGTCGGGCACCACGCGATAGAACAGGACATCATAAAGCGCGGCAAACACCAGTGTGCCATAGGCGAAGGGCGCGACAAAGCTGGCGTCGGCGCGGGCCATCGCGTTGACGAAACAGGCCTGCGCGACCGCCATGCACAGGCCCAGACCGGCAAGGGTCGCCCATTGAGCGGATGTTGGGATTTGCCACACCGGAAGGACCGCTGCGCTCGCGATGCTCAATCCGATCAGATTGTTGACCAGCAGGATCTGGAAAGGCCCCTCGCGGCCCGCCAGCTTCTTGATGAAGATCAGTTCAAGCCCCATCGCCATCGCGGCCCCCAAGGCGAGCAGCGCTGCAGGTTGGAAACTGCCGGGCGCGGGACGCAACAGGATCAGCGCGCCCAGCAGCGCCAGCGCCGCCGCAGACCAGCGCACGCGCCCCACCCGTTCGCCCAGGAGCGGGATCGACAGCATCATCGCGAAGACCGGATTGAGAAACGAAATCGCCGTGGCGTCGGCCAGCGGGATGAAGGCGACAGAGGCAAACATCAGCGATACACCGCCCCAGCCAAGAACCGACCGCGCCACATGCAACCCCCAATGGGGTCGCCCGATACGCGGGCGCAGGATCAGCGCCGCGGTGGTCAGCCCGATAAACGCGAAGAGGAATCGCCCGTGGCTGATTTGCAGCGCGGGCAGGGGCGGGCCCAGCGTATCGGTGCCCAGCGCCTTTGCCATCAGCGTCGTCGTGGCAATAAACGCGGTTGCCAGTGTGATCAAACCGGCGGCAAGCGCGTTGTTGGGGCGGGCGGCAACATGCATGGCGCAGCTATGACGGGCAAGGCGGGGTGACACAAGCACGCAAATCCGGGCTTGTTTTTGGCGTGCGGGCCGGTATGCAGGCGTCATGATCACTGCTGTGCCCCTCTCTTTGCGACGACGTCGCGGTTAAGACAGCCCGCGCTGCCTGCACATGCAGGGGCGTGATCATCGGACGTGCCCGCACGGCACGCAACTTCCAAAACCATCTTGACCCCACGCGCCGCCCATGCCCTTTTTGCGGCTCTGCGGCCCCACACCAAAGGACGATCCCATGATCTCTTCCGTCTTGCCGACCTACGCACGCGCGCCCCTGAGCTTTGTCAAAGGCGAAGGCAGCTGGCTCGAGGAAGCAGACGGGCGACGTTTTCTGGATCTGGGCGCGGGCATTGCGGTCAACGCCTTGGGCCACGCGCATCCGGCGCTGACCGCAGCGCTGACCGAACAGGCGGGCAAACTGTGGCATACATCGAACCTCTACCAGATACCGCAACAACAGGCGTTGGCGGATAAACTGGTCGAACACAGCTTTGCCGATACGGTGTTCTTCACGAACTCCGGCACCGAAAGCTGCGAACTTGCAGTCAAGATGGCGCGCAAGTTCTTCTTCGATCAGGGGCAGCCCGACCGGACCGATATCATCACTTTTTCGGGGTCCTTCCACGGCCGGTCCTCCGCGGGCATCGCGGCGGCGGGTTCGGAAAAGATGACGAAGGGCTTTGGCCCGCTTTTGCCCGGATTTGTACATCTCGAATTTGGCGACCACGACGCGCTGAACGCGGCGATCACCGACGCCACCTGTGCGGTGCTGGTCGAGCCCATTCAGGGCGAAGGCGGCATTCGTCCGCTGCCCGACGCTTGTCTCAAGGGGCTGCGCGATCTGTGCGACAGCCACGGCATCCTGATGATCCTTGATGAGGTCCAGTGCGGTGTCGGGCGCACGGGAAAGCTTTTTGCGCATGAGTGGGCCGGAATAACGCCCGATATCATGATGGTGGCCAAAGGCATCGGCGGGGGCTTTCCTCTGGGATGTGTCATGGCAACCGAACGGGCCGCCAGTGGCATGACTGCCGGCACCCACGGCTCCACCTACGGCGGCAATCCATTGGGATGCGCCGTGGGCAACGCGGTCATCGATATCGTGGCCGATGCGGATTTCCTTGCCGAAGTGAACCGCAAGGCCGGTCTGCTGCGCCAAAGGCTCGAAGGACTGGTCAGCACGCACCCCGATGTTTTCGAGGAAGTCCGCGGCACCGGGCTGATGCTTGGCCTCAAATGCAAAGGCGCACCCGGCGATCTGGTCACTGCGGCCTACGCGCAGGAACTGATTACAGTGCCGGCGGCCGACAACGTGGTGCGGCTCTTGCCTGCGCTCACCATAACCGACGATGAAATCGCGCAGGCCGTAGAGCGTCTTGACCGCGCCGCTACCACGCTCGGCGGCGCCTGACTTCATCTTGCCCTTTAAACTCAATGCCGGACCGCCGCGCGTTCCGGCTGCGACATCTGCAAAAAAGAACTTCCGATGAACCATTTTCTGGACATTCACCACACATCGCAAACCGATCTGCGGCGGATCATCGATACCGCACGCGACATAAAGACGGCGCGCCAGGGCCGTCCGCGCGGCGCGCTGGATGACGACCAGCCGCTGAAGGATCACATGGTTGCGCTCATTTTCGAGAAACCCTCGACACGCACGCGCGTGTCCTTCGATGTCGGCGTCCGGCAAATGGGCGGGCAGACCATGGTGCTGTCGGGCGCGGATATGCAGCTTGGCCATGGTGAAACCATCGCCGATACCGCCCGCGTACTCAGCCGCTATGTCGACCTGATCATGATCCGAACCTTCGAGGAAGCCACGCTGCTCGAAATGGCCGAACACGCCACCGTGCCGGTCATCAACGGGCTGACCAACCGCACGCATCCCTGCCAGATCATGGCGGACGTTATGACGTTCGAAGAACACAATGGGCCGATCAAGGGCAAGAAGGTCGTCTGGTCAGGAGACGGCAACAATGTCTTTGCAAGTTTCGCCCATGCCGCGAAACAGTTCGAATTCGATCTTGTTTTCACAGGGCCGGAAACGCTCGATCCCGAAAGGGCGCTTGACGGGCTCTACACCACCGTGCGCAACCCCGACGAGGCCGTGCAGGGCGCCGATCTGGTGGTGACGGACACCTGGGTGTCGATGCACGATCCGCAATCGGCACGCGAACGCCGCCATAACCAGTTGCGCGGCTATCAGGTCAATGATGCGCTGATGGCCAAGGCCAAGGATGACGCGCTCTTCATGCATTGCCTGCCTGCACATCGCGATGACGAAGCAACGTCGTCGGTCATGGACGGGCCGCATTCCGTGATCTTTGACGAGGCCGAAAACCGACTGCACGCCCAAAAGGCGATCATGCGCTGGTGTCTGGAAAAATAGGACGCGCTATCGCTGCTGGTGATCGAGCGAGACCAGCAGATCGCGCAACTGCGGCTCCGCCACAAGGCGCGCCGCGGTTGCGGGCGCAAACCATGCGCGCTTTCGCTGTGCGGCTTCGGGAAAATCGTCGCACATGCCCTTGACGTCGGCGCGAAACACCGTCGCGCGGACCGGCGTGCTCGCGCCGTCCTTCAGGCCCTTGTCATAGTCGAACGAGCCCACCGGGGTCGCATCGACGGTCGCAACCTCGACGCCCGCTTCTTCCCAGGCTTCCTGCGCTGCGGCCTCTGCATCCGACATCCCGTCCATCGGCCAACCTTTGGGGATGATCCATCTCCCCGTGTCGCGGCTGGTGATCAGCAGGACTTCGGTGGCACCGCTCGGGGAATGGCGCAGGCACAACGCGGCAACCTGCGGTCTGCGTGACTTGCGAAAGATCGGCCAGATCCGTTCGACCCAACCCGTGGCGAATGTATGTTTCATGAATGTGAAAGACGACTGCTCTGTATTTTATATTATTATGCCCACTTTATAGGCGCGACAGCGGCGAAAGACAAATCGCCCGCCGCGCTTGCGCTTGCCCGCAACTTCCCTAGGTTGTGCGCAGATAACTTAAATAGGTGTGAAGATGGCAGAAAACGGCGCGGATATCGGTGTCTATGGACTTGGCACGATGGGCAGCGCGTTGGCGCTGAACCTTGCCGACAGCGGCTTTACGGTGGCGGTTACGAACCGCGAAACCGATTGGATCGACACCTTTGTCGCGGAAGATGCCTCCCTGTCGGGAAAGCTGGTGCCCGCATACGATCTGCAAAGCTTCGTTCGGGCGATTGCCACGCCGCGCACCATCCTTTTCATGATCCCGTCGGGCGCTCCCATGGACGCGATGATCGACGAGGTGCTGCCGCTGCTGGAAGAAGGCGATACCATCATTGACGGGGGCAATGCCGATTTCAACGCGACCCGCCGCCGTTTTGATAAGCTGAAGGACACCGGCAAGCATTTCGTAGGCATGGGCGTGTCGGGTGGAGAATTCGGTGCACGCACGGGGCCGTCCATGATGGTGGGTGGATCGCGTCACAGCTGGCAACAGATGAAACCGATGGCAGAAGCCATTGCGGCAAAGTTCGAAGGCGATCCCTGTGTCGCCCATCTGGGCCCCGATGGCGCAGGACACTTCGTCAAGACCGTGCACAACGGGATTGAATACGCCGATATGCAGATGATCGCAGAGCTTTACGGGCTGTTGCGCGACGCGGGCGACTGGGAAGCCGCGCGCATCGGAAAGCTGTTCGAGGGCTGGACCAAGGGACCGCTCAGTTCCTACTTGATGGAAATCAGTGGTGCGGCATTGCAGGCCACTGACCCCAAGACCGGCGCGCCGATGGTCGATGTGATCCTTGATCAGGCGGGTCAGAAGGGCACAGGCCGCTGGACCGTGATCGAAGCGCTGAAGATGGGCCAATCGGCCAGCGCCATCGAGGCGGCAGTGGGCGCGCGGGGGTGGTCCGCCGAAAAGACGACCCGCGAGGCAGCCGAGCCGTTGCTGGAGCCCGGCACCACCGGTTTTGAGCTGCCCGACGCGCAGGACCTCGAGCACGCAATGCTGGCGGGACGTATTCTGGCGCATGCGCAGGGTTTTCGGATTTTGACAACGGCTTCGGAGACCTTCGAGTGGGATCTGGATCTTGCGCGGATCGCCGAAATCTGGCGGGCGGGCTGTATCATCCGGTCCGCGCTGCTTGACGATTTCGCCGATGCGTTTCGCGGGGAGTTGCCGCAGGGCCATCTAATCCTCGCGCCTGCAATGCGCACTGCCTTGGCCGAGGCGCTGCCGGGGTTGCGCCGGGTGGTGGCCGCCGGCGTCGGGGCGGGCGTGGCCCTGCCGGGTCTTTCGGCGGCACTTGCTTGGTACGACAGCATCCGGCGGGGTCGCGGTACGGCGAACCTCATTCAGGCGCAGCGTGACTTTTTCGGCGCGCACGGGTTCGAACGGATAGACGAGGACGGAAAACACCACGTAGACTGGCCCGCGCTTTGCCCTGCCGAACGGGATCCGTAATCAGCTGTTACGCCGCTTTACCCGGAGTGTGGGATCCGCCTGCGTCGGGTCTTCGGGCCAGGGGTGGCGCGGATAACGACCGCGCATGTCCTTGCGCACGTCCGCGTAGGAGCTTGACCAGAAACCGGGCAAATCCATCGTAACCTGCACCGGGCGCTGGGCGGGCGACAGCAATGTGACCTGTACCGGTTGGCCCGCGACCTGCGGATGCTGCGTCACGCCGAACATCTCTTGCAGCCGCACCGCGATTTGCGGGGTGTCACCATCGTAGTCGATCGCGATTCTGCGACCAAGCGGGGTCTCGAAATGGCCTGGTGCCACGCGGTCCAGTACCTGTTGCTGGTCCCAGTCCAGACGCGCCCGCAGGGCCGGCAGCAGATCAAAGGCTTTCCAATCGGCGGTCGAGCGCACAGCGCCAAGATGCGGCAGCAACCAGTCCTCCAGCGTGTCGAGCAAATGCGGTTCGTCGAAAGCGGGAAAGCCGTCGCGCCCCTCCACCAGCGCGGCACGGCGCAGGAAACGGGCGGCGGATTTGCCGGGACGCAGACCCAGTTCGCGCACCCCTTCCAGCATGGCGGTCGCGACCTGATCATCGGGGGCATCGTGCCAAGCGCGATCATCAAGGACCAACGCCCCGAAGCGTTCCTGTTTGCGGGTCAGCACGCGGCCTTCGCGGCGTGACCAGACGCACACATCTTCCCACCCGATCTGATCACCGAACGCTGCGCGCAACGCACTTTCGCCAAGCGCGGTGCCCTGTCGGATGCGTGCATCGCGCGGATCGCCGTCCAGATCGGTGGCGACCAGCAGCCTTGCGCTGGCCAGAGGATCACCCGCAGGCGCCACGGCGCCTTTGCCACCCGAGAGCACAAACCGCGGAGCATCGCCCTTGCGGCGCAGACCGACCCGGTCGGGATAGGCCAGTGCCGCGAGCGTTCCGAGATCGCGCGGCCCGTCGGGATCGGTGCGGCTCAGCAAGCGTTTCGCATCCTGGCGGATCCGGGCGAGGGTCGCGGAATGGGGTGTGCCCGCGACGCGCTCTCCGGCGAGGGCGCGCATGCGGTGCAACAGATCAAGGGGCGCGCCCCTGAGCGGATCGCGTTCCGACAGGATCGCGGCAAGTGTGGCGGCCTCCGGCCCGCCGCGTGTCACCATATGCGCCAGCCGCGGGTGCAGCGGAAGGCTGGCAAGGGTGCGCCCGTGCGCCGTAATGAGGCCGCGCCGGTCAAGCGCGCCCAGCATCTGTAACACGCTGCGCGCTTCGGCCAGCCTGCCGGGATGCGGGGGGGTGACGAAGTTCAGCGCTGCGGCCTCGGCGCCCCAAAGCGCCAGCTCCAGCGCAAAGCCGCACAGATCACCTACCTCGATTTCGGCGGGCGGGAAGGCGGCAAGCGCACCTTCTTCGCCGCGGGTCCACATCTTGTACGCGACACCGGTGCTGACACGCCCCGCACGCCCTGCGCGTTGGGTCGCTTCGGCACGGGTGACACGTTGGGTCACCAGCCGCGCCATGCCCGATGACGGATCGAACACGGATCGCCGCGCGCGGCCTGCATCCACAACGATGCGAATGTCTTCGATGGTCAGCGAGGTTTCGGCGATCGCGGTGGCCAGAACCAACTTGCGACCCTGCGGCGAGGGGCGGATCGCGGCTTGCTGTGCCTTGAAGTCCATTGCGCCAAACAAGGGGGCAAGCGTGCAATCGGCTGGCAGATGCGGGCGCAGCAAGGCTTCAGTCTTGCGAATTTCGCCTTCGCCGGGCAAGAAAACCAGCGCCGAGCCGGGGCTTTCGGCCAGCGCGGCCAGCGTGCGGTCAGCGACGGCCTGCTCCAGCCGGTCCGTCTTGGCCAGCGGACGGTCGAGCCACCGCGGCGTCACGTCGAAGCTGCGCCCCTGCGAGGTGACAATCGGAGCCTGCATCAGGGTGGCGACGGGCTGCGCGTCGAGCGTCGCAGACATGACCGCGATCAACAGATCGTCGCGCAGCGCGCCCGCTATTTCCAGCGTCAGGGCAAGACCCAGATCCGCATTGAGGGAGCGTTCGTGAAACTCGTCAAAAATCACCGCCCCGACCCCGGGCAAATCGGGATTGTCCTGTATCATGCGCGTCAGGATGCCTTCGGTCACGACTTCGATGCGTGTCGCGCTTGATACGGCCGACGCGCCGCGCACGCGGTATCCGACAACATCTCCGGTTTTCTCGCCGCGCGTTTGGGCCATGCGTTCGGCGGCCGCGCGTGCGGCGAGGCGGCGCGGCTCGAGCATCAGGATGCGGCCCTGCGTGAGACCCGCCTCCAGCATGGCCAGCGGAACCCGCGTTGTCTTGCCCGCACCGGGGGGCGCCTGCAGAACCACGCGGCCCGCGCTGCGCAGGGCGTCGATAACCTGTGGCATGACGGTGTCTATGGGAAGCGCGATACTCATGCGGGCGTTATCACGGCTGCGGCGCGGCGGGGCAAGGCTGGACATTCGCGCACGAGCGGCGGAAAACATGGCACGGCAGGTGGAGAGCGGTATGGATATTGCGGATCAGGCAGCGCGGATCAAAGCGGGTGAGCGGCGCGCGTTGGCCCGTGCCATAACGCTGATCGAAAGTGGCCGGGCGGACCACCGCGCACAGGCGACCGAGTTGCTGGCGGCGCTGGGAACAGAGCACGAGGCATTGCGCATCGGTTTGTCCGGTACGCCGGGCGTTGGCAAATCCACCTTCATCGAGAGCTTCGGCATGATGCTGACGGGGCAGGGCTTGCGCGTGGCGGTGCTGGCCGTCGATCCGAGTTCGGCGCGCTCGGGGGGATCCATTCTGGGTGACAAGACCCGCATGGACCGTTTGGCACGCGATCCGAACGCGTTTATCCGGCCCTCGCCCAGTCAGACCCATCTGGGCGGCGTGGCCCGCCGCACCCGCGAGGCGGTGGCGCTGTGCGAAGCCGCGCGGTTTGACGTGATCCTGATCGAGACAGTGGGGGTCGGGCAGTCCGAGACGGTTGTCGCGCAAATGGCGGACGTGTTCTTGCTGCTGCTGGCGCCCGCGGGCGGAGACGAGTTGCAAGGCGTGAAGCGCGGCATAATGGAAATGGCCGATCTGATCGTTATCAACAAGGCAGACGGGGATCTGAAGGCGACCGCCACCCGCACGCAGGCTGACTATGCTGGGGCCCTGCGTCTGATGCGCAAACGCCCGCAGGATCCCGAAGGCTACCCCCGCGCCATGACCGTCAGCGCGTTGGAAGATCGGGGCCTTCCGGAAGTCTGGGCGGCGCTGCAGGAGCTTGCGGAATGGCGCAAGGACGAAGGGCATTGGACCCGGACGCGGGCGGCACAGGCGCGCTACTGGTTCGAGGAGGCGGTCCGCGCGGCCCTGCTTGCACAGCTCGACACGGCGCAGGCCCGTTCCCGTCTCGCCGCGCTCAGCGATGCAGTGTCGCAAGGTCATCAGGACCCTGCCGCAGCAGCGCAGGCCTTTGTGCGCGAATTAGCGGCCGATTGACCTATTCTGCGGCCCTTGCGGGTTGACGCCAAACACGATTCCCCCTAAAGCCTGCGAACCGAATTCAGGGTCGCCGCCGATGCGGTCCCTTCAGCTATGGCGCCGACACGCTGGTGCCCTTTGAATAACAAGAGGAAAAGCTCATGTCGCGCCGCTGCGAATTGACCGGAAAAGGCCCGATGACGGGTAACAACGTATCCCACGCCAAGAACCGCACGCGCCGTCGGTTCCTGCCGAACCTGAACGACACCACGCTGCAATCCGAAGCGCTGGGCCGTGGGTTCAAACTGCGTATCTCCGCCGCTGCCCTGCGCAGCGTCGACCACCGCGGTGGTCTGGACAAGTTCCTCGCGAAAGCGAAAGACAGCGAACTGTCCGACAACGCGCTGAAAATCAAGAAAGCCATCGAAAAGTCGGGTACGGAAGCGGACGTCCTGTCCTGATTTTCTGCCATCGCTGACAAATATCTGAAACCCCGGCCCTTTGGTCGGGGTTTTGCTTTTGCCCCAACCGGAGACCCCGTGATGACCAGATCAATGACCGTTGCTATCGCTGCTTTTGTGGCAATCCTCGCTGTCGTCGTAACAGTCGTTTCGATCAAGATGTCGCCTCTCGACAAACCTGCCTTCCGGCTGGAAGACCCCTATCTGCGGGCGACATTGCCCGATAGCCCGACCGCTGCGGCCTTTATGGTGCTGCACAACGATACAGGCCGCGATGACCGTTTGATCGGCGTGCGTGCGGATTTTGCGCAGAATGCGGCGCTGCATACGCACACACAGGACGAAAACGGTGTCATGCGCATGCGCCCGATCGATGACGGCATTCCGATCGCCGATGGCGACAGCCATGCCTTTGTGCGCGGGGGGGATCATCTGATGTTTCTGGGCCTGTCGGCCCCGCTCACGGATGGCGCGCCGGTGTCGGTGACGCTGGTCTTCGAAGAAGCAGGCGAAGTGGCGATCCGGATTCCCGTCGATCTGGGCCGTTAACTACGCTCTTGCCCCAAGATTTCTGACACCCACTGCGGCACCGTCTGTGTTGCGGGCCCGAGCAGGCTTTGCTCGAAATGCGTCGCTGTCGCGGAGGGCTCGAGATTGATCTCGACCGTATGGGCGCCCGCGCGGGCGGCTTCCATTACGAAGCCGGCGGCGGGATAGACGTTTGAAGACGTCCCGATGGATGCAAAGATGTCGGCGTTTTGCAGAGCCTCGAAAATGGCATCCATCTGATAGGGCATCTCTCCAAACCAGACGATATCTGGGCGTGCCGCGGGTGCGCCGCAGGCGGGACATTTCTGACCGACCTGCATGTCGCCCGATTGTGGCCAGCGATGATCACACGCTGCACAGAGCGCGGATGTCAAAGCGCCGTGCATGTGGATGAGGTTTTGGCTTTCGCCCCGTTCGTGCAAATCATCCACGTTTTGCGTGACGACAAGCACCGATCCGTCGAGTTCTGCCTCGAGCCGCGCGAGCGCTTCGTGCGCGGCATTCGGGCCCACCTGCGATAGCTGGGCGCGGCGACCGTTGTAGAAGTCCACCACCAGCTTGGGATCGCGGGCATAGCCTTCGGGCGTCGCGACATCTTCGACACGGTGCTGCGCCCACAGACCGGTCTCGGCGCGAAAGGTCTCAATGCCGCTTTCGGCCGAAATGCCCGCGCCGGTCAGAATCACGATGTTTGTCATGGGACGTCCTCAGAGCAGGTGAAATTCGCCGTCGAGCCACGGCATCTTGTCGACGGCGGGGGCCACGATGCGCCGCTCCATCAGGCCGCGCATGGCCTGTGCAATGTCGGAGGGGACCTCGTCGCTCCAGTCCGCGCCCGCATAAAGCGAGATCTGGCGCGCGGCCCCGGCACCGGGCAGCGGATGCGCCGCGATCCGGTCGTGAAACCGTGCCGCCCGCATGAATCCCAAAGGCGTGGTGATCGTCCAGCCGATGCCTTGGGCCACCATCGCCATCAAGGCGAGATGGCTGCCGATTTCGAACCGTGCGGGCAGGGTTGCCCCCTCAAGCTTGAGATAGCTTTCGATCTGGCGCGCGATCAATTGGTCCTGACTGTAGCGCAGAAAGGGCAGCGCGCCCGTGCCGCGCAGCATCGCATCGGGCGTCACCGGCGCATCGGAGGAGGCCACAAGGATAAACGGATCGCGGGCGAGCTTGTGTTCCTTGATCTTGTCGTGGCGTTCGCCGTTGGACGCCGAAATCGCCATATGCAGCGCGTCGTCATGGACAGACTGGATCAGGTCGTGGCTGCTGGCCGTGATCATCTTGAACCGGCACCCCTGAAGGTTTTCCGCGAGGATCAGGGCAAGCCGCGGGGTGATATCGTCATCGAAATCATCGATGATGCCGAGGCTGAGATCCTTGAGGTGCGCAAGATCCATGACGCTGACTTCGGCAGTGGCCAGCCGCAATTCGGACAATGCGGCCGTCGCACGGCGCAAAAAACTCTTGCCCGCCGGGGTGAGACGCATCGGACGACGGGAATGATCGACAAGCGTATTGCCCAGCGCGTTTTCAAGATTTCGCATTTGTTGGCTGACGGCAGGCTGGCTCAGCCCGGTGTCCTGTGCTGCCTGGGCCACTGACCCATTGCGTGCAAGCGCTTCGAATACTTCGAGGCCGCGCAGGCTGATCCCCTTGATTTGCATGCTGTCTTCCCCGGTATTTCGTCAACGCACAGTTTTGGAATTTTGAAAGCCGCGCGTCAACCGCTTGCGGACGCCATTGGCCATGACCCGCCTTGTCGCCGCCGCGCGGGCAGCGCAAAGTGGCCTGCAAACGAGGAGCCCGCCGCCATGAAGATCGCCACCGCTGCCTATCCGCTCGATGTTTTGTCTTCCTGGGCGCAGTTTGAAGACAAGATCGCCGATTGGGTTGCCCGGGCCGCCGCATCGGGGGCGGACCTGCTTGTCTTCCCGGAATACGGCGCTATGGAGCTTGCCACGCTTTCGGGGCTCGACGTGGCGGGCAATCTCGAGGCATCGCTTTTTGCGGTGTCCGACCGGCTGGACGCTGCGGATGCGCTGCATGTCAGACTTGCCGCAGAACATGGTGTGCACATCGTCGCGGCCTCGGGCCCTGCAGCGACCGCGACGCGCCCGGTCAACCGCGCGCGGCTGATTACGCCGACGGGCGGCATCGGCGTGCAGGACAAACAGATCATGACCCGGTTCGAGCGCGATATCTGGGGGGTCAGGGGCGGCGGCCCTTTGCAGGTGTTTGACACCGCGATTGGCCGCATCGGTATTCTCATCTGCTACGATAGCGAGTTTCCGCTGTTGGGGCGTGCCCTAGCGGAGTGTGACGTTATCGCCGTGCCAAGCGTCACCGAAGCGCTGGCAGGATATTGGCGCGTGCGCACAGGGGCGATGGCCCGTGCGCTCGAGCAGCAGTGTGTCACGGCCATGTCATCGGTCGTGGGCGCGGCACCTTGGTCCGAGGCTGTGGACACGTCGACAGGTGCCGGTGGCATCTTTGGCCCGCCGGATACGGGGTTCCCCTCCACGGGTGTGTTGAACGCCGGTACGATCAACACACCCGGCTGGACCTACGCGGACGTGGATCTTGGTGCGATCGCACGGGTCAGGGCGGATGGTGTTGTGCTCAACAGGGCGCATTGGGAAGAACAGGCAGGCCGTGACGGTACGGCGCCAAATGTCCCGCTTGGTTGAAAACCCCTTGAAAAAAGGTGCGGATGCGCTCATTTAGGCGCGTGTCCCCGCAATTGGGGGCGATTGTAAGTATGGAGAGACCATGGCCAAGGAAGATACGCTCGAATTTCCCGGTGTTGTGAAGGAACTCCTGCCTAACGCGACGTTTCGGGTCGAGCTGGAAAACGGCCATGAGATCATCGCGCATACGGCAGGCAAGATGCGCAAGAACCGGATCCGTGTTCTGGCAGGTGACAAGGTACAGGTCGAAATGACCCCCTATGACCTGACCAAGGGCCGGATCAACTACCGTTTCAAATAACCCCACGCCCGGCGGCCTGCCGGGGCGAGGAGACAAGATGAGATTCATCCTCGGATCAGGATCGCCGCGCCGCAAGGAATTGCTGGCGCAAATTGGCGTTGTGCCGGACGCAATCACCCCGCCCGATATCGACGAAGACCCGCTGAAGAACGAGCTGCCGCGCCCCTATTGCAGCAGGATCACGCAGGCGAAAGCGGCGGCCGTTGCGGCTGATGCTGACGATATCGTGCTATGCGCCGATACCACGGTTGCGCTTGGACGGCGCATTCTGGGCAAGCCGGCCGATCGATCCGAAGCAGAACGGTTTCTGAGCGGCCTGTCGGGGCGACGTCACAAAGTGATTACCGCCGTCGCGGTCAAGCGGGGCGACCGCACGTGGGCGCGCGACGTGGTCAGCACCGTGCGCATGAAAGTCCTGTCCGCCGATGAGTTGAACGGCTACCTCGACACCGGGGATTGGCAGGGCAAGGCCGGCGGATACGCGATCCAGGGACCTGCCGGCGCTTTGATCCCTTGGATCTCGGGCTCATTTACCGGCATCGTGGGGCTCCCGCTTGCCGAAACCGCAACGCTGCTGCGCGCGGCAGGTTACCCGTTTGGAGATACGCAATGAAGGGACGCACGATTGTTCTGGACCATCTGGGCGACGCCGAAGCGGCGGCACTGATGGTTGATGGCCAGCTTGAGGATCTGCTGGTGGATGCCGAGGATCTGCCCCGTGTGGGAACCATTTACCGCGCCGTCGCGGACCGGCCGGTAAAGGGGCAGGGCGGTATGTTTCTGCGCACCCCCGATGGCGCTGCGTTCTTGCGTCAGGTCAAGGGCCTCGCCCCCGGACAACAGTTGCTGGTACAGGTGTCGGGTCATGCAGAAGACGGCAAGGCGATCCCGGTCACACAAAAGCTGTTGTTCAAAAGCCGCTACGCGATTGTCACGCCCGATGCGCCGGGGCTGAACATCAGCCGTTCGGTCAAGGACGAGGCCGAACGCGACCGGTTGCTCGAGATCGCGCATGATGCGATGGGCGAGGCGCCTCACGGGCTCATCCTGCGGTCCTCCTGCGCCGAAGCGGATGCAGATGAAATCGCCGAGGATATCGGCGCGATGTTGACGCTGGCAGCGACCGTGCTCGAAGACGAGGGCACGGGTCCGGAAACCCTTGCCGAAGGGGATGGCCCGCATGTCATGGCGTGGCGCGAGTGGACCGCGAAGGCCGAGGTCGTCACAGACACAGGCGGGTTTGAAACGCGCGGTGTGCTGGACGCGATCGGCGGCTTGTCGCAAGACCGGGTCGGGCTGTCAGGCGGCGCCTTCATGTATGTAGAGCCGACACGCGCATTGGTGGCTGTCGATGTGAATACCGGTGGTGATGCGTCACTGGCGGCGGGTATCAAGGCCAACATGGCCTGCGCACGTCTTTTGCCGCGTGCGCTGCGTCTGCGCGGTCTTGGCGGGCAAATCACCCTCGATCTGGCGCCAATGCCCAAGAAGGACCGCCGTCCTTTCGAGACGGCATTGCGTGCGGCATTCAAATCCGATGACGTCGACACCGCGCTTGTCGGTTGGACACCGCTTGGTCACTACGAACTCCAGCGCAAACGTGTGCGCATTCCGTTGTCCGAGGTCATCTCATGAGCTGCCCGATCTGTAGCGCACAAACTGCCGCGAAATATCGCCCCTTCTGCTCGCGCCGCTGTGCGGATCTGGATCTGGCCAAGTGGCTGAACGGAAGCTACGCCAGCCCGTCACAGGACCCCGAAGACGTTGAGGCGGCCTTTGAAGCATCCCAAAACCATCCCCCTGAAAAGCCGCATTGAATTTATCCAACCCGCCGACAAAAAGAGGCTGGACACCCCCGCGTAGACGCCATAGAACGCGCTCACCCAGCCGATAATTCGGTTCCCGTGCCCGGGTAGCTCAGGGGTAGAGCAGTGGATTGAAAATCCTCGTGTCGGTGGTTCGATTCCGCCCCCGGGCACCATTTAACTATATGATATAATTGAGTTTACCGCTCATTTTTGATCCTCACTTTGGTCAGGTTTGACGCTTTTCAGCGAAGGTTTGACAATCTTCGCGCGTCTTTCTTTTTCTTTTTCCAATGTCGCCATGGTTTCGCGGTTCTTTTCGGCAAGGTTTGCCGAGCGGGAATAGTGCCGCGCCATGGATGGTGTCTTCTGTCCCAGAAGGTCGGCGATGCGGCGTTCATCAAGGCCAGCTTCACGAAGTGTGGTGGCTACCGTGTGGCGCATACCTTTGAGCGTTAAATCTGGCGCGATCAGTCCTTCGTCCTCAAGCTTGATCTTGAAGCGGTGCCAAACCGTTGAAAAGCCATTGTAAGTCCATGCTTCACCGCGTGAGCTGGCAAGAACCGTTTCGGCCTCATGATCGGGAAACAAGTCCAGCGCCGCCTGCAGAGTGGGACTGATCGGGATTGCGACCTCTTCGCCAGTTTTGCCGCGCACACCCCAGATCGTATCTTCGTCAATCTGATCTTTGCGCAGCTTGAGCGCGTCCGTTGGATCAAGTCCTGTGTTCATCATAAGAGCAAGGGCCACATGCACATGCGGCTTTGCGCGGGGCAGAACGATATCTCGTTCTTCAATGTTCCATGGCCTGTTGGCATAAGCGCGATCTCGCGGTCGGCGTTTGGGGATCACGTCCTTGGCGTAATTCACCTCAATCAAGCCCTTGGGGATGTTGTATCGGAAAACTTCGCTCAATAGCGTACGCACCATGTTGGCGCGTCGCCAACCAATCTTCTTTGCGGCCTTGTCGTGAATACCCGAAACTAGAGGGGTGTCGATCACATGGACGGGCGTGCCTTTGATCGGTTTAAGAAAATCAACGCATTTGCGGTAGTCGCGACGAGTGGCTTCAGCGAGGTTCTGAAAATGTTCGGTTTCGAAATACGTCTGAACGAGTGCGCCAAGGGTGCCAGCTTTCGGTGCCTTCGCCTTTTAAGCCTGAGCAATGGCACGGATCGTTTCGCACTCAGCAAAAAAATCCGCAGACCCAACTGGCGACTTTTCAATATCGATCTTGTGGCCAGTGGCGCGGTGGTAGCAACGCAACTTTCCATGCCGGTCTTTGAAAATCTTAAAGCCTTTGATGCGTACTTGCGTCATCAGAGACGGCCCAGAATGTCATCCCGCGTTTCAGTCATCGCGCCTGATTTCAAACCGTCGATCCACAGGTCGATGTCTTTGCGATCCCAAAGCAACGTGCCCTCTTTCAACTCAACTGGCCGCACCGGGCATGCCGCCTTGAAGTGTTTCACTGGCAATCCAGAATAACTTGCGGCCTCGGATTGCTTCATCATGCGCTTGTCGATCACGCTGATATTGAGATTGGTCGTAGCCATTGCTTTTGTCCCCCCGTCAGTTTGCAGCCGTTCTTTCGCTTTCGCAGCTTTTGACTTTGGTTGCGTTCTTCTGGAACCGTTCCCAGCCGCTCATAGTCAGTCGCTTGGTCTTCGACGATATTTCTATGAACTCTAGTCGCCCATCGTTCATAAGTGCGCGAATTTGCGCAGGGCTGAGGCCAACGATCTCGCTTAGCTGTTTCGGTGAAAGCAGACGTTCTTGTTCTAAAATGGTCTTCTTTGCTACGGTTGTCTGGAATCGCTTGTTTTAAGTCATCCTGCATGGTCAGATAACGAAACGAACCTAAATTTGTCATTTTTTGCATACGTGCTAATAAATGCACATCCGTCAACTGGGAACCACACGTGGCGCAAAAAACGTCTGAAATGTTCATTGGCATCGGGGCCAGGCTTGCGATCACGCGCAATGAAACGGGCTTGTCTCAGACGGACATGGCCAAGGAAATTGGCGTCTCACTACGGGCTTACCACAGCTACGAAAAAGGTGAGCGCGGCCTCCCGATTGAGGCGCTGGTGTTGCTCGAAGAAAAATTCAGTGTCGATGTGAATTGGATTCTTCTCGGCACGAAATCCGCACGTGTTGAGCATGACATTGACGCGCTTGAAGAATTTGAAACCTCGCTTGATCGATTCCTGATCGAACAAGGCATCAGGATCAAAAGCGAAAAGCGCGGGGCTATTATCGCACGATGGTATCGGTCGCTAACCGATGGAAAAGAGGTTCCAATGGAAGACGTTCATACGTGGATCGAATTGCTGAAGGAGTAGACTTTGGTGTTTTCTAACATTCCGCACATGCAGCGGCAAAAACTGGTCATTCTGGAGCGGGTGCGGCATGATGTTGGCCGTTTCACTAACCCTGTTTTCAGTGCATTTTGATAGCGGCAGCAATCTACCTTCCCTGCTACGCCAAGCTCATGCTTTTTTCGGCATCTGGTACTCTTGATCCATCGATTGTGCTTCTGGCTTTGTCAGCGGTCACGCTTGTTCTGCTGTCTCCCGTGTTTGCTTTGGCTGCCACTCTCGAGCTCTACTGTGGCCAACTGGTAGCCAAGGCTTCGCAACTGGCCATTAAGCCGAATCTGGGTGACAAAAATTGAGATGCTGTGCCGTAGTGGATTGAGTTTTTGACGCCTATGGTTCGAATGTACTGCGTTATGTTTGGCGATAATTAAGTGAACTCGTCAGCTCCAATACTTATGGTCGACTTCGAGCGTGTCATCTTTACCGTTTGGACTGTTACTCCAAGGGAGCGTAGTAGTTCCCGCGCGACAGCATGCGCTAGAAGCGGGGGTACTGCGTTGCCGACGAGAGCATTGCGCTCGTCTTGAGGCCCAATTTTAGCTATGGAAAACTTGTCAGGAATTGATTGAAGGCGCATAGCCTCGCGGACGCTTATCAAACGATCTTCGACTGGGTGGAAGTTTGCACCAACATTTGGCCGTCTAAAATAAGTGTTGATGGTGTATGCAGGCCGAAGTGGATGTAACCTGCCATAAGTAGTCGTCCGCCCGCCTGTGCGTTTGAAGTTCATGATCCGCTGGGTCGAAAATTCATCTGGAACATCCATATAGTTACCACCAGGTGGGATAAATTTTATGAGCGTTTTGTCCGTCTCTGACATTCGCGGCATTTCATGCAGCGAAAAATCTGCGTTTCTCCGTCGCATCAAGGCTGCAAACTGTGACGTTGCCGGTTGCGAATAAGTCGTTAGTTCTCCTTTACCGACTACTTCTCCTAGATCACGGAGCGCAGCCCAACTACCAATTTCATATTCTGCGTAAGATCGACCCGATACACTTTTTGCAAATTCTTCTGGGTTTGGAACCGCGACTGGCGAAACGCGTGACCCCACGATGAAGACCCTCTTTCGCAACTGAGGAACGAGGTATTGAGCTGCATTTAGTTTCATAACCGTGACGAAGTAGCCTAAGGCTTCTAGTTCGCGGGCTAGATGAGATGTAAGTCTTTCGCCGTCGATACGAGCTGACGAAAGGCCTGGAACATTTTCGAGAACAAAGCCTGACGGATTTTTTGAACGAATGATTTCAATAAACCTGAAGACAAGCTTACCGCGCTCATCGTCCGGTCGGCGCAAGCCAACGAGGGAAAATGACTGACATGGCGGCCCACCAATGATGATGTCGGAGTTAGGTATTTGCGAGTGGCACAAATTATTGATGTCTGCTTCGACAAGTTCTCTGCCAAAGTTGAGCGGATAGGTTTTGGCGGCGATGGGTGAGAGGTCTGTAGCATAGTGCACGGTTGCACCCGCCCAATCGAAGCCTAGGTCCAACCCGCCAATGCCGCTAAAGAAAGAACTTACAGTAACACCCACTAGTTGTTCCTTTCATCATGCAGATCATGTAGCCGGTCCCAAACCTCTAACAGCATGGCGTTACTGTCTAAATTGGGAACTACCCGTGCGAGCTCATCAGAAAATATGCGATCCAGCTGCATGAGTTCTGGTTGAAGTTCTGGGCGGATATCGGTTCGCACAGGGAAAGGCAGTCTTGCAAAAATATCCAATATTTCGGTTCGTTTCTGCGGCTGAATCAAACGTGGATCGAAAATCCAAATACTGTCGGCATGATGTTGCTCCAGCGACCTAGCCCCCTCCCTGTTATTTGATTCCAACTCAAACTGCAGATGACCAAAACTAGACAGCAACCAAGCTGCTATCAGGCGAGTAGCAGAGCTTTCGTCTAAATTGGTATCTGGATCAATGGCAGTACACCCGCCGTAGCTCAGGAAGTTACTAGATAACCGAACCTGACGGCCCTGAGGGGCGAATGCATATCCATTAATGTGCACACGGTGTCCAACGCGCTGTTTTCTTGGGATTATTAACCCGCCAGCAAAGGGTTCTCTCAGAGCATTCCAAAGTTGAGGATTCGGCAAGACGGTATCGTCAAGCCCAACATTTTGTTCGATTTGTTCTATGTAAACTTGCGTTTCCGCATTTGCACGAAACGAAGCAACCGCTTGTTCGAGGCTGTTGTCCCAGACGCGACGCCGGTTGCCCGCATACCCTGAAGCTATGCCTGGTGTTCTTTGGGAAGGGGATTCAAGAGTCCAATCGCGGGTAACATCAGCTTCAGACAAGTTATATCCCGCAATCCGATCCGCCTTGTTTATAGCATATCCACGATAATTGTCAGGGATGTTACCAGCCAACGCTCTGAGCTGATCATTTTCAGCTTTTGTCAGTTCGCGCCCTTTTTCAGTTTGAAAGGGGTTTCCATTGACCTTGTACTGTCGTTTTGGCCCATACTGAGTGCGCTCAGGAAATTCGTAGACCGCTATTCCGCCGCCTTCCTTCGCTAGGCCCCCACGTCGCGAATGCGTGAACAACGTTGGGAGTTTGGCTAGGGGCGCTTGTCTAAATTCACTTACTAGGTTTGCTGACAAGTAAGACTTCCAGGAATTGCCACCGAGTTGGGATTGGCGTACGTGGCGAACGCTCCAACCGTTTGGAATGGCACCGCCTCGGATTGCATTTGCAGCGTCGTCTGTGGCTGTAGCACCGGGTTCTTCAACGCGAGCAAAGCAAACCGAGTGATCATCAGATGGCATTCCTTTGCGCACGATTACCATTGACGTCGCGATCATTAACTCTTCAAAGAAGCGGCTATGTGGATAAGTGACGACCCCCAGTATCTCACAGTAGCGGAGAAGCAACTCTCGAATGGGACGGGCCGTCTCATTGTGGAACCACTTATTATCTAAAACGATTCCAATCGTTGCGCCAGGTTTCGCCGCCTTGATCAAGTACTCAATATAAAGTGCATAGATATTTGATTGGCCTCCATCTGCTTCGACTTGGCCGCCCAGAGCCGCGATAGCTGCACGGTAATGTTGTCGAAGCGCCGCAGGGATCGGAGCATCATCTTGGACTTCGTATCGCTTAAAAGGAGGATTCATCAGGATCGCGTCAGCCAACGCAATTTGTGCCGAAGAGCTGAACATATCCGCGACTTCTACGCGGCATGGCGCACCATGATTTGCTAGCCTTGGCTCTTTCAGAACAAGCCTCAAGGCTGCGACTTTTGCCGCAAGCGAGTCTGCTTCGATACCCATCGTTTGACCAAGAGCTTGATCATGCTCCACCCCTTTTGATCTAAGCCAGTCATATATTGCTGAAATCAGGTTCCCTTCCCCGCATCCTGGATCCAAGTAGATTCCGTTAGCGTTTGTCACAGTTAGCGACACGAGAAGAGCGGCAAGTTCTGGATCAGTAGCTGCCTTTCCTCGAGCATCTCGAACAGCGGCTGGTGCTGTCTCTTGGATCAATCTCTCGGGCAGCTCATGACTGTCGCTACGTGTTGCGGACAATGCAGTGACGTCGTCAACTTGTAGCGCCGCTAAGTAGCCCTCTATGAAGGGCCGAACCGATGGGTCTGCCTCGAAACCTAGATAGACAGGCGCAAAATTGTCTTCAAATACGCCGGCAAAGTCGATTGATCGAAGTCTGACCAATGCGTTTGCAGCGCCAGCAAGCGTAGTTCCCACTGAGCCCACCGAATTTTTTTGTGGGTGGTCATGCCGACGAAGGAGCCCTCGAAGATACTCTGCCATTAGGCAACGTATAAGCATCTGTCTTCGAGCACTTAGCTGATAGTCGATCGAGAAGTAGTCTCGAACAATATCTGGGACTAGCCCTGCGGCACCGTCCATAGTTGGGTTGAACGGAAGTCCTTCCGCATGCTGATATGCACCACGAACAACTCTGGGCCAAACGAAGGTAAACGTAGGTTCGGATATGTTTTGTACGTGACTGATCATGATTTTCAAATCGTCAATGAACTGTCTACGATGATCAGCCTGAGGCGTTGATGCAAACGTACCAGAGTCGAATTGCATTCCATCGACTAGGCAGTCCCTCGGTGGCATCCCACCTCTCAAAGCAAAGCCCTGAGTAATTTCTAGATTTGTTACGCAAAAGTATTGCGGCCAACCGGCACGGAAGTAGCTAGCATTTGCCTCTGCATAACCCTTCGCCTGGATTTGGTTGCGCTCTGATTTCACTGCATCTGGGCGCCGCTTTATTTCGACAATCAGCATCCATCTGCCTGACGCGCTCTCAACAAGTACGTAGTCGGGCACTACCCCAACACCCATGCTGACTGGGTGATGCCGCCAGTGGTGAGTTGCGCTCAGGTTGAGGTCAAACAAAGCTTGTTCAGCGGCGGACTGGAACTCTGGATGAAATTCACCAACTTCATCAGAGGCATATGAAAGCCAACTCATACTTCTCTTCCGCTTGGTTGTTTGGCCGCGATATCAGCTCTAGCAAGATCGGCTTCAATTCTTGCGGGAGCCAAATCTGGATTTCCTAAAACAGATGCAATCAAACTGTCTACTTTTTCCACAAGAGATACGTTCGGATACGTAGCTTTAGTAAACTGCTGGCCTATAACTTCCAATTTGCGACGATCGATTTCGCTCCAGAGGCGAAGATCGACAACTGGTGCTTCTCGATATTCAAACAATTGCAGTTTTGCTAAACCAGCACCTTGATTTCGTGCTTTCTGCAGTATCCCCGTAACGCTGGCGGTTGCGTTCAGAGCGGCTAGCCAAGCAAGAGCATTGATGGGGCTTTTTGACGTAATGCCATAGAAATTGTCTGAGTATGCACGTGCCTCGGAGTTCCAGATATGCCGAGGGCGATGTCGAAGATAATAGTTGAAAAGTAAAGTGTCCTTTGGAACGTTCTTGTGGGTGCACCATTGGTCAGGCCGTTCGCGGTACCAGGTAAGTATCGAAAGGTTCTTCTCTGGGTCACCTAGCGCCTCAGAAAGTCTCTTTTCGATAGTACTGTGCGCTTTTTTGTTTTCGCCTAACTCTTTGATAAGGAGTGCTGCCTCTGGGTGGTCTGCCCCTACAATGTAGCCCGGGACTTTCGCAATTTTCTTGATGAACGGAGATGAGCCTTCGATGCCCCTTCGTTCCATTGTGCTTAGAAAGAAATTCGCTTGTTTGAGCCGCAAACCTCTACGCGAAACAAAAAGGTCATCGATGGGCGCGAATCCTTCACGAACAACAGCGCCAGTTGAAAGCTCTATTTGTTCGTCCGGTTGGCCTCTCTCAGCATAAATTATGGTTGCATCGATCAGTTTTCCTTCAAAAGGCATCGCTGGAGCAGGCTCCGCTCGCCACGTTCGGCACATCTTATCCAAGAAGCCTTTCAGCCATCGCCCATAGAGGGTGGACTGCCATGAGTCATACACTATACAGCTGAGTTTTCCCCCTACTTTCAGGTCACATAGTGCTTTGACAATAAAGTAGACGTAGAGGTTTGACGTTCCTGGCAGTTCAAAACCTAGGGTCGACTTGAGAGTCTCTCGGTATTGAGCTTTTTCTCTAATCCACTCTTGTCGGACATATGGCGGGTTAAGAATTGCAAAGTCGAAGTTGCCTTGGATAGGAGACAGCAAATAGTCAGCGCAGAACACCGAAGTAAATGTTTCGCTATTGTTTAGCCTACTGAAACGGCACATTTCCGCATCGATATCAAAAGCCTTAACGTGGATCGGGCGGCTACGCACCGCAGAAATGACTGAAGGGAACGTGTTCGGGCCAACACATGGATCTAAAACAACCTTGTCGTCTGGTGCTCTATCAATTCCGAGACCAAGTACCATACGCTTAGCAAGGGTTTCGTCTGTAAAAACTTGCCCGAGCGCTACCGCCTTAGTTGTGGGCTTACGAGCCTCACTTGTTGGGTCACCTGTGGTTCTCAATTTTGCAGATATGTGCATTCGATTAACCCTGCTCATGGCCGTATGCCAATCTGAAGATAGCTATCCATCTCCATAAATCCCTCAAGTTACTGTGCCTCATTGCTCTTTGCTCAGTACAGAACCAATGGAATTTGGGCTCACATCCTGCCCGCTTAAGCGCTGGTATTCTTCCACAGCAAGGACAACAACTACGGGCCGACCATGTTTCGCAACGACCACTGGCTCTGCTCGTGATTCGTCGATCAACTGGCCAAAATGGTACTTTGCTTCACGTGCGGATACAGATTTCATAGTGCCTTCAATTTGTGGTCAAAATGGTCACAAGTGTAAACGAGGGTCAACGATCAAATAGTCTAAGCTCCCATGATCCGACGAGGCAAAACACGACTATTTTAAATCTGAGGCAGCCCAACCTACGCGTTCAGGTGCTTTTTTGCCAGCTCAAGGGCTGTTAGGGCTTACAGCCAACTCTTCGGAGGCTATTGATATAAAGGAAAATATTACTTTAGGTATCAATGCGTCAGCCCCCGATCCATCTCGACCTCCCGCTCCCCTAGCTCTGTCTCAACCTCTCTTCGGCGGCCTTCACTAATTTCAAGCTGTTCTCGAGTTGCGTGCGCAGCCTCGCGTAGTTCGAGCCCTCGTTCAACAAGCCGTGCAACGCAGCCACGGACGCCGTTTGCGATTGAATGAACACCGACACGCAGGCGGCCAATCCATCCAGCTGACTCTGCATCCTCGTCGTCGAGCGTTCCTCTAACCCGCTCAATTCCTTTGCTGAGACCTCGCAGGCCGTCACCAACCGCTCTACGCAGGCGAGCAAGTCGCGTTCCAAGGCTGTCAGGGGTGTCGTCATCTAATTCTCCTCGATCTTGATGCAGGTCACTGATCTGCCGCCCAGTGTGCAGGTCCTCAGGCGCGTCTTGGTCGAGTCCAGTACCACCCATGTCCCGTCCTCCCTGTCGATCCGCGTCAGACCCAAGTCCGTCAGTTCCGAGCTCGCCAGCATCAGCGTCCAAAGCAAGCTCGCGCCCATCATCAAGACGATCCCCACTAAGAACGTTCCCGTGATCAGCCAGGGCGAGATCGTCAGCCAGCTCTTGTTCTGTCGCAGAAAGCTGCGGGTATCGCTCTCGGTTGTACGATGCGCGATGGTCGCAATTTTGCTCAAATCGGTCCTGAAGCTCTCTAGCTGGGATGCCATCGAGGCGGCGTAGTCCTGCCGGATCGTATCCAGCTCCGCGTTCAGTTTCTCGCTCAACCGGGTCGGCTTGCCAGTCTTCATGGAAGATCTCTCCTTTCAAACGCCAGCGCTCGCCGGTGTCGGGGTCTTGGGCGGTGATGTAGGCCTTGCCGATGCGCGGCAGGTCGAAGCCTGCGTCGGTCAGCGCGTCAATCATGCTGGCGCGGTCAGTGACAAAGCCGACGCTGATCTGGTCTTGCAGCCAGGCATGCAGCTCGTCGCGGCCTTGGGCGCGGGTCGGAGTCTCGATGGTGTCGCGGACCTCTTGAGTGCGCTCCAACTCCATCGGATCGGCCCAGCCGTGGCGCTGGTTCATCACATCACGCAGGCTGTCGAAGGCTTTCTCATATCCGGGCGGCGCGATGTTCAGGCTTCGGCCTGAGGTCAGTTCCAAGCGCGGCGTGCAGAAGTGAAGCTCGACACGGTCTTCGTGGGTATGTCGGACCCAAAGCACGTCATATTGCTCAGGGTCCAGCCCCGCGAAGGCCAGACGTTCGAAATGGTCCATGACCTCGTCTTGCTGCTCTTCGGTCGGGGCATCCTCGGCGGCAAAGCTGATGACACCCGCGCGGTAAGTCCACTGGTGGCGGGTGGCGTCGATCAGGGCTTCGGTGCGGTCAGGGTTGCCGCGCAGGACCTCGGGCAGTGGCTCGCGCGTGACCGTCATCGGCTGGCCGTCGGCATCGTGGATCAGGTCGCAGTTGTCGTCGTAGGCCAGCACCTTGTCCGCGACGAGGTAACCGACAGGACCAGCGCCTGCGCCTTTGCCGTTGCGGAAGAACTTGATCAGCATCGGCGGGATGCCTCGACGATCTGGGCAAGCTGGCGTTCGATGGTCAGCAGGCGACGGGCCACGGTTAGCGCGTCGAGGTCAACGCGGCCTGCCAGCATCGCGCGGTTCAGCCAGCGGGCGATCTGGTTCAGGTTGCCGCCGATACGCCCGACGGCCAGCACAAGCGCGGGATCGACGCGGGGGATGGGCTTGCGACGGCGGGCTTCGGTCAGGCCAAGCGCCTCGCGCAGCAGGGTCGCGGCGGGTAGACCAGCGGCCTCGGCCTTGGCGCGCAATTGGGCCTTCTCTGCGGCGCTGCACCGAAAGACGAAGGTCTCGGTCAGCGGCTCTTTGGTGCGGGCTTTGCCTGCGCCGGTGGGGTTCGAAGGGGAGGCTTGCCGCCCCTCGCAAGGTCCCGTGTCAGCAGCGCCAGCGTATGACATGGGTCGCCTTGCTGTTTGCGCTTCGGTCGGATCGGTTGCGGTCATGATCTGAGGCCTGCCGCCTGGATTTGCGCCTTTGTGACCAGCTTTGAGGCAAGCAATCCGTCGATCTGCTTGGCTGTGATGTGACGGCATAAGGGGTGGCGGTCTGTGACCCAGCCAGCCACCCCTTCCAGCATTTCGGCCTGCTTCACCTCGGCCTCCTCACGGCCTTTGGCGATGTCCTCGACATAGGCCCGCCAGCGCCCTGACTTGAACCAGTTGTCGGAAAAACAGACCTTGGAGCGAGTGAAACCTGCGCTGTCGGTGGCATAGGCTTGGACGGCTTGCCGCAAGTCCTCGGGTTCGATCCCTTCCTTCATGGCCTCTTCGATCTGGGCAAGACACGCCGCCTTGCCGCGTAATCGGTCCGGTGGATATGCTGCTAAAACCTTTTCAGCATCTTCATCCACCGCCGCCTCGCGCCTGCGCGTAGGTGGTTTATGGATGGTTTTAGGATGGTTTGGGGGCCGTGGTGGCCCCGGTACCCGGGCCACAGTGGCCCCCGTACCGGGACCATACTGGACGGGGGCCACAGTGGACCCCGTCTCAATCTCGGGCTCAAGAGTGGGGTCCAGCGCCTCAACCTTGGCCAGATCGATCCGGTAAACGACGGTGAATCCGTTCTTGCAGGTGCGTGCGCCGGTCTCGACCAGAATGCCTTCTTTCAGGAACTCGCGAACCGTTCGTTTGACGGTGGTCTCTCCCAGCTCTGTGTGCCGTTGGATTGTTCCTTTGGAACACCAAATGCCGGACCCATCATCGCTCGCCTTGTCGGCGAGGAACATAATTATCTGCTTGCGCGTCGCGCTACCGAATTTCCGTTCTGCGCATGTGTTCGCAACCCGCCAGCTCATTGGAACGCCTCGTCGAGGAGGTTTGACAAATGGCTGCTAAGTATTTGATTTCCCGTAGTGGGTTTGACACCCCTTGCGGTAGTAACCGTTTGATTGCGCTGGATAAGTGGCGGATTGAAAATCCTCGTGTCAGTGGTTCGATTCCGCCCCCGGGCACCATTACTGCTAAAAAAACCCGATTGGCCGAGTTGTTCAGCCACGAGTGGCCTCCGGCGGCGGCTTTACAATTTCGCCAAGATACTGATATCCCAAACGAACACATCGATACTGGGGCACTGATTGTTCGTTGGGCCGCGCCTGTCGTGATATTGGCGCGACCCTGTTCCTATTGCCATTTAGTGTGCGGCGATCAGGTGGAACCGAGCGCCGCGTTGATCAGGAAGAAGATTGTGGCCGACAGCAAAGCCGCTGCGGGGACGGTAATGACCCAGGCTGCGATGATCGTCATGAAATGGGACCGACGCACCAGTTTGCGGCGGCGGCGTTCCTCCGGCGCATAGGCGGGGCGGTCAGGCATGGTAAGCCGCGCTTTGCGGATGCGGCGTTCTGCGTCCCACTCGCGGAAGAACCCCACTCCAAAGACACCACCGACCGCGATGTGCGTCGAGCTGACAGGCAAGCCCAGCCAGCTGGCCACGATGACCGTAATCGCGGCCGACAAGGCAACGCAGTAGGCGCGCATGGGGTTCAGCTTGGTGATCTGGCTTCCGACCATCCGGATCAGCTTGGGGCCAAACAGAAACAGGCCAAAGGAAATACCGAAGGCACCAATGACCATGACCCAGAGCGGGATGCTCACCGCTTCGGTGAAATTGCCAGACTGCGAGGCCTGTACGATGGCCGCGAGCGGGCCGACCGCATTTGCCACATCGTTCGCACCGTGGGCGAAACTCAGCAACGCGGCCGAGACGACCAGCGGAATGCCAAAGAGCACCTTGAGCGACTTGTTTCTGTTTTCCAGACCTTGGGATTGTTTGCGAATGACTGGGATCATGACGGCCCATGCGAGCACGCCGATGGCCGCACCGATCATCAGGGCCATGGGCATATCGATCTTGATAATCTTCTTGAGCCCCTTGAGCGCCAGATAGGCCGCGAACGCTCCTGCCATGATCCCCACGAGGATCGGCACCCACGTACGGGCTGCGGCGATCTTGTCCTCGCGGTAGATAATGCGGGATTTGATCAGCGCAAGGAAAAGGGCGGCGATTGCGCCACCAAGAACCGGTGAGATCACCCAGCTCGCGGCGATCTTGCTCATTGTGGGCCAGTTCACGGCAGCGAAGCCAACGGCGGCAATCCCGGCTCCCATGACGCCGCCCACAACGGAGTGGGTCGTCGAAACCGGTGCGCCCACCCACGTGGCTAGGTTGACCCACAAGGCCGCCGACAAAAGCGCGGACATCATGGCCCAGATGAATATCTGCGCTGTTCCCATGCTTTCGGGTGCAATGATTCCCTTGGCGATGGTCGATACCACGTCCCCACCGGCGATAAGCGCGCCCGCGCTTTCGAAGATGACAGCGATCGCAATGGCTCCGCCCATGCTCAGGGCATTGGCACCCACAGCGGGCCCCATATTGTTCGCCACATCGTTGGCGCCGATATTGAGCGCCATATACGCCCCGAAACAGGCAGCAATAAGCACCACTATCGTGTTGTTTGTCTGACCGAAAAACAGCACGGCCGTCAGTCCGGCCAGCACCACAAAGACGAGGGAGATGCCCGGTCCCACCAGGGGCCTGCCGACATAGCTTGTCGCCATCTCCAGCTTGGAAAACCGGTCCAGATCGCGGTCAAGCGTTTCAAGGTGGCGTGCGTCGCTGTTTTGGTTTGTCATACTGCGTCCCCCGAAGTTTCACAGCCTTTAACGCGTGAGGGCGGCAGTTTTCAATTAACTTTTCACGTGCCCTGCGCCGCCTGATCGAGAAAGATCTGGCGAAGTTCCGGTTCGTTGACCATGTCGGCAGCACGTTGGGCGGTGACCCATGTGCGTGTGCGTTCTTGGGCTTCGGGAAATTTGTCGGACGTCTCTGCCACGGCGACGGAATAAACCAATGTTTCTACGGGGAAACTCCACCCCGATGCCTGTCTCTTCTGATAGGTGTATTTGCCAACGGGGGCGCCGTCGGCACGGCCGCGTTTGACGCCGGCCTCTTCCCAGGCTTCCTGAAGTGCTGCTTCATTCGAGGTCAGCCCGCGTATCGGCCAGCCCTTGGGAATGATCCAGCGTTTGGTTTCGCGGCTTGTGACCAAAAGAAAGCGCCGGTTCGGGCCCTCTCCCTTGTGGCACAGGGCGGCCACCTGAAGGCGCTTGGGCCGCTGAAGCAGGGGGAAAAAGACCGATTCCCAGACCCTGCTCAATACGATGCTCATTCCAAACCTCTAATTCTTTTGTTTTTTCTATCTTATATCGATAATTCCCAAGGTACAAATCTGCGCTGCCCGAATGCCCGGAACGGGCGTCGGGGTGGATTTTTTCGGTTCGCAAAAAGCGGTGTATGCGACGGGTCAGGACCGCGCGACATGTTGCTTGAGCACATGGCGATAAAGCCCGATGCCGAGGCGCGAATGCTGGCCGGACTGTTCCGGACCGTCCAATGTGCCAAAACCCCGAATATCGCGGTCTTTGCGCGCAATGCGAAAACCCGCACCCAGTTCGGACATCTGTGCGAAAGCGGTCAGCCGTGTTGCGGCTTCGCTGTCGTCGCCAAGGTCAATGTCCGAGAAAAGGATCATATGAGCGGGCAGCTTGCTGCGCCCGATCCGTCCGCGCAGTTGGTGAAGCTGGGCGAGACCGAAAAGCTCTGCATCAAAGACGATCATCGTATTTGCATTGGTGTTATCAAGCCCGCTCTCCACGATGGAGGTCGACAACAGAACCTGAACCTCGCCTCGCATGAAGCGCAGCATCGACGCTTCCATGTCGTCGTCGGGCATCTGGCCGTGTGCAATGGCGTAGTCGAACGGGATGTCCATCCGGTCCAGTTTGCCTGCCAATCGGTCGATCCCTGCCACACGCGGGCACACAACATAGCATTGACCGTCTCGCGCCAGTTCCCGGTCAATTGCTTTCAACATCATGTCCAGATCGGTCGCGGTAACCTCAGTTTCAATGGGCAACCGGTCTTTGGGTGCTGTCGCGATGACCGAAATATCAAGCAGACCGACCTCTGCCGCGGCAAGCGAACGGGGGATCGGTGTCGCGGTCATGGTCAGCACATGCGCGCCCGAGGCCAGTGTTTCCAGATCCGCCTTCTGGCGCTCACCGAATTTCTGTTCCTCGTCGATGACAACCAGCGCCAATTTGTCAAACTCCAGATCCGCAGTGAGAACGGAATGGGTGCCGACGATAATCTGCGCGTGCCCTGCCTTCACTTTCCCACTCAAGTCCTGCATGTCCTGCGCGGTCGTGGAGCGGGATACCTCGATCACATCTGTCGCGATGTCTTTGAACCGGTCTTGCATTTCCTCGAAATGCTGGCGGGCAAGCACGGTGGTCGGCGCAACCATCACAACCTGATGGCCGCTCAGCACCGCGGCTGCTGCGGCCCGGATCGCGACTTCGGTCTTGCCGAACCCCACGTCACCGATCAGCAGCCGTTTCATCGGCACCTCGCGCGCCATGTCGGCGAGGACCGCATCAATCGTGGCAAGCTGATCTTCGGTTTCATCAAAGGCAAAGCTTTCGGCGAATGCTTTCATTGCATCTGCGGATGGCGTTATCTTGCGTGCCTTCGTTGCGCGGCGTTCCTTGTCCTGTGCGATGACGGCATCGGCGCTTTTGTTGACCTCGTCGACCATCTGATCACGCCGCTTTGTCCAGTCACCGGATTTCAAACGGTCAAGGTTCACAGCGCCGGCGCTCGCACCGTAGAGCCAAAAATCCTCGTTTTCGACCGCAGGCAGGAGCAACTTGCCGCCATTCCGGTACCGCAAGGACACAAGTGTCTGCTCCACGTCGCCGATGGTGCAGTTTTCCTCGCCGCGGTACTCCGCGAGCCCGTGTTTGAAGTGCACGACCGCGTCGCCCGGCTTGGCGGTTTCGCTTCCGAACAACAACTCCTGGTCGCGTTGGCTCAGGTGGGTGGTTTGCATGGCGGACATCCTTGCTGACAGGCACAGGGTCCAACGCATGAAGCCGCGAAAAGGGTGCAGCACACCCAGATTTATTTGTGCAGCCTTGATGCGCCAGATCAGGCGCGCGAAGCGATTGGCCCGTGGCGGTCGCGCGTGTCACGTGCAGCTGCCTGCTCGAACACCTGCCGTGTCACGTCCTTCAGATCAAGGCCCGCTGCCTCGACCATACGCGACAGAATGCTGATGGGCGCAAAGGTCCAGAAGCTGCAGGCCTCCAGCAGATAGGGCGCACCGCTTGCGGTATCGATCCGCATGTCGAACAGGGAATAGTCGCGGCTGCCAAGAGCGCTGTGCATCTCCAGCGCGCAGGCACTTACCTGCTCGAGCAGATCCGTACCAAGTGTGGCGGGGCAGGATGTTTCCAGCGGGGGGGCTTCCCACGTTTTTCGCGTCACGCTGCCGTCCTCGCTGATGTCGACCTTATCCTCGCGGCGGCGGATCGGATGGGCTTCGGAGACATGGTACTCAAGGATCGGCAACACGCGCGCCTCTCCGTTGATATCGAGCACCCCCACACGGATTTCGCGGCCCGGTACATACTGCTCCACCAGAACGCTGTCGCCGCAGGCCCACGCATCCGCGAGCGCGCGGGGCAGGTCGGCAGGGTCCTGAACAAGCGACAGACCTATGGAATTGTCTTCGCTGTCGGGTTTCACGATGCACGGACCGGTCCAAGCTGGACCAGGCGCACCGCGCGACAGCCGAACCGCGTCCGGTGACCGGACCCCGGCCAGTTTGGCGATGGCCTTGGTCTGCCATTTGGAGGTGGACGCAACGGTGGCCGACAGGGGCGGGCCGACAACCGGCACCTTGAAAACCGTCTCGAACATTTCGCGCCAGACCATCATCCCGTCGGGGCAAAACATGAAGGGCACCATAAGATCGATATCAGTGCAAAGCTGCGCCACTTCGCTGAGATCAGTCCCGCGCTCTTCGACCGATCCTGCCCGCCGCAGATGCAGCGCTCCCCGCGGATCGACGCGCAACACATGGGCGGGCATCCGGTCCAGAACCAGCGTGGACTGGTGATAGGTACACGACAAATCGTGGTAGAAATCATTGTTGGTCGCGCCAACGAGATGGAGAAGCTGCATGGTGGGGCCCTTTGCTATCTCATCCGCAACCTAGCGTTGATGTGCTCGGGGGCGAGGGGCACATCCGGTTTTTAGGTGTCGCGAATGGTGGGTCTGCCCAAACACCATGCGCCTGGGCAGACCCTGAAACGCGCCGCTCAGTCGTAGCGCAGCTCGCGTGCCTTGCCGCGGAAAACCCAATAGGACAGCAACGTGTAGCCGACGATCGTGGGCAGAACGAAAAGCGATCCAATCAGGATAATGAACAACGATTCAGGTGCGCTTGCGGCCTCGTAAATCGTGATCTTTTCGGGCACGACATAGGGATAGAAGCTATACGCCATCCCGCCGTAGGCCATGGTCCACAGCAAGGTGGCCGCCACGAACGGCAGCCAGTTCCAATGGTCGTTCGCAAAGGGCATCCGCTTGAGCATCGTCCAGAGCCAGATGATCACCGCAGCAGACAGCACGGGCAGTGGCGCGAGCCAGATCATTTCGGGAAAGCTGAACCATTTGTCGAAAATGCGCGGGCTGACAAAAGGCGTGGCCAGTGAAATTGCACCGATCCCCAGAATAAGCCCCCAAATGCCGCCCTTGGCCCAACGCACCGCCTTGATCTGCAAGGCATCGCTGTTTTTATGAATGACCCATGTCGCCCCGATAAAGCTGTATCCGACGGTCAGGAAGATTGCCGTGAGAAAGGCAAAGGCGACGTGGCCCAAGGTCCAGTCGAGACCCATGACATAGAGCCCCAGCATGAAACCCTGGCTCAGCGAGGTCATCAGGGATCCGGTAAAGAACGCGTTGTTCCACAACCGTTTGTAGGCGGCCGGCGCCTTGACCCTGAACTCGAAGGCAACACCGCGCAGGATCAGGCCGATCAGCATGATCGCCACAGGGGCATAAAGCGCGGTCAGGATTTCGCCATGCGCAGTGGGAAAAGCCACCAGGAGCAGTCCCACAGCGAGCACGAGCCACGTCTCATTGGCATCCCAGAAGGGGCCGATCGACGCAATCATGGCGTCTTTCTCTTCTTCATTGGCGAAGGGGAACAAGACCCCGACGCCAAGGTCGAAGCCGTCGAGGATCACGTAGATCAGGATCGACAGCCCCATCAGGCCTGCAAAGACAAAGGGCAGCCACTGGGTTGGATCACCAAAGGTGTACATAGTGTTTACTCCGCCGGTACGGCACGGGGTTGTGCCGCTTCGGATTGCGGGACGCGTGGTTCAATCGACTGTCCCTTCGATGCGCGGCGCGCCAGATAGAAAATTACCCCTATGTAGGCCCCCAAGAGCACCGCATAGACCACGAGGTAGGCGATCAGCGAGGACAGCACCATGGTCGGCGGTACGTCCGCCACCGCCTGCTTGGTGGTCATAACACCCTGCACCAACCACGGCTGGCGCCCGATCTCTGTGGTGTACCAGCCCGCAAGCGTGGCAAGCCAGCCGCTGAAGGTCATGCCGACCAGACCGATCAGAAACACCTTGGGCAACCCGTCCACACCGCGCCGCCCGACGCCATCCGCACGCTTGCGCAGCATCAACGCCACCGCGGCCCAGCTGGCCATCAACATAAGCACGCCCGTGCCGACCATCACGCGGAAGGACCAGAAAACAGGTGCGACACGCGGGTGCAGGACAGTTCCGTCTTCGGCGACAAATTCGTTCAGACCTTTGACTTCGCCATCCCATTCGTGGGTCAGGATAAAGGACGCCAGACCGGGAATGCCGATCTCCATGTTGTTTTCACGGGCCGCATCGTCGGGCAGGGCAAACAACAGCAGCGGGGCACCGCGCTGGGTCTCCCAGACACCTTCCATCGCTGCCACTTTGGCAGGCTGGTATTCTTTCGTGTTCAGCCCGTGCAGGTCACCCACGAAGATCTGTACCGGAATAAGCAGTGCCGCCATGAAGAGCGAGGTGCGCAAAGCGACGCGCACGCCTTTTGTCCGACCGCCGATCAACCAACGGAACGCGCTGACACCCGCGATCAGGAAACTGACGGTGAGGAAGCTGGCCAACAGCATATGGAAGAAGCGGTATGGCATCGACGGATTGAAGATGATCGCCCACCAATCGGTGGCATGGGCCACGCCATCGATCATCTCGAAGCCCTGAGGCGTGTGCATCCAGCTGTTCAGGACAATGATCCAGAAGGTCGACATCGTCGTGCCGAAGGCTACCAGAAACGTGGCGCCGGTGTGCATCCAACGTGGCACACGGCTGAACCCGAAGAGCATGATCCCCAGAAAGACAGCCTCGAGAAAGAATGCGGTCATGATTTCGTAGGCCAGTAGCGGACCCGCGATGTTACCGACGATTTCCATAAAGCCGGGCCAGTTGGTGCCGAACTGGAACGACATCGTGATGCCGGACACGACACCCATCGCGAAAGACAACGCAAAGACCTTTACCCAAAAGCCGTAAGCCTCCATCCAGCGTTCATCGCCCGACCGGTTATAGCGCAGGCGGAAGTACAACAGCACCCAGCCCAGCGCGATCGTGATTGTCGGGAACAGAATGTGGAAAGAGATATTCGCCGCAAACTGAATGCGCGACAGCAGCAATGTGTCCAACATTATCTAGTCCTCTGAAACGTGTCTTGTTGGAATAGATATGGGGCTGTCGTCAGCGATTGTTATGGGGATGCGGCAAGTTCGCGCAGGAGTTTTGAGATGGTGGATTTATCGTTTTAAAACAATGCATTGATCGTCCTATTCTGGCCGCCTTATCGGCCCGCGTGCCGATTGTCTTGCCCTCACTCAAGTTGAGCCCTGCGAAGCATGGATATTTTCGAAAAATTCAATCGAATTTGAACCCTTGCGCGCGCATGTAAGCGCCAAAGGTTTCGCGCTCCGGCACGCTGTACTGGCGGACCTTGTCGTCTGACCAGCCGTAGGCCGCGCTTTCTGCGAATTGCGCCCTTCGGCGTTGCTGTGGGTAGGGTTGGCTTTCGCGCCGCATTGCGTCGTACTGCGCGATCTGGGTGCGCAGACCGGTTTCGTCGTACCTGTCGGTGTGGCAGGTGACATCCAAAGGCAACCGCTGCGAAATTGCAGGGGCCGCTTCGGGCACGCCCACAGCGAGCCCCGCGAAGGGAAAGACATACGGCGGCAGCGCCAGCAGCTCTGACAGCGCACGGGGGCGGTTACGCACACCACTTATCGGGCAGCAGCCCAGTCCCACCGCTTCGGCGGCAGTGACGAACGCACCAAGCGCGATTGCCGCATCTGCTGCAGCGTTGAAGGGCGCATCGAAGTGATCATTGGCGAACGGAATGTTCTTCCAATCGTGCATCAGACGCTGTCGTCGATTGTTTCCGCAAAAGACCGCGATCATAGGCGCTTGGGCAATCCAGGGTTGCTTGGGCACCAGCTCCGCAAGGGCCGTGCGCTGCTGGCCCGACTTGAGAAGGATGATGTCGCGTTGTTGCAAGTCGCTCTTGCTGGGAGCGCAGAGCGCGACTGCGCAGAGGGTCTGCAACACCGCATCCGGGATCGGGTCGGTGGTGAAGGAGCGGCACGACCCGTGCGCCGCAAGCCGCGCCAGACGGTCCGCAGATTTTTGGGGCGCCTCGACATCGGGAGCATCCGCAAATCGCGCGTTCAACAAGTGCTGAAGTGGATCGGTTTTCGGGTCGGTCATTGTGCGGCCACCTCACGTGTTGGGCGCATGGCATTGGTGGGCGATCGTCAGGCCCCGGTGAACCTTCCACGTTTTTTGGTTTCCGAGAAAGAGGTTTCACACCGCCGGGTCCGGGAATACGCAAATGGGCAACTGTATTTCAGCGCGTCGCGGGCACCTATTCCGTCTGACACTGCTGGGCCCGTTTCCCGTATGCGTATGCGTCCGATGGCATCGCTGTTGACATGCATTGGGCAGGGCGGACAATAGCGCCAAATTATCCGCGCGGGGCTGTCATCCTTGATGCAGAATCTGGCCGCGCGACGCGCGCAAGATGCCGTCGGGGAACGGATGATCGGCGGCGGGGCTGACCCAACGATTTCGTGATCGGAAACTGGCCAAGAATGTCAGGATTACGTGGTAGGCATCTGATATGTAATGCTAAAAAACTACTAAACTATTAGTTTGACAGGCGCGAAATATTGCGACTATCGTAGTGGCAGTCGGCGAAATCCGGCTCAATTAAAACTTCTGGGAGGAGAAGAGGATGCGTAAGTATCTACTCTCCGCGACTGCAGCTATGGCTGTCATCGCGGGGCACGGAACTGCTTTTGCCGACGCGGCGGCAGCTCAAAAATGGATTGACCAGGAATTCCAGCCATCAACGCTCAGCAAAGACGAGCAGATGTCCGAGATGGAGTGGTTCATTCAAGCGGCCGAGCCCTATGCCGGCATGGAAATCAACGTTCTGTCCGAGGGCATCCCGACGCACGGATATGAATCCGAAGTGCTGACGAAAGCCTTCGAGGAAATCACCGGTATCAAGGTCAACCACCAGATCCTCGGCGAGGGCGAAGTGGTTCAGGCCGTGCAAACGCAAATGCAGACACAGCGGAACCTCTATGACGGCTACGTCAACGATTCCGATCTGATCGGCACACACTCGCGCCTGCAACTGGCCTATAACCTGACCGAACAGATGGCGGGCGACTGGTCTGCCACCACATCGCCAACGCTGGACCTCGATGACTTCATGGGCATCCAGTTCACCACCGGTCCCGACGGCAACCTCTACCAATTGCCCGACCAGCAGTTCGCGAACCTCTACTGGTTCCGCAAGGACTGGTTCGATGACGAGGCCAACAAAGCCGCGTTCAAGGAAAAATACGGCTACGATCTGGGCGTTCCGGTCAACTGGTCGGCCTATGAAGACATCGCTGATTTCTTTTCCAACGACGTAAAAGAAGTCGACGGTGTCGCGATCTACGGCCACATGGATTACGGCAAGCGTGCGCCCGATCTGGGCTGGCGGATGACGGACGCGTGGCTGTCGATGGCGGGCACAGGCTCCAAGGGCGAGCCAAACGGCGTGCCGATCGACGAATGGGGCATCCGCATGGAAGAGGGTTCGTGCAACCCCGCAGGCGCATCCGTATCCCGCGGTGGTGCGGCGAACGGTCCTGCGGCGGTCTATGCGATCCGCAAATGGGACGAATGGCTGCGCAAATACGCACCTCCCGGTGCGGCGTCCTATGACTTCTACCAATCGCTGCCCGCACTGGCGCAAGGCAACGTGGCCCAGCAGATCTTCTGGTACACCGCCTTTACCGCCGACATGGTCAAGCCCAAGTCCGAAGGCAACAACACTGTCGACGATGCAGGCAACCCACTGTGGCGTATGGCACCCAGCCCGCATGGCCCCTACTGGGAAGAAGGCCAGAAGGTCGGCTATCAGGACGTGGGCTCCTGGACATTCCTCAAGTCCACACCCTCCGACCGTGCACAAGCGGCCTGGCTCTACGCCCAGTTCGTGACATCCAAAACTGTTGATGTGAAGAAATCCCACGTGGGTCTGACCTTCATCCGCGACAGTTCGGTCAACCACGAAAGCTTCACCGAGCGCGCGCCCAAATTGGGTGGTCTGGTCGAATTCTACCGCTCGCCAGATCGCGTGGCATGGTCGCCAACAGGCATCAACGTGCCCGACTATCCAAAGCTTGCGCAGATCTGGTGGCAGCAAATCGGTGACGTGAACTCCGGTGCCTTCACTCCGCAGGAAGCGATGGACCGTCTGGCCGAGGAGATGGACATCACCATGGCCCGGATGCAATCCGCCGATGAGGCGCAGAACATTTATGGCGGTTGTGGTCCACGCCTGAACGAAGAGCGTGATGCCGAGTACTGGTTCGCCAATGGCGGCGCCAAGCCCAAGCTGGACAACGAAAAACCGCAGGGTGAAACCGTCAACTACGACGAACTCGTCGCACGCTGGCAGCAATAACTCCCAACGGCTGGCCCGCCGGATACCTCTTTCGGGCCAGCCACTGGCCGGGGCGCAGATTGCCCCGGCCTTTTTACACGCAGGACATCACCCCCATGACAATCGAGCTGAAGCAGGCCAGCAAAGTGACCCGCGGGATCACCCATATCAAGCCGACCTCGCTGGTGTTGGAGACCGGGCATTTCAACGTGCTGCTGGGCCAGACCGGGGCGGGCAAGACATCCCTGATCAAACTGATGGCGGGGCTTGATCCGCTGGCCTCCGGCGAGGTCTGGATGGACGGGCAGGACGTGTCGCGCCTGTCGACGCAGAAACGCAACATCAGTCTTGTTCACCAGTTTTTCGTCAACTACCCGCAGATGACAGTCTACGACAATATCGCTTCGCCCCTGCGGGTTGCGGGCATGGCGAAATCGGAAATACAGGGCCGCGTGGAAGAGGCCGCCGACATTCTCCAACTGCGTCCGATGCTGAAACGGCGTCCGCAGGAACTGTCGGGCGGCCAGCAGCAGCGGTGTGCGCTGGCGCGCGCCATTGCCAAGGAAAGCCGGGCCGTTTTCCTCGACGAACCGCTGGCAAATCTGGACTATAAACTGCGCGAAGAACTGCGTGAGCAATTGCCGGAGCTTTTTGCCGGGCGCGGCGCCGTCGTGGTCTATGCGACATCCGAGCCTGAGGAGGCATTGCTGCTGGGCGGGCGGACGGCCCTGATGGACGATGGGCGCGTGACGCAATTCGGGCCCACGGCCGAGATCTACCGCAAACCGGACAATCTGACCGCGGCGCGGGTGTTTTCTGACCCGCCGATCAATGCCGCCGCGATCACCAAGACGGGTACCGTTGCGCGGCTTCCCAATGGTGTGGAGTGGACCCTGACCGGTGCCGCCGCGTCTCTCGCCGATGGCAGCTATACCGTCGCGATCCGACCCCACCATGTCAGCCCCGTGCAAGGACCATCGGACCGTGTGGCGCTCAACGGGACGGTCCTTGTGACCGAATTGTCCGGATCGGAGTCGAGCGCGCATTTCCAGATGGGTGACGATGGGTGGGTCTCTTTGGCACATGGCGTGCACCCCTACGAGGTTGGCGCGGACCATGCCTTTTTCATGAACCCTGACAACGCATTCTACTTCGCACCCGACGGGAGGCTCGTGGCCTGATGGCGAAAATCACACTCTCAAACTTGCGGCATTCCTATCTCGACAATCCCGCATCCCCCGCCGACTACGCGCTCAAGGAAATCGACCTCGACTGGGAAGACGGCGGTGCCTATGCCCTGTTGGGGCCTTCGGGATGCGGAAAGTCAACGCTGCTCAACATCATCTCGGGCCTGTTGACCCCGTCCGAGGGCCGGATCCTGTTCGATGATCGCGATGTCACGGCGCTGCCGCCCGATCAGCGCAACATCGCGCAGGTTTTCCAGTTTCCGGTGATCTACGATACGATGACCGTCCGCGAGAACCTTGCGTTCCCCTTGCGCAACCGCGGTGTCGACGAAGCGCGCATCAAGGCGCGGGTGGGTGAAATTGCTACCATGCTCGAAGTCGAAGACATGCTCGACATTCGCGCGGCGCACCTGTCGCCTGACAACAAGCAGAAAATCTCGATGGGCCGCGGGCTGGTGCGCGACGACGTGAACGTGGTGATGTTTGACGAACCGCTGACCGTGATCGATCCGCATCTGAAATGGAAACTGCGATCAAAGCTGAAGGAACTGCATCAAAGGGTGCAGGCCACGATGATCTACGTGACGCACGACCAGACCGAAGCGCTCACCTTCGCCGATCAGGTGGTGGTGATGCAGGAGGGTGAAATCGTCCAGATCGGCACGCCGGTCGAGCTGTTCGAGCGGCCTCAGCACACCTTTGTCGGGCACTTTATCGGATCACCGGGGATGAACGTGCTGCCGGTATCGCAACATGGCGACAGCGCGCTTTTCGAAGGCCAACCTGTCAGGCTCGAAGGGCGGATTGTGGGAAGCGGGGGGCAGACGCAATTGGGCATCAGGCCCGAATTTGTGTCGCTCGCCGATGACGGTCTGGCCGCGCGCGTCCGCAAGGTGTCGGACATCGGCCGCCACGCGGTGGTGGAGGCGATGGTGGGCGACACGCCGGTCAAGGCCATCGTCGAAGGCGCCGTGCCCGAACGGGGGGCAGAGGTGCATCTGGCCTTCCGTCCCGATCAGACCCGACTTTACCGTGATGGATGGCTCGCAACGGAGGCAGGGGCATGAAAACCGAAAATCAGAAGGCATGGTTCTTTGTGCTTCCGGTGCTGTTGCTGGTCGCCTTCAACGCGCTCGTGCCGATCATGACTGTCGTGAACTATTCCGTGCAGGAAACGTTCGGCAACAACATCTTCTTCTGGCAAGGGCTGGACTGGTTCGAACAGATCCTGCGCTCTGACCGCTTTCAGGCGGCACTCGGGCGACAGTTCCTCTTCACCTTCCTTATCCTCATCATCGAGGTCCCGCTCGGTATCATCATAGCGCTGTCGATGCCGCGCAAAGGGTTCTGGGTGCCCGTCTGTCTGGTGCTGATGGCGCTGCCCATGCTGATCCCGTGGAATGTCGTCGGCTCCATGTGGAACATCCTCACGCTGCCCAAGATCGGTCTGCTGGGATATTTCCTCAACGATGTGCTGGGCATTAACTATGACATGACGCAGCAACCGATTTCGGCGTGGATCACGATCATCGTGATGGACGTGTGGCACTGGACATCGCTTGTTGTACTGCTGAGCTATGCCGGTCTGGTATCGATCCCCGACGCCTATTATCAGGCGGCCAAGATCGACGGCGCAAGCCCTTGGAAGGTGTTTCGCTATATCCAGCTGCCCAAGATGAAGACGGTGCTGACCATCGCAATCCTGCTGCGCTTCATGGACAGTTTCAACATCTACACCGAACCCTTCGTGCTGACGGGCGGCGGGCCGGGCAATTCGACCACGCTGCTGTCGATTGATCTGGTCAAGATCGCGCTGGGTCAGTTCGATCTGGGTCCTGCGGCGGCCATGAGCCTGATCTACTTTGCAATCACGCTTCTGGTGTCGTGGCTGTTCTACACACTGATGACAAAGGACGATGCGCAATGAGAAAACGCTCCCTCATTCCGATCCTCTATATCGCGTTCCTGATGTTGCCGATCTATTGGCTCGTCGCGATGAGCTTCAAGACAACGAACGAGATCCTGTCGGGCTTTTCGCTTTTCCCGCAGACATTCACGCTCGAAAACTACCGCGTCATCTTTACCGACCCGACGTGGTACTGGGGCTACATCAACTCGATCATCTACGTCTCGCTCAATACCGTAATTTCGGTGGCCGTCGCCTTGCCCGCAGCCTACGCCTTCTCGCGTTACCGGTTTCTGGGCGACAAGCAGCTTTTCTTCTGGCTGCTGACCAATCGCATGGCGCCTGCTGCCGTCTTCGCGCTGCCGTTCTTCCAGCTTTACTCGTCAGTCGGGCTGTTTGACACGCACCTCGCGGTGGCGCTGGCCCACTGTTTGTTCAACATCCCGCTTGCCGTCTGGATTCTCGAAGGGTTCATGGGGGGCGTCCCCAAGGAGCTGGACGAGACAGCCTATGTCGACGGCTATTCCTTTCCGCGCTTTTTCGTGACCATTTTCCTTCCCACGATCAAGGCGGGTGTCGGCGTGGCCGCGTTCTTCTGTTTCATGTTCTCATGGGTTGAACTGCTTTTGGCCAAGACGCTGACGGCCGTGGCGGCCAAACCCATCGCCGCGACCATGACGAAAACGGCGTCTTCTGCGGGCTACGAACTGGGGCTGCTGGCGGCTGCCGGTACGCTGACGATCATACCGGGGGCCATCGTGATCTATTTCGTACGCAACTACATCGCGAAGGGCTTTGCCCTGGGGAGAGTTTGATGAAACGTCTGCTATTGCCTGCCCTGTTGATGCCGGGCCATGCCTGGGCCCAAGGATGGGGCAACGTCGCAAAAGAAGCCGAAGAAAAGGGTTTTTCGTGGACTGACCCGCTCTGGCCGAGCTTCTGGATGGCGTGGACGCCGGTCACCTTTGTCCTGTTTTGCGGAATTTTCGGCGCGATCGCGATTATCGCGGTTCTGGAAATCACGAAATACCGGGACGGAATTGAACGGGTGGGCGTGTTGGGCCTCACCACCACGCTGGGGGACCGGCTGTTCATCACGCTTCTGGGAACGGCCTACATCTTCCTTGCATGGCTTGGTCTGATGGGGCAACCGCTGTGGGCGCCATTGGGATTGTCGATGGCTTGGGGGGTCTTCTGTTTCTGGAAGGTTTGAGAAAGGGTTTTGCGAAACCCGTAATTTCGTATCTACTCAACCCTGTGTAACGAGTGGGCGATGCGTGTTGGATAGGTCTGCATGAGACAGAAGAAGAAAAGTGAACTGCTGACCGAAGTCGAACTGGAGTTCATGAACGAACTCTGGGCCTTGGGCGAGGGGACGGTACGCGATGTGCTGGACCAACTGCCCGAAGGCCGTGATCTGGCGTATACGTCAGGCGCGACGATCCTGCGCATACTCGAACAAAAGGAATTCGTCACCAGCAAGAAAGACGGCAAGCGCCATGTCTTCAAACCGACGCTGGGCAAAGACGCCTACCAGACCCGCTCGCTCAGGGATTTATCCGTTAAGCTGTTCGATGACACGCCGGTGTCATTGGTGGCGCGGCTCGTCAACGACGAGGATCTCAGCACAGAGGCATTGGGGAAAATTCGGGCCTTAGTGGATCGGAGGTTGAAAAATGATACCGGGTGAAGCCCTTCTCAATGCGTTCATCAATGCCAATATCCTCATATTTGTCGCCTACCTGTTGTGGCTGGCGGTGCGGTTTGCCCTGAACCGCGGCGGCCTGCAGCACAGTCACGCCACACAGCTCAAGCTGCTCAACACCGTATTCGTCGCAATCATCTTATCGCCGTTTCTGGTGCTGGCGCTGGGAACGCTGCAATCGAATGGCTACGCCAAGAGCGTCAACGTCAACCTGTCGGACATGGTGGTCGCCTATTACCTGAACGGCGGGTTCGAGATGCAGGCGACCGAATTTGAACGGCTGGTCAATCTGCGCCACACCTTCATGAACAACGTCATCAACGCGGCAGGTTGGGTCGCGCTGTGCGCCATCGCGGCCTTTCTGGTCAGCATGGCCATCGGGACGCTGCGGCTTTGTTATTCGGTCATCTGCCTCTTTCGCATCGTATCGGCGGGCTATACGTGGCGCCGGATCGGCCGGATCCATCTGCGCCTGTCGGACCGGACGTTGGTGCCCTTCTCCACACGGGGGCTGCGCAACTACTATGTGGTAATCCCTTCGCATATGCTGGGGCAACGTCAGGAACTGGCCGTGTCGCTCGCGCATGAATTCCAGCATCTGCGGCAGGGCGACATCGAGTGGGAAATCATTCTCGAAGCGCTCAAACCGTTTTTCTTCTTCAACCCGGCCTATCACGCGTGGAAAAGGCAGGTCGAAAACCTGCGTGAACTCAGCTGTGATGCCGAAGTCCTGCGCCGGGGCAGGATCGACGTGCGTGCCTATTGTGACACGCTGCTGTCGGTGTGCCAGCAGACGCTGCGCAAGGACCGTATGTTTGTGGTCGCCGTTCCGAAGGTCACACTTGTGACTGCGGACCGGTCGGCGCTGCGGGACGGCAAGATGAGCTTTCTGCAGCACCGGATAACGGCGCTGCTGGATCTGCGACATCTGCGGCGGCCCCGCCTTTTGTATGCCGTGACCGTCATGCCGATGGCTGCCGCGATTTTCCTGACCGCCGTTGCGATACAGCGCCCGGCGGACTGGAGCCAGGATCGGCTGATGTTGTCGACAGTTGTCAATCTGGAACGGCTCGACGAAATCAACCGCCTGTCGACTTTTGGCCGTATCCGCAACTGACGGAAGGCGCCTAATCCTCCGTGCCGGATGACGGCTCGGGCGCTTCGGGGGCCGGATAATCAACGGGCGGAAATAAGTCCGTCACCGGCGCGCCAAATGCGTCGGCAGTGCCCACCCCCATCAGCAATAACATCGCCAAAGCATACATCAGTTTCATCTCTCGCTCCTTTTCGCGTTGGGCAGGTCAACTGCCACGCCATTGAGGGTGACCCACTTGTGCGCCTGTCAGAACCGTGATTGATGGAGATCACATCTGCAAAAACGCAGCGCTGACAGGAGGCCGAGATGTTCGAATGGTCCGATATGCGGATGTTTCTTGCGGTGGTCCGTCACGGGTCTGCCGCCGAAGCGGCCCGTCATCTGGGCACGAACCAGACAACGGTCAGTCGCCGTATTGCGCGTCTCGAAGCGGCGCTTTCGCTCACGCTGTTTGATTTCGGGGCGCGCGGGGCCATTCCGACCGAAGCGGCGCGCCGTCTTCTGGCCGATGCCGAGGCGATGGAAGCGGCAGCAGACGCGCTCGATGTGCGCGCGCGTGACATGACGCGCCGCCTGTCAGGGACAATACGGCTGACGGCCAATCCCATCGCGATCCGGTATGCCGCAGGGCTGACCGCACGGTTCCGGCAACAACATCCAGAGGCCCGCTTCGAGATCGACAGCCAACCCCGCACACTTTCCCTCGAGGACGGGGAGGCCGATGTCGCTTTGCGCCCCGCGGTCCAGCTTGAGGGCGACACGCTCGTGGCGCGCAAGCTTATGGATCATCCGTGGGGCTTCTACGCGTCGAAACCGTACATCGCGCAGCATGGTGCGCCGCGGTCCTTTGATGATCTTGCGACACACAGGCTCGTGCGCTGTACGGGGGAATATTCCTTTTCCGAACCTATGGCCTCGACGCAGGCCCGCTATCCACAGACCACCGAGATCACCGATATATCCTCACTCGACGGGATGATCGGTCTGATCCATGCGGGCGAAGGGGTGGGAATCGCGCCGCGGGCCGAAGGCGATATCGATCCGCTCCTGGAGTTCTGTTTTGGCGATCCGGCGCTGAAACAGGGGCTCTGGCTGGTCACCAGCCGCGCGGGCCACGCCGATCCGCTCATCCGGGGGTTCATGGCGTTCTGTGCCAAGCATTTGCCCGACATCATGCGCGATCTTCCTCCCGAATGGCGGATGTAGCGTTACTGCACCGGCGCGTCCTTGGCCCCGGTCATGAACGCCACCGCGTCGGACATGGTGTAATCCTTGGGGTCGATGACACACAGCCGTTTGCCCAAGCGGTGGACGTGAATGCGGTCTGCTACCTCGAACACGTGGGGCATGTTGTGGCTGATCAGGATGATCGGGATACCGCGCGAGCGAACGTCGAGTATCAACTCCAGCACGCGGCGCGATTCCTTGACGCCAAGCGCGGCAGTCGGTTCATCCAGAATGATCACCTTTGATCCGAAAGCGGCCGCGCGCGCCACCGCAACACCCTGGCGCTGACCACCCGACAGTGTCTCCACCGCCTGATTGATGTTCTGAATGGTCATCAGCCCCAACTCCGACAGCTTGTCGCGGGCAAAATCCTCCATGCGCTTGCGGTCGAGTTGCTTGAACAGGGTGCCGCGCCAGCCGGGTTTGCGCAGTTCGCGGCCCATGAACATGTTGTCCGCGATCGATAGGGCAGGGGACATGGCAAGTGTCTGGTAGACCGTTTCGATCCCTGCATCGCGTGCGTCGATCGGCGAGCGGAAATTGACCTTTTCGCCATCGAGGAAAACCTCCCCCTCATCGGGTGTGACGGCCCCTGACACCGCCTTGATCAGCGATGACTTGCCCGCGCCGTTGTCGCCGATCACAGCGAGAATTTCGCCGGGCATCAGGTCGAAATCACACTGGTCCAATGCCGTGACCTTGCCGTAGCGCTTGGTCAGATTGCGGCCTTTGAGAATGGGTTCCATCACGATGATACCTCCCGGATCCACTGGTCGACGGCGACAGCGGCAATGATCAACACACCGATAAGAAGGAAGGTCCACTGCGGATCGGCCCCCGCCATGCGCAGACCCAGTTCGAACACGCCGACGATCAGGGCCCCGAAGAACGCACCCAGTATCGATCCGCGCCCCCCGAACAACGATATGCCCCCGATCACCACGGCGGTGATTGCCTGAATGTTGCCGATAACCCCCGTCGTCGCGGAAGGAGAGACCGATCCGAACCTTCCGATCATCACCCATCCGGCAAGCGCACAGATGAAGCCCGCAAGCATATAGACAGACATGAGCGTGCCGTGGACATTGACGCCTGCCAGCTCTGCCGCCTCGGGGTCATCGCCCACCGCGTAGACGTGTCGCCCCCAGGCTGTGTGCTTGAGCGCATAAGCCAGCGCGATGACCAGGATAACCATCAGCAGCACGCCCAGCGTAAAGACGGCCCCCGCCACATTAAATTTGGTCCCCAGAAACTGCAGGAACGGCGCCTGTGCCTCGATGTCCTGAGAGCGGAGCGTTTCGTTGTTCGAATACAGATAATTCGCCGCCAGCACGATTTGCCACATGCCCAGCGTCACGATGAAGGGGGGCAGTTTCACCCGGCTGACGAGCCAGCCTGACACAGCCCCCAGCGCCGTACCCACGGCGAGCCCCAGGCCCACCGCGATGGGCGCGGGAATGCCGTAGCGAAAGGTGAACTGGCCCATCACCACCGACGTCAGCACGGCCAGCGCACCCACACTCAGGTCAATGCCAGCGGTCAGAATGATCAGCGATTGCGCCGCTGCCAGCACGCCCACGATCTGGACCTGCTGCAGGATGAGCGTCATCGCAAAGGGAGACAGAAAACGGCTGCCGAGGTAGAGACCAAAACCCACAACCGCCGCGATCAGCACGATCAGCGGGACAAGGGCAGGGTTGGTGTGCAATGCGTGATGGAAGTGGCCGATGAAGCCCTTCTTGTGCGGCTCAAAGGCTGCGATGTCATTGGCCCGGTTGGCTGCGGTTTCATATTCGTCGGATTGTGACATGGTTCCTCCGGCCGCTGAATGGCGGGTGTTATGAAAAGGGGTGGGCGTGTGGGCCCACCCCGATCAGACTGTGAAATGCCGGTTCAGACAAGCCGGACCGGCACCAGAGGCCTCAGCCCCAGCACTTCTCCGTACCCTCGGCAACCGAGATGGACTCGACACCGTCGGCCGGCTGGTCCGTCACCAGCGCCACACCGGTATCAAAGAACGCCTTGCCGTCCGTGGCTTCGGGTTTCGTACCGTCCTTGGCCCAGGCAGCGATCGCCTCGATCCCCTTGGACGCCATCAGCAGCGGATATTGCTGCGACGTGGCACCGATGACCCCGTCCGCGATATTCTGCACACCGGGACAGCCACCATCCACGGAAACGATCAGCACGTCGTTCTCGCGACCGATTGCCTTGAGCGCCTCATAGGCACCGGCTGCCGCAGGCTCGTTGATCGTATAGACCACGTTGATCGAAGGATCTTTGGCCAGCAGGTTCTCCATCGCCTTGCGGCCACCTTCTTCGTTACCGGCAGTCACGTCATGGCCCACGATCCGGGCATCGTCCTCGTCACCCCATTTGTTGGGGTCTTTGATATCGATCCCGAAACCCGTCATGAAGCCCTGGTCACGCAAGACACCGACCGAAGGCTGCGAGACAGCAAGATCGAGCATGCCGATACGCGCATTCGCGGCCTCGTCACCAAGCTGCGCCGCGGCCCACTGACCGATCAGCTCACCTGCGAGAAAGTTGTCGGTTGCAAACGTCATGTCGGCGCTGTCGATCGGCTCGAGCGGGGTGTCCAGCGCGATCACGAGGATACCGGCATCGCGGGCCTGCTGCACGACGGGCACGATCGACGCGGTGTCGGAGGCCGTCAGCAAGATGCCCTTCGCGCCGTTCGCGATGCAGGTCTCGATGGCCTGCACTTGCGTTTCGTGGTCACCGTCGACCTTACCGGCATAGGAATTGAGCGAGATGCCAAGCTCTTCGGCCTTGGCCGTCGCACCTTCGCGCATTTTGACAAAGAACGGGTTCGTGTCGGTCTTGGTGATCAGGCACGCGGATGTCGCATGTCCGTCGGCCATGGCGGTCGTGGCGGATGCGATGGCCGCAAGTGCGGTGCCGATAAGCAGCTTCTTCATGGTTTCCTCCCAGAAAATTTCATGTGTGTCCGGTGTGCCCCGAACGATCACCGCATCGTGATGCACGGCGAATGTCGCTTAAAAAACGTGATTCTACCGCGCCTGTCAATTAATTAGTTAACTTTATTTATTAATCAAAAATGTGTATTTGTGAACGCGGAGGATGTCGATATGAAGGCCGGAATGGAAAATTCTGTCGTCAGATCAATCAGCGCGGGCCTCAGCCAACGCGGCGTGCGCAATCACAACGAACGGCTGATCCTGTCATTGTTGCAGCGCCACGGCGCGATGCCGGGCAGTGATGTGTCAAAGCTGGCCGGACTGTCGCCGCCCGCGGTCTCCGCGATTCTGAAGCGGTTGGAAAACGAGGGGTTGCTGCTTCGGGGTGATCCTATGCGCGGGAAGGTGGGCAAACCGTCGGTCCCGATGCGTCTTGCGCCGGGCGGTGTGCTGTCGCTTGGCCTGAAAATTGGCCGCCGGTCTGCCGATCTGCTTCTGATGGATTTCACGGGCGCTTTGCGCCAGCAGCGCGTACTGCGCTACGATCACCCCGAACCGGGTGCCGTTTTTGCCTTTCTTGAACAGGGCATCGCCGAAATCATGGCCTCGATTACGCCGGCCGAAGCCCGACGTGTTTGCGGACTGGGTGTGGCGGCCCCCTTCGAGATGTGGAACTGGGGCGCGCACGGGGCCGATGCGATCGGGCCCTATGAACTTTGGAAAGACATCGACATCCGCGCAAGGATCAGCGCCTTCAGTACGCTCCCCGTCAGCCTGTTGAATGACGCGACCGCGGCATGTCAGGCCGAACAGGTTTTCGGTCGGGGCAAGGAATTCCGCGATTACGCATATTTCTTCGTGGGCGCGTTCGTCGGGGGCGGTATCGTCCTGAACCATTCGGTGTTCGAAGGGCGGCAGGGCAATGCCGGTGCGCTGGGATCGCTGCCCACAATCAGCCCGCTGGGCGAAAGCAAACGGCTCATCGATATGGCGTCGATCCATTTGCTGGAAGCGCGACTGGCCGAAGTCGACATCGACCCCAATGTCATCTGGAAGTCCCCGCAAGACTGGCGCGGGATCAGCCGCTACGTCGACCCGTGGCTGGGCCAGACGGCACAGGAACTGGCCAAGGCCAGCCTGTCGATTTGTTCGGTGATCGATTTCGAGGCGATCCTGATCGACGGTGCCTTTCCTGCGGAAATACGCAATGAACTGGTCGAAAGGGTGCGCAGGTACATCGTGACCCAGGACACGCGCGGCCTGCTGCCACCGCAGATCGAAAGTGGCAACATCGGCGGCAACGCCCGTGCGATCGGTGCGGCAAGCGCGCCGATCTTCTCGCAATTTCTGCTCAATACGAATGCAGGTTTGTCGGTTGCGTGAAAAACCTCAGGGTTTTTGTAATATAAACTGTGACATCTCTTTAAGCTACGGTTTTACGATCTATCTAGGGGGTCAGTCAGGCCAGTTACCGATGTGAATTTCGCCGCTTTGCAGCGTGCGGGAGGTGATTGATCGTTTGACAATTGCAGTCGTTTTTTCGACTAAGGCACATCCGGGCGGTGGGGCGACCACCCGACAACTGATTTTAAGGAGCACGCGTGTCCCTTTTTCTGATCGTCGCTTTGCCGTTCCTTGGGGCACTGCTACCGGGGCTGATGAATTCGGCCGGACGTGCAGCCTGTGCTGGCATTACATTTACCGTGACACTCGCCGCCTTTGTCGGGCTGATAACCAACCTGCCTGCGATCATGGCGGGCGACACGGTCATGATGCGGGTCGATTGGATACCGTCGCTGGGCCTGAACCTCACGCTGATGCTGGACGCACTTGGCTTCTTCTTTGCAACGCTCATTCTGGGCATCGGGTTGCTGATCATCACCTATGCGCGCTTCTATCTCGCCCGCGAAGACAACATGGGCGAATTCTTTACCTATCTGTTGCTGTTTCAGGGCGCGATGGTGGGTATCGTGCTGTCCGACAACATCCTGTTACTGCTGGTTTTCTGGGAGCTGACGTCTCTGTCGTCCTTCCTGTTGATCGGATACTGGAAGCACCTGCCCGAAGGCCGGCAAGGCGCCCGCATGGCCCTGACCGTCACGGGGATGGGAGGGCTCGCGCTGATCGGGGGGATGTTGCTTCTGGGGCAGGCGGCAGGCAGCTACGATCTCAGCGTCATCTTGCAAAACCGCGATCTTATTCAGGACAGCCCACTGTATCTGCCCGCGCTCATCCTCATCCTATTGGGCTGTTTCACGAAATCGGCACAGTTTCCGTTCCATTTCTGGCTGCCACACGCCATGGCCGCCCCCACACCGGTTTCGGCGTATCTGCACTCCGCAACGATGGTGAAGGCCGGGATTTTCCTGATGGCCCGTCTGTGGCCGGTTCTGTCCGGCACACCTGAATGGTTCGTGATCGTCACGACAGCCGGTTTGGTCACGATGGTGTTGGGCGCCGTCATCGCGTTTTTTAAACATGACCTGAAAGCCTTGCTGGCCTTCTCCACGGTCAGCCATCTGGGTCTCATCACGATGCTGCTGGGGACCAGTACCGCCTTTGGTGTGATGGCGGCGATGTTCCACATCATGAACCACGCGACGTTCAAGGCGGCCTTGTTCATGTCGGCGGGCATTGTGGATCACGAGGCCAAAACCCGAGACATCCGCCGCCTCGGGGGGCTGCGCACGCTGATGCCGATCACCTTTGTGATCGTCGTGATCGCGGCGCTGTCGATGGCGGGTATCCCGCTGCTTAATGGCTTCCTGTCAAAAGAAATGATGCTGGAAGAAGCAACGCACACGACCCTTTTCGGTGCGCCGTGGCTTGTGCCGACGCTCGCGGTGATCGGCTCTCTGTTCTCGGCGGCCTATTGTTTCCGGCTCATCAGCCACACGTTTCTGGGGCCGCAGCGGGATGACTACCCGGCCCATCCCCACGATCCCCCCGTCGGCATGTGGGGGCCGCCCGCATTGCTGGCCGTCCTCGTGGTGGCCATCGGTGTGGCGCCCTTTATCGCGGAGCCGGCGGTGCGTGGCATCACGCAGGCCGTGCTTGCCGGAACGGCAGACATGCCCAAAGCCTATATCAAGATCTGGCATGGGCTGGTCCCGGCCCTGTACATGTCCATCGCCGCGGTGGTCGGCGGCCTGATCGTACTTGCAGTGTTCAAACCGCTCCTGCGCGCGTGGGATGCCGCGCCGCGGCCCGAAGCCAAGACGCTCTTCGACGCGGTCATCGCAGGCGCTGTATCAACAGCCAAGGGCCTGACCCATCCGATCCACAATGGCGCGTTTTCCCGCTACGGCGCGATTATGGCAATAACCGTCATTCTGGCGGGGTATTATGCGTTTGCGTCCGGCACCATCGGTCCCGCGACCCGGCAGCTTCAGCCCGTAGGAGCAATCGAAATCGCGGGCTGGCTGATGCTGGTGGCGGCCGTGACCGGGATGGTCCTTTTGCACCGCAACCGCCTTTTGTCCCTGATCCTGATCGGGATTGTCGGCCTGATGGTCTCCGTCGGCTTCGTATTCTTCAGCGCGCCGGATCTGGCGATGACACAGATCACGGTGGAGGTGGTCACCACCTTGCTGCTCTTGCTGGCGCTTAATTTCCTGCCCACGGGCACGCCGGTGGAATCGACTGTTTTGCGCAGGTTGCGCGACGGGGCGCTGGCGGTGGCAGGCGGTGTCGCGGCATTCGCGCTGAGCTATCACTATCTACTGCGCGACGCGGTGTCCTCGCCGATCTCAGAATTCCATCTGGCCAACAGCTACAAGGGCGGCGGCGGTACAAACGTCGTCAACGTGATCCTCGTGGATTTCCGTGGTTTCGACACTTTCGGCGAAATCATCGTTCTTGGCATCGCGGCGGTGCTGATCTACGCGCTTACGGAAAGCCTGCTCGGCGGGCCTGTTCGCGCGCGCCTGCTGAACCGAAAACCCGGCAGACAGCTGGCGGGGGACATGCACCCGATGATGATGGTCGTGCTGACGCGCGTCCTGATGCCGGTGGTGATCATGGTGGGCTTCTACATCTTCTGGCGCGGACACAACGAGCCGGGCGGCGGCTTCATCTCGGGGCTTGTCGTGTCGATCGGCCTGCTGATGCAGTACATGGCCTCGGGGTACAACTGGGCCACGGACCGGCAACGCTACCCCCATCACGGGGTGATCGGCGCAGGTGTGCTGGTGGCGGGGCTGACGGGGATCGGATCGTGGTTCGTAGGCAAGCCCTTCCTGACATCCGACTTTACCTACGTGCGCATCCCGCCATTCCAGGAATTCGAACTGGCCACCGCGGCGCTGTTCGATCTTGGCGTGTTCCTTGCGGTTGTCGGTGCGGTCATGTTGTCAATCGACGGGTTCAGCCGTCTGGCCCGCCGCGCCCATGTCAAAGACAGTGAGTATGCAATGGATATCAACCCCGCGCGTCCGCGTACGGACAAACCGCAAGAGCAGGGGGGCTGAGCATGGAATTTCTCGTCGCTTCTGCCATCGGTATCCTGACCGCCGCGGGTCTGTATCTGGTCACGCGCCTGCGCACGTTTCCCGTGATCCTAGGTGTGTCGCTGCTGACCTATGCCGTGAACGTCTTTCTGTTCGCGTCGGGGCGTCTGACGACACAGGCACCACCGATCCTTACGGATGCCACCACCTACACTGATCCGCTGCCGCAGGCGCTTGTCCTGACGGCGATCGTGATCTCCTTCGGGATGACGGCCGTAATCGTGATGATTGCGCTTGGTGCCTACCTTGGCACCGACGACGACCACGTGGATGACGTGCCCGCCAAACAGGCCCGCAAGAAGGGAGACGCCGCATGACCCATTGGCTGATTGCGCCTGTCGTGCTGCCTGCGATGGTGGCGCCCTTTATCATTCTGGCCGCGCGCTATCACATCGGCATCCAGCGGGTGTTTTCCGTTGTAGGTGTTCTGGTCCAGATCGCGATCGCCCTCGGACTTGCATTGCGGACCTCTGACGGCACCGTGCTGCTGTACCAGCTCGGCGACTGGGCCGCGCCCTTCGGGATCGTGCTGGTGGGGGACCGGCTGTCAACGATGCTTGTGCTGCTGACGGCCGTTTTGTCGCTGTTCGTCCTGCTCTATGCCATCGGATCGAAATGGGACGAAAGGGGCCGACACTTCCACGTGCTCTTCGCGTTCCAGATCATGGGCATCTCGGGCGCGTTCCTGACGGGCGACCTGTTCAACCTGTTCGTCTTTTTCGAGGTGTTGCTGATCGCGTCCTACGGGTTGATGATCCATTCGGGCGGCAATGCGCGCCTGCGGGCGGGTGTGCAATACGTGCTGTTCAATCTCTTGGGCTCGACCCTGTTCCTGTTTGCGCTCGGCGCCATCTATGCCGAAACCGGTACGCTCAACATGGCGGATCTGGCGCAGCGTACCCAGCTGATCGACCCGGACGCGAGCGCGGGCATCCGCGTGGCCGCCGTGCTGTTGATCCTCGTCTTCGCGATCAAGGCTGCAATCGTGCCGCTGCATTTCTGGCTCCCGTCAAGTTATGCCGAAGCGCCTGCGCCCGTCGCAGCACTCTTTGCGATCATGACCAAGGTCGGCGGCTACGCCATTATCCGGGTCTATACACTGGTCTTCCCCGCCGATCTGGAACTGACGGCAGGTCTGCACGATGTGTGGTTGCTGCCAGCGGCGCTCTTGTCGATGGCGGTGGGCGCGGTCGGTGTTCTGGCGGCCAAGAAACTCGACCGTCTTGTTGCGTTCGCCGTGATCAGTTCGATGGGCATGGTCATGATCGGCGTCGCATTGTTCAGCGAAGCAGGCCTTGCGGCGGCACTTTACTATATGATCCATTCGACCCTGGCGGCAGCGAGCCTGTTCCTGATCGTAGATCTGGTGCGCCAGAGCCGTGGTCACGTGAAGCTCAAAACGGCGGCACCCGTTGCGGGGGCCGCGCTGACCGCGGGTGTATTCATGGCCGCCGCGATTGCGATGACCGGCCTGCCGCCCCTTTCGGGCTTTGTGGGCAAACTGATGATCCTGCAGGCCGCGCTGGACGGGCCATTGCCGGTCTGGACCTGGGCCCTGATACTGGTGTCGAGCCTTGTCAGCGTCGTGGGTTTTGCCCGCGCGGGCAGCACGATCTTCTGGAAGGCGCAATCGGTCGAGGTGGACGAGACCGCCGAACCTGCGGCACCTCCCGCAACGCTGTCCTACGTGGCCGTAGGCGGGCTGTTGGCCCTTCTTCTGGCGCTCACGGGATTTGCGGGCCGGGTATATGAGTACAACACGGCGACCGCGGCACAGCTCTATGCGCCGCAGCCCTATATCGACACCGTGATGAACACACCGGGCAAGCTCGGCCGCGCCGGAGACGCCAAGGCCGACTACGACACGGACGGCAAAACCGGAGACGAGACCAAGACCGAAGGGGAGACGCATTGATGGTACGCCTGTTCCAATGGCTCTTTCCGCATCCGTTGCTGACCCTGTTGCTGGCGGTTGTCTGGACCCTGCTGCAAAACAATGTTTCCGCGGGGATGGTCGTATTCGGTGTCATCCTCGGCATCATCATCCCGCGCCTGACGGCGGCGTGGTGGCCCGAACGGCCAACCGGTTTCAATATGGGCAAAATGCTCACCTATTCCGCCATGGTTCTGTGGGATATCATCGTCGCGAACCTGCAGGTCGCCTGGATCGTTCTGACGCGCTCGAACGCCAATCTGCGGCCGGCGTGGATCATTGTTCCGCTCGAGTTGCGCCAACCCGAGGCGATCACCGTGCTTGCCGGTACGATCACCCTGACGCCCGGTACGGTCTCCGCCGATCTATCCGCGAGCGGGCATTACCTTCTGGTGCATGTGCTCGATACCGATGACCCGGAGGCAGAAGTCGAAAACATCAAGAACCGCTACGAGCGACGCCTGAAGGAGATTTTCCGATGAGCCTTGCGACAGAAATCATGAACATCTCGATCATCGTTGCGTTCATCGCGGTGGGGATCAGCCAGATCATGGCCATGACGCGGCTTGTCATCGGGCCGGATACCGGCAGCCGGATCCTCGCGCTCGACACCATGGTCATCAATGCCATCGGCCTGATCGTGTTGATGGGGTTGTCGCAAGGCAGCCGCATCTATTTCGAAGCGTCACTGATCATCGCCATGCTCGGGTTCGTGTCGACCGTGTCCTATGCGCGGTTTGTGCTACGGGGGGACATCATCGAATGATGGAAACAATCGCCGTTTACGCCGTTGTCTTCTGGTTGCTTGTCGGCGCGGGGTTCACCCTTGTCGGTGCCATCGGTCTGCTGAAATTCAACGACAGCATGACGCGTCTGCACGCGCCGACAAAGGTGGGTACCATCGGGATCGGCTCGTTGCTGATGGCATCGATGATCCACAGCTATGTGTTCGGTGACGGTGCGATGCACGAGGTGCTTATCATGGCCTTCCTTTTCGTGACCGCGCCGATTTCCGCGAACTTCATGGCCAAGGTGAACATCCACGTGCGCTCCTGCGACACGCCTCCCGATCTGCCCACAGGCGAAGACTGGGCAACGCTGGACCGTCCTGACGGGTACGAAACCATCCCCGACACGACGGACAAACCGCTCAAAACGCTTTGAACGCCTCGGCGAGCGCGTCGAAGCTGCGCCGCACGCGGGGGCTTGATCGCAATTCGGCATGGGCCGCCAGCCAGACAGGCAGACTGCCGATGTCAAGCGTCGGCTGAATTTGCACCAGGTCGGGATCGTCGCGGCCAATTGCAACCTGTCCAAACCCGATCCCGCACCCCGCGCGGATCATGTTCCAGCAGGCGACCTGATCGTCCGATCTAAACGCGAAGAATGACCGCTCCACTTTCATGCCCATGCGGGCCATGCCGTCGATGATCAATGTGCTGCGGTCGTATCCGATCACGTCATGCCGGTGCAGATCCCCGATGTGTTCGGGCAATCCGCGCCGCGCAATATAGCTGCGCGCGGCAAAGACCCCCAAGGGCAGTTCGGCCACCTTGCGCGCAATCAGATCGCTCTGCGTAGGACGGTACATGCGTATGGCCAGATCGGCCTCCCTGCGCAAAAGGTTGTGCGTTTCATCCGATGCGACAAGCTCGACCGACAGCCGCGGGTGACGCAGCCGCAACGCCTGCAACATCGGCGGCAGCAGGTAGCTGGCCGCCACCCTGCTCGCGGTGATGCGCACGGTGCCTGCGACTGGTCCGTCGGATGTATCCTCCACCGAAATGCCCGCCGCCGCCTCAAGCATCCGCTCGGCATAGACTTGCAGGTTCAACCCCTCGGGCGTCGGTTCCAACCCGCTTGTGTCGCGGTAAAACAGGCGGTGGCCCACGCGTTCTTCCAACTGGGACAGATGACGGCTGAGCGTGGGCTGGCTCGCTCCGGTCGCGCTTGCTGCGGCCGACAGCGATTTGTGCCGTGTCATCGCGGCAAAGCTTTGCAACAAGTGCCAGGGTATCTGCGTGCTGCTATCCATATTTGAATGACTGTATCGGTTTTTTAGGACTACGCCATTCAATTCCGCGATGCGAAATCTATATCACCTAACAGAGCGAAGGATTGCCATCATGAGTAGAACTGTCTTCATACTCGGCGCCAAGGGCCGCTTTGGCCGTGCCGCCACCACAGCATTCGCAAATGCGGGCTGGCGTGTCGTCGCCGTCAGCCGCGACGGGCTCCCGGTGCCCGGTGTCGCACAGGTCGAAACGATCGCCTGCGACGTCACCGATGCAGCTGCTCTCGAACATATATGTGCGCCTGCCGATGTCATCGTGCATGCGGTCAATCCGCCCTATCCGGCATGGAAAGCCCTGCTGCCGGTGACAACCAAAAACGTGATCCGCGCAGCACTTGCCGCCAAGGCCACGGTCATGGTGCCGGGCAATGTCTACAACTACGGCGCGGACGCCCCCGCGGATCTGACCGAAGACACGCCCTTCGTGCCGACTTCGCGCAAAGGGGTGCTGCGGGTCGAGATGGAAAACGCTTTCGCCGACGCAGCATCCCGCGGGCTGCGTACCATCGTGCTGCGGGGCGGGGATTTCATCGAAGCCGCGAAAACGGGAAACTGGTTTGACAGCCAGATCATCAACCGCGTGGATAGGGGCATTTTCACCTATCCCGGGCGCGTGGATGCGATGCACGCCTGGGCTTACCTGCCGGATATGGCACGCGCGCTCGTCGGTCTGGCAGAGCGGCGCGAGACGCTGCGCGGCTTCGAGCAATTCAATTTTGAAGGGTTCAGCCTGACCGGGGCAGAGCTTCAGTCGGCCATCGAAGCACAGATCGGGGGCAGCCTGCGGCACAAGACCATTCCCTGGCCATTGATCCGGGTGATGGGCATCGCCTCTCCGTTGATGCGCGAGGTGGCCGAAATGCGTTATCTGTGGGACGTGCCCCACCGTCTGGCGGACAGCAAGTTGCGCGCCTTCCTGCCCCGGTTCACCGCGACCCCCCTTGGCGCGGCAATGGATGATGTTTTTCTTGGCGCGCCTGCGGCCGGACAGCCCCTGCGCCCGATGGCCGCCGCCGAGTAGCCATGCGCCACGTTGCTTGACAAGCCACGCCTGCTTGGGCCTTTTGAAACAAATCACCCAAGGAGGATCCCCCGATGAAAACCCGTGCCGCCGTCGCCGTCGAAGCAGGTAAACCGCTCGAAATCATGGAGGTGAACCTCGAAGGACCCAAAAAAGGCGAGGTGCTGGTCGAGATCAAGGCCACAGGCCTGTGCCACACCGATGAATTTACCCGGTCCGGCGATGATCCCGAAGGCATTTTCCCCGCAATCCTCGGACACGAGGGCGCAGGCGTCGTGCTGGAGGTCGGCGAAGGGGTCACCACACTCGAACCCGGCGACCACGTGATCCCGCTTTATACGCCTGAATGCCGTGAGTGCGAATATTGCCTGAGCGGCAAGACAAACCTGTGCCAGAAAATCCGCGTGACACAGGGGCAGGGGCTGTTGCCGGATGGCACGACCCGCTTTTCCATGCTCGACGGCACACCGATCCATCACTACATGGGCTGTTCGACCTTCGCCAACCACACCGTGGTGCCCGAAATTGCGCTGGCAAAGGTCCGCAAGGACGCGCCTTTCGACAAGATCTGCTACATCGGTTGTGGCGTCACCACCGGCATCGGCGCTGTGATCAACACCGCCAAGGTCGAAATCGGCGCGCGTTGCGTTGTGTTCGGTCTGGGCGGCATCGGGCTCAACGTCATTCAGGGCCTGCGGCTGGCCGGTGCGGACCAGATCGTCGGCGTAGACCTGAACGACGACAAGGCCGAGATCGGCACCTATTTCGGCATGACCGATTTTGTGAACCCCAAGAATGTCGATGGCGACATGGTCGCGCATCTTGTGGAATTGACAGGCGGGGGCGCGGATTACTCCTTTGATGCAACGGGCAACACAACGGTGATGCGCACTGCTCTGGAAGCCGCGCACAAGGGTTGGGGCGAAAGCATCATCATCGGCGTCGCACCCGCCGGAGCGGAAATCTCTACCCGTCCTTTCCAGCTTGTGACCGGCCGGGTCTGGCGGGGCACGGCCTTTGGCGGTGCCAAGGGACGCACGGATGTGCCGCAGATTGTTGACTGGTACATGAACGGCAAGATCGAGATTGATCCGATGATCACCCACAAGCTGACGCTTGACGAGATCAACCACGGTTTCGATCTGATGCACGAGGGCAAATCGATCCGCGCTGTCGTCGAATTCTGATGATCCGCCGCGCCGCGTTCAGCCTTCGTAGCTGAGTGCGGCGCGCAACATATGGCGCAATTGGTCCGCGTAAGCGCGGGTCGTCGGCGCGGCAATGCCCGACAGGTGCAATGTCTTTTCCGCCACGCTCATCCCGAGGATTGCCGCCATGAACAGCGCCGCGCGCGGGGCGTCGCCGATCAACTGCTCCAGCTTGGCCTGCATGATCCGCGCATGCTGGTCGCGCACCATCGGGCCGACTTCCGGATCATGTGCGTTCATCAGCATCATCTGCAGGATCGACGGCATCTCGCCCGTGCGGGGGGCATCGACAAACATGCGCACCACCGTTTCGATCAGGTCATCCGCATGCGCCACCGGCGGTGTTTCGAACGCACCGTCGAGCGTGGCTTCGAACAATCCCCGTTTGCCGCCGAAATAGCGCGACACCAGCGCCACATCGACCCCCGCACCAAGCGCGATTTCGCGCAGCGGCACATTCGAATATCCACGCGCCCACAACAGTCGCGTGCCCTCGATCAGCAGTTTTTCGCGTGTGGCCAATGCTTTGTTCATGCATCCTTCATTATCGCCCTCCCGATTTTTGTCAACATGCGTTGACATGGGCCGCGCAGGGCGTAGATTGAACGTCAACGCTTGTTGAACTTTTCGGAAGGAGAAGCCCATGGCCAAAACTGCACTCATCACCGGAGCCTCCTCCGGGATCGGCGAAGCCTTCGCGCATTTGCATGCCCGCAAGGGCGGCGACGTGATCCTCACGGCAAGAAGCCGCGACAAGCTGGACAAACTGGCGGACGAACTGCGCGACACGCACGGCGTGAAAACGCATGTCTTTGCACTCGATCTCGGCGCCGACGGTGGTGCACAAGATCTTGTCGATCAGGTCGCCGCAGCCGGGCTTGGCGTTGATATCCTGATCAACAATGCCGGTTTTGGCGGGCATGGGCCCCACGTCGACCGCGATTTGGACAAAGAGCTGTCGATGATCGACCTCAACGTCAAGGCGCTCGTCACGCTGAGCCACCAGTTCGGGGCACAGATGGCCGAAAGGGGCAGCGGGCGCATTCTCAACGTCGGATCGACCGCAGGGTTCATGCCCGGCCCGTTGCAGAACGTCTATTTCGCGACCAAGGCTTTCGTGCAGTCCTACTCGCAAGCGCTGGACCACGAATTGCGCCCCCGCGGCGTGACCGTCACGGTGCTGGCACCCGGCTACGTAGAGACCGGCTTTGCCGATGCCGCTGATCTTCACGGCACCAATCTGGTCAAGGGCGGTGGCAAATCGCCCGCGTCGGTCGCCAAACACGGGTATGAGGCAATGACACGCGGTGCGCTGGTGACCGTGAACGAAGGGCCGCTCGGTTTTCTTGTCAACTGGATCGTGCCGTTGCTGCCCCGCCGGGCGGTGCTGAAAATGGTCGAAGGCATGCAGAAGAAATAAGCGCTCTGCGGGGCGAAAGGGGACAAAGCAGTGAAATTGAACGTGAACGGGACCGTCCACGACGTGGATGTCGAAGATGACATGCCCCTGCTGTGGGTGCTGCGCGATGAACTGGACATCAAGGGCGTAAAATACGGCTGCGGCATCGCCCAATGCGGCGCGTGCACGGTGCATGTGGACGGTGTGGCTGTCAGGTCCTGCCAGCTCGCGGCAGGGGATGTGGACGGCGATATTACCACGATCGAAGGGCTCGGCAGCCCCGACAGCCTGCACGCGGTGCAACAGGCGTGGGTCGATCACCAAGTCGCGCAATGCGGCTACTGCCAGTCGGGCCAGATCATGCAGGCGGCCTCGTTTCTCGACCTCAATCCCGATCCTACCGACGCACAGATCAACGCCGCGATGAGCGGGAACCTGTGCAGGTGTGGGACCTACCCCCGCATCCGCGCGGCGATCAAGACCGCCGCCGCATCCTTGCAGGAGGGCTAAGCGATGGGTCGAGCCAGAACAATTGCACGGCGCAGCTTCATCATCGGATCGGCCGCCATCGCCGGCGGCGTGGCCTTCGGCGCCTACATGGTGCGCAAACCCCACGACAACCCGCTGACCGCAGACGCGGGCGAGGCGGTGTTCAACCCTTGGGTCAAGATTGACGCGGACCGGATCACGTTGATCACGCCACATACCGATATCGGACAGGGTGCGGCGCACATGCAGGCCACGTTGATCGCCGAAGAGCTCGACGTCGAGCTGGACCAGATCACCACCGCGCCCGGGGTTCCGGCGGCGGCCTACTACAATACCGCGCTGGCCGGTGATGCGGTGCCCTTTAAATTCAACGATGACGGCTTTGGCGCACAGACGATGCGTGGGGTGATGTCCGCTGCGATCAAATTGCTCGGCGCTCAGGTGACGGGCGGATCCACCTCCGTGCCGGACAGTTTCGACAAGCTGCGTGCGGCAGGGGCGACAGCCCGCGAAACGCTCAAGCTGGCAGCGGCGCAGGAGACCGGCTTTGCCGTCGCAGACATGCGCACCGAAGCCGGGCAGGTGATCCTGCCCGATGGCACCAAGCGCGCCTATACCGATCTGGCCGCAACCGCCGCAACGCTTGAGCCTGTCACGGATGTGCCGCTGCGTGATCCCGCGCAATGGCGTCTTATCGGCCAAGACGTGCAACGGCTTGATATCAAGGCAAAGTCCACAGGCACGCAGACTTATGGCATCGATCTTGAAATGGACGGCATGTTGCATGCGTCCGTCCGGATGAACCCGTACAAGGGCGGCGCAATGCAAAGCTTTGATGCGAGCGGCGCAAAGGACATGCGTGGCGTGCAGAAGATCGTGGCGCTTGACGGCGGCGTGGCGGTGATCGCCGATAACACGTGGCGGGCATTTCGCGCGCTCGAAGAGATCGATATCACTTGGGGGGATGGGCCATACCCTGCCCAGCAAGCCGACCATTGGGCCGAAGTGGCCGCGTCCTTTACGCCCGAAAGGCTGGACAAGGAATGGCGCGCCGACGGCGATGTCGACGCCGCCCTTGATGGCGCGCAGGTCATCGAAGCAGAGTACCGCGCGCCTTACGTTGCCCACCAACCTCTTGAACCGCTCAGCGCCGTGGTGAAGGTCGGTGACGACCGTGTGGATATCTGGGCCGCGCATCAGCTCCCCCGGTTTGTCCAACAACGCGTGGCAGCGGCGCTCGGGCGTGATGCGGAAGACATACATCTGCACAACCAGTATGCGGGCGGCAGCTTTGGCCACCGTCTGGAATTTGATAACATCGACCGCGCAGTGGACGTGGCGCGCCAGATGCCGGGCACGCCGATCAAACTGACCTTCCGGCGCGAAGAGGATTTTGTGCAGGACTACATGCGCCAGATCGGCATGGCGCGGGGCCGCGGGGCCGTGGCACAGGGGCAGGTCACCGCGCTCGATCTCGATATCGCGACAGTCTCCGCCGCCCGCAGCCAGGCCGCGCGTCTGGGCCAGCCGCTGCCCGGTCCCGATACGCAGATCGCGGCAGGCGCGTGGAACATGCGCTATGCCATTCCAGACCTGCGGGTGCGTGCCTATGCGGTGCCTGAGCTTGCCCCCACATCATCCTGGCGGTCTGTAGGCGCGTCGACCGCGGGGTTTTTCGCGGAAGGGTTCATGGACGAGGTGATCCACGCCGCAGGGGCGGACCCGTTGGAAGAACGCCTCCGGCTGGCCAACGATCCCGACGCGCGGCACGTGCTCGAGGCGGTCGGCGAGATGTCGGACTGGGGCGCGCCGCTTGCGCCGGGAAGCGGCAGGGGCGTGGCGCTTGTCACGTCGTTCGGGGTGCCAACGGCCGAGGTGGTCGAGGTGACCAATACACCTGACGGCATTCGCATCGACCGCGTCTGGGTGGCCGCCGAAGTGGGCCGCGTGGTGGATCCGGTGACATTCGAAAATGTCGTCGCGGGCGGTGTTATCTGGGGGTTGGGCCATGCCATGAACTCCGAAATCACCTATGACGCTGGGGTACCCGAGCAAACGAATTTCCATATGGCCGAAGGCATGCGATTGCACCAGTGCCCCGTAATCGAAGTGCGCGGACTTGAGAACAACAGCCAGATCCGCGGCGTGGGCGAGCCTCCTGTGCCGCCCGCACCCGCGGCCCTGGCCAACGCGATCTATGTGGCCACCGGCACGCGGCTGCGCGAAATGCCGTTCTGGAACACGGTGGACTTTGTATGAAGCGCCTCGCACTTGGCTTGGGTCTCGCCCTGTCTGCCACGGGGGTCTTGGCTCAGGATACCGACCGCGACGCCGGGCTCGCCGCTTGGGCGGATATCTACGCGGTCGCGTCGCACCCGCGCTGTACCAACTGCCATGTGGGCGCGGCGGGGCGTCCCGGGTGGGCCGGATTGGGCTACGGGCCTGACCGGCTGCATGCGATGAATATCATTGCGGGAGAAAGCCGCATCGGGGCCGAAAGCGTGCCCTGTCGAACCTGCCACATCGGCGCGGCGGGCGCCAATGACCGGCCCCACGCGGCGCCGCAGATCGATGATGCGTGGCGCTTGCCCCCCGTTGAACTGGCGTGGCGCGGCAAATCCAGCGCGGAGGTCTGCCGCCAATTGCGCAACCCCGACACCAACGATGGCTTCGACATGGCCGCGCTATCCGATCATCTGGCGCAAAGCGCTTTCGTCAACTGGGGCTTTACGCCCGGTGGCGGCCGCGATGCAGCGCCGGGTACTCTTGCGCAGCTTCTGGAGAACCTCGATATCTGGGTCGCTGCCGGAACCCCTTGTGACAACGCAGGCTAAAGGCGTCGCATTCGGGTGATGGACGCCGCGAATGTGCTTGACCGCGACGGTGCGGGCTTGTCTTGATCCGCCTATGGAAATTCATCACATCACCCGTCCCGCAGCGCTGCAAGGCGTCGATGACATACCGCTTCCCAGCCGGGATGCCGCCACTGCGCAGGCTCTGCTCGCGCGATGCCCCGTCGCCGCCGCTACACCGCTTGTCCATTCCGAAGCGATCGCCACTGAAACCGGTGTCACGACCGTGTGGATCAAGGACGAACGCGGTCGCATGGGGCTGGGCAGCTTTAAGGCGCTGGGGGCCGCCTATGTCATCGCGACCGATGCCCAAAGCCCGGCGGGTGTCACAGGACATACCTATGTGACCGCTAGTGCGGGCAACCACGGCATGTCCGTGGCGGCAGGGGCTTCTGCATTCGGGGCGCAATCAGTGGTCTACATCGCGCAATCCGTACCCGAAAGCTTTGCCGGGCGGCTCGAAGAGCAGGGTGCCACCGTCGTGCGCGAAGGGGCCACCTACGAAAAAAGCATGGCCGCGGCTGCCCGCGCCGCCGACGATAACGGCTGGCAGCTTTTGTCCGACAGCTCATGGCCCGGCTACACCGAGCGGCCGCATCGTTTGATGGAAGGGTATCTGGCGCTGATGGCCGAGGTCATTGCCGAGATCGAGGACATGCCGACCCATATTTTTCTGCAGGCCGGCGTGGGCGGTCTTGCCGCTTCCTGTGCGGCTCTGGCCCGCGAGGCGTGGGGGGATGGCCCGCGCATCGTGGTGGTCGAACCCGATGCCGCCCCCGCGCTGCATGCGTCGATCAAGGCAGGCAAATGCGTGGATACGGCAGGACCCGTTTCCGATATGGGGCGGCTCGATTGCAAGACCCCCTCGCTGATTGCGCTCAAGGGGCTGGCCCGTGATGCCGATGACTTTGCCCTGATATCCGAAGCCGAAGGGCAGGCGGGTGCGGGGCTCGCAATGGTCGCGGGCATGCCTGCATCCCCGTCCGGTGCGGCCGGGCTGGCGGCCCTTGCGTCCCTCGACGACGCGCAGAAAGAGGCGCTGGGCATAACCGCCGCCTCGCGCGTTTTGTGCGTGCTCAGCGAAGGGCCCGCCTGATGCAGGAACGCGGATTTCCCCAGGACGAATTCGAAATCCGCGTCGCCCATGCACAAAAAGACATGGCCAGCGCCGGTATCGAAGCCCTGCTGCTGTCAACCGAAGCCGACGTGCGCTATTTCACCGGTTTCCTGACCCGTTTCTGGGAAAGCCCGACCCGTCCGTGGTTCGTGATCGTTCCCGCCGCGGGCGACCCGATCGCTGTGATCCCCAGCATCGGTGCCGCGCTCATGGCGCAGACGTGGCTGAGCGATATCCGCACATGGCGCGCCCCTGATCCGCACGACGACGGGGTCAGCCTTCTGATTGACACCCTCAATCAGGTGGCCGGGGCAGGGCGGATCGGTGTCCCGTCGGGGCCGGAAACCCACATCCGCATGCCGCTGGCCGACTGGGCGCGCGTCGTTGCGGGCTGTGACGGCACGATCGGTAGCGCAAACGGCATCATGCGCCGCCTGCGCGCGATCAAGAGCGACCGCGAAATCGCCAAGATTGCGCGGGCATGTGATATTGCGGCGGCTGCTTTCGCCGATGTACCGCGTATCGCGGCGCAAGGAACGCCGCTATCGCAGGTGTTTCGTGAATTTCAGGCCGCCTGTCTGGGGCATGGGGCCGATTGGGTGCCGTATCTTGCGGGGGGCGCCGGGCCGAGCGGGTACAGTGATGTCATTTCCCCCGCGGCCGATACCCCTCTGGCACGCGGTGATGTGCTAATGCTCGACACCGGTTTGGTCTGGGATGGCTATTTTTGCGACTTTGACCGCAATTTTTCGGTTGGCCCGCCGGATACCGCTGCGCGGGAGGCGCACGCCCGCCTGATCGATGCGGTCGACGCAGCCGCGGATATCGCGGCCCCCGGCGCGACCGCTGCAGAGCTGTTTCATGCGATGGACAGGATCGTCACCGGCGGCGCAGGCGGGTCGGATGCGGGCAGGCTGGGCCACGGGCTTGGCATGCAACTGACCGAAGGATTATCCTTGGTGCCTGCCGATCACACGCCACTGAAACCCGGCATGGTCATCACGCTCGAGCCGGGCATGGATGTGGCCGCCGGCCGTATCATGGTGCACGAGGAGGTGATCGCCATCACGCAAGAAGGCTGTCGGTTCCTGTCGCCGCGCGCATCGCGGGAACTGGTGCAAATATGACCGTGCTGCCCTACACGGTAACGCAATCTGATCCGGCGCTCGGGCTGATCGCGCTTCAGGTCGATGAAACGATCGAAGGCGACATGCGCCGGATGCTGCCGGCGTCGGTGCCCCTGCACATCACCCGTGTGGCCAGCGGTGCGGAGGTGTCCCAAGCCAGCCTGCAAGCGATGGCGGACCGGTTGACCGACGCCGCATCTCTTCTGCCGCCTGCAGCGCGGTTCTCCTGTGTGGGCTATGGCTGTACGTCGGCCACGGCTCAGATCGGGGCAGAGCAGGTATCGACACGCATATCCGCAGGGTGCAATGCCGCGCGGGTGACCGACCCGCTTTCTGCGCTCGTCGCCGCGTGCCGGGCGCTGGATCTCGGGCGGCTGGTGCTTCTGTCTCCCTACGTGGCATCGGTCTCCGATACGCTGCGCCATGCTCTGGGCGACCAAGGTGTGCAAACGCCTGTCATGGGGTCTTTCGACGAAGCGGTCGAGGCCCGTGTCGCGCGGATTGCACCTGAATCGACCCTTGAGGCGGCGGTGAAGCTGGCGCGAGACGCACAGGCCGATGCGATCTTTCTGTCCTGCACGAACCTCAGAACTCTCGATATCATCGACGCGGTCGAGCGCGATACCGGATTGATCTGTCTATCGAGCAACCTTGTGCTGGGCTGGCACATGGGCGCACCGGCCGCCAATCTGCCGGGTGCACTGGGCCGATTGTAGGGCGTATCGGAATTTGCGCGAAAAACGCGCCGCCGATCGACCGCGAACATCTTGACGCCCCGCGCAGCATCGCTTACCCCATCTGAACGCGACGCGGGCGTTGTGTAATGGTAAGACCTCAGCCTTCCAAGCTGATGATACGGGTTCGATTCCCGTCGCCCGCTCCAATCCTCCCTGTGTCATTGCAAACTGCGACCTTTGCTGCGCTTGACCCCCTGCGCCTTGCGGGCCATGAAGCCGTCACGACATTCTGAAGGACAGCGCATGGCTGACACACCCACGCCCCCACCGCCCGCCGACGCAGAGCGTGCCAAGTCGCGCAAGATCGGTGCCTTGCGGGCGCTCGCCCCGTTCATGTTGCCGTACCGCGGCCTGATGGTGGCCGCACTGCTGGCGCTGGTCCTGACGGCAATCATATCGCTGACCCTGCCGCTGGCCGTGCGCCGTGTGATCGACAATTTCAACACCGCCGAAGCCCATCTGCTTGATCAATATTTCATCGCGGCGCTGGCCATTGCGGGATTTCTGGCACTGGGCACGGCTCTGCGCTATGCGCTGGTCACGCGTCTGGGCGAAAGGGTCGTGGCCGATATTCGCAAGGCCGTGTTCGACCGGGTCATCGGGATGAGCCCCGTCTTTTTTGAGCAATTGATGACAGGCGAAGTCCTCAGCCGCATCACGACAGACACCACCCTTATCTTGAGCGTGATCGGATCATCCGTTTCCATCGCGCTGCGCAACATCCTGATCTTTATCGGCGGGTTGGCATTCATGATGCTGACATCGGCCAAGCTGACAGCGCTGGTTTTGCTGCTGGTGCCCGCGGTGATCGTTCCGATCCTGCTCCTGGGGCGCAGGCTGCGGGTGCTGAGCCGTGAAAACCAGGACTGGATCGCGGCGTCCTCGGGCAATGCCTCCGAAAGCCTGAGTGCCGTGCAGACCGTACAGGCCTTCACCCACGAAGTCGCCAGCCGCGGCCAGTTCGCGGACATGACCGAAAATTCCTATGTCGCGGCACGCAGCCGCATTCGCACCCGCGCCTACCTGACCGCGATTGTGATTTTCCTCGTGTTCAGCGGCATCGTGGGCGTCCTCTGGATCGGCGCGCGGGATGTGCGGTCGGATGTGATGAGCATGGGCGCCCTTGTCCAGTTTGTCATTTACGCCGTGATGGTCGCAGGGGCCGTGGCCGCGCTGTCGGAAATCTGGTCGGAACTGCAACGCGCCGCGGGGGCCACGGAACGGTTGGTCGAACTGTTGCAGGCCGATGATCCCGTGCGCGACGCCGATACACCGACCGCATTGGTCACACCCGTGCGCGGACAGATCGCGTTCGAAAACGTCAGCTTCAACTATCCCGCGCGGCCCAAGGTTGCCGCGCTCGACGGGGTGGATATCCGGATCGAACCGGGCGAAACGGTCGCCTTTGTCGGGCCTTCGGGCGCGGGCAAGACGACGATCATCCAGATGATCCTGCGCTTTTACGATCCGCAGTCCGGCCGCATCACGCTTGACGGGGTCGATCTGCGTGACCTGAGCCGCAACGCGTTTCGACGGCATATCGCGCTTGTCCCGCAGGACCCCGTGATCTTTGCCACCTCCGCGCGCGAAAACATCCGGTTCGGCCGTCCCGACGCCAGCGATGCAGAGATCGACGCGGCCGCGCGTGCTGCCGCGGCCCATGACTTCATCACCGCCTTGCCGGACGGATACGACAGCTATCTGGGCGAACGCGGTGTCATGTTGTCGGGTGGCCAAAAGCAGCGGATCGCAATCGCCCGCGCCATCCTGCGCGACGCGCCGGTGCTGCTGCTCGATGAAGCGACCAGCGCGCTTGACGCCGAAAGCGAAGGGGCGGTGCAGCGGGCGGTGGACGAATTGTCGGTGGGCCGCACGACGTTGATTGTGGCGCACCGTCTTGCCACTGTGAAAAAGGCAGACCGGATTATCGTGCTGGAGCAGGGCCGTGTCGTGGCGACGGGAACCCACGACGCGCTGGTCGCCAAGGGCGGGCTTTACGCCCGTTTGGCGCGGTTGCAGTTCACCGATGGCATTGCGGCTGAATGATTCCCCCTTGCGGTATGGTGCGCGGGTCGAAACAATCGGCGCACACATACGACAATGAAAAAGGGAGATCAGAATGGGTTTGTGGAGTTTTGTAAAAGGCGCGGGCAAGAAAGTATTCGGCGGCGGCGATGACGCCGAAGTCTCCGGTGCCGCGCTCAAGGACGAACTGAAGGAACTGGGGCTCGATGCCGAGGGTCTGGACATTTCGGTGGACGGCGACAAGGTCAAGGTGACCGGCAACGCGGCCAGTCAGGAAATGAAGGAAAAGGTCATTCTCGCGGTGGGCAACGTCGAAGGCGTGGCCGAGGTCGAGGACGACGTATCGGGCGGCGACGGCGATCCGACATTCCACACGGTCGAAAAAGGCGATACGCTCTGGGCGATCTCGGAAAAAACGCTCGGCAACGGCGCGCATTACCAGAAGATTTTCGAAGCCAACAAGCCGATGCTGTCGGACCCCGACAAAATCTATCCCGGTCAGGTTCTGCGTATTCCAACGCTTTGAGCGGATGACTTTTGAGCTGCGGCCCGATGCTTTGTCGGGCCGCGACTTCGCGGCGGGGCAGGGGCGGGCCCGCGTGCCCGATATTGACGCTGCGTCTTGGGCCGAGTGCGCTTGAAATTCCCCCCCAACATCTCCATCGTGCCCGCCCAAGGCTACATATATAAAAATGGCATCTCGGGGAGGAGACACCATGGCGTTTTCGGGAATCGAAACAAGCAAGGCAATCGAGGCGCAAGGCGCCTATGGCGAGCGCGATCTGCCCACGACACTTTACCAGATGTTATCGAACACGACGGCCAAATACCCGTCCCACAAGGCCATCAGCTACCAGTTGTTTTCGGGTCCTAAGGACAAGGCCGAAACGCTGACGTGGCAGCAGTTCCACGACAAATCCGTGCAGGCGGCAAATCTGTTCCGCAGCCTTGGCATCGGTGAGAAAGACGTGGTGGCCTATGTGCTGCCCAATGCCAACGAGACGGCGATCACCCTGATGGGCGGGGCGATCGCGGGTATCGTCAACCCCATCAACCCCTTGCTGGATGCCGAACAGATCGGTGCGATCCTGCGCGAGACTGGTGCAAAGGTTGTCGTCACGCTGCGGCCTTTTCCGAAAACGGATGTGGCGGATAAAACCGCCGAAGCCGTGGCGCTCGCTCCAAATGTGGAGACAGTGCTCGAGGTCGATTTGCTGCGCTATCTGACGCCGCCCAAATCGTGGATCGTGCCGCTGGTCCGTCCCAAGCGGACCGCGCAGAACCACGCGACCTACAAAAACCTCAACGCGGAACTGGACAAGCAGCCAAAGACACTCACCTTTGCGGACAGCACCGAAGACCGCGTTGCGTGCTATTTCCACACGGGCGGCACGACGGGCATGCCGAAAGTGGCGCAGCACAAGTATTCCGGCATGGTTTACAACGGCTGGCTGGGCGGTGAGCTTCTTTACACCGAAAAAGACGTGCTGATGTGCCCGCTGCCCCTGTTCCACGTGTTTGCCTGCCATCCGGTCCTGATGGGGGCCATCGCAACAGGCGCGCACGTCATTTTCCCAACGCCGCAGGGTTACCGCGGCGACGGCGTGTTCGACAATTTCTGGAAGCTGATCGAACGCTGGGGGGTGACCTTCATCATCACCGTACCCACGGCCATTTCCGCCAAGATGCAGCGCCCGATCGACGCCGATATCTCGACCGTGAAAACGGCTTTTTCAGGCTCCGCGCCTTTGCCGCTGGAGTTGTTCAAGCGGTTCGAGGCGGCCACCGGCATTACCCTGATCGAGGGCTACGGGTTGACCGAAGCGACCTGTCTCGTTTCCGTCAACCCCACGGACGGGCTGCGCAAGGTCGGCTCCATCGGCCTGCCGTTCCCGTACACCGACGTGCGCATCATCAAGGGCACCGAAAACGGCCCCGTCGATGCCGGCACGGACGAGATCGGCGAAATCTGTATCTCGAACCCCGGCATCAACGCGGGTGCGACATATACCGAGGTCGAAAAGAACAAGGACCTGTATTACCACGGCGATTACCTGCGCACGGGCGATCTGGGCCGTCGTGACGATGACGGGTATCTGTGGATCACCGGCCGTGCCAAGGACCTCATTATCCGTGGCGGTCACAACATCGATCCCGCCGAGATCGAAGAGGCGCTTCTGGGCCACGAGGCCGTCGCCTTTGCGGGCGCCATCGGGCAGCCCGACGCGCATGCAGGCGAAGTCCCTTGTGCCTTTGTCGAACTGGTCGAAGGCGCGAGCGTCACGACCGAGGAGCTGATGGGCTATTGCAAGGAGCACGTGCACGAACGCGCGGCGCACCCCAAGCATATGACCATCATGGACGAGCTGCCCAAAACGGCTGTGGGCAAGATCTTCAAGCCCGATCTGCGCCGCCACGCGATCACACGCATCTACGACGGCGCGCTGGAAAAAGCGGGGCTGGATGCGCGTGTTGACCACGTTATCGATGATAAAAAGCGCGGGCTCGTGGCCTGTGTCGCGATGAACGGCACCGACGAGAAAGACGTCGGCAAGGTGCTGGGTGATTTTGTGAACCAGTGGGAAGCTGCCTGATTTCTAAGCCGGATTACACGACGCTGCTGGACGCGGAGATTAAGGCCTATCTGGACCTCTCCGCGTCCCTGTACCCAGAGGGCGCTGTCGATTTCGACATCAAGGTTCAGCGCGCGCTCTACGACACCATGTGCGAGGCGTTCCATGCGCCCTATCCCGACGGTGTCAGATCACACGATACGATCTATGGCGGTGTGCCCTGCCGCAGATACAGCTGCGGCGGCTCCGATGCCGTCGTCCTGTATTTCCACGGCGGCGGGTTCGTCGTGGGCGGGCTTCACAGCCATGATGACATCTGTGCGGAAATCTGTGCGCGCAGCGGCTACACTGTGCTGTCGGTCGACTACGCCCTTGCCCCCGAAAACCCCTTTCCGGCCTGCTACAACGATGCGTATGCGGCCTACGATGCTCTGCGGCGCGAGACGTCGGGCCCGATTATCATTGCAGGTGACAGCGCCGGTGGCACCCTCGGCGCGGCGGTGACCGGAGCGAGCCGCGTCGACAACCGGATTACGGGGCAGGTGCTGATCTATCCCGGTCTGGGCGGCGACAGGACGACCGGCAGCTATGTCACCCACGCGCATGCGCCCGAATTGACGCTGGCCGATATCGTCAAATACGATCGCATCCGGGCGGGCGGTGCGCATGAGGTGGAACTCGATCCGCGCTACGCGCCGCTGTCTGATCTGAATTTCGGAAACATGCCCCCCAGCGTGTTGATCACCGCTGCCTGCGATCCGCTGGCCAGCGACGGGGAAACCTATCGCGACAGGGTGCTGGCGGCGGGCGGCAAGGCCGTGTGGTTCAACGAGGACGGGCTGGTGCACGGGTGCCTGCGCGCGCGCCATTCGAGCGCGCGGGCGGCGAAGCTTTTCGGCCGCGTCATCGCGGCCATCACCGATCTGGGACAGGGCGACTGGCCCTTTTGAGCGTCACCGCAAGAAGGGGTCTGCGGCCATCGTATCCGGTATGTCGGCGCCCAGCAGCGACAGGATGGTCGGCGCAAGCTGGAGCTGGTCGAGCAGGGTATCGGACGCGGGCCCCTGCGCGTCCCCGAAGTAGTAGAGCGCCGCGTCCTGTTGCAGCGGATCGCGCCCGCCGTGGTGGCCGCGCGCGTCCTGCCCGTGATCGGCGGTGACGATCACCTCGTACCCCATCGCCCGCCACTTCGGGATGAAGGGGGCAAGCATTTCGTCCATCACCGCGCAGGCGTGGTCCATTTCCTGGCTGTCATGGAAGAACCTGTGTCCCATGCTGTCCAGCGTGCAGGTATGTAACATCCCGTAATTCAACCCAAATCGTCCGCACAGGTTGGTCAGCGTGGCGAACAGGTCCACGTCGGACGGGGTCATCTGGTTGATCAGCCCGTAGCCCGTCATCGTGTGGAAACGGCCGTGGTGGATGGTGGTGCTGTCGGGTTCGTCGTATTCGATGTCACGCACGAAATCGAAGGGTGCGCGGTTGAAAAACTCGGACCAGAAGCTGTGCGCCACCGCCCCCGTGACCCCACCGGAGGCGGCCACCTGCGAGAACACATCGGGCTGTGACAGGCGGAAAACATTGCCGTTGCCGGTGCAGCCGTGCACGGCCGGTGCGACGCCTGTGTGGATGGAGGCATAGCAGGACGCGGAGATCGACGGCAGCACCGAGCGGATTTTCCAGACGCGGGCATCGCCGCTGTCGACCCAGCCTTCGAGATTGCCGAACAAGCGCCGCCAGTTGCGCCATGGGACGCCGTCGAGAATGATGAGCAGGAGTTTGGGTTTCACGGTGCGGGTCTCCGGGTTCGGGGTGTTGCGTCGGGTGGGGCGGGGCAACGCAGGAAGGCTGTGCACCGCCCCGGCGATTCGCAGCGGCGGTTTACGTATATTTTGAAGGGTGAAACAGCTGGCACAGTTTGTACACAGCCTGTGCACCAAACGTGCACGGAAATCACGGGCCGGGCGGGGTAAACAGACCGTGCGCAGGTGAGTTTAAAGGCAAGATGAAGCCGCCCGGTGTGCCCCGCGTCGAGCGTGCCGCGTGAATGCGGGCGGGCAGAATGCGTTGCGTGTGTTCCTCAGTTGCCAGCGCTTTCCATGCGGCGGTTTTCGATCGTTTCCTCGAGCCAGCCGATCTTCATTTCCGGCACCGAGCTGAGCAGCAGGTCGGTGTAGGCGTCGAAGGGGGGCGACAGGACCTGTGATTTCGGCCCGTAGCGCACGACCTCGCCCTGATACATCACCGCGATGCTGTCGGCGATGGCTTTGACCGTGGCCAGATCGTGGGTGATGAAGAGATAGGCGACGTCCTCGATCTTTTGGAGGTTCAAGAGCAGTTTGAGGATGCCGTCGGCGACCAGCGGGTCGAGCGCGGAGGTGACTTCGTCGCAGATGATGAGTTTGGGTTTGGCCGCCAGCGCGCGGGCGATGCAGACGCGCTGTTTCTGGCCGCCCGACAGCTCGGCGGGGTAGCGGTCGATGAAGCCGTCGCCCAGTTCGATTTCGTCGAGCAGTTCCTGGATGCGGTCGCGTTTTGCCTTGCCCTTGAGCCCGAAGTAGAATTCGAGCGGCCGGCCGATGATCGTGCCCACGGTCTGGCGCGGGTTCATCGCGGTATCGGCCATCTGGTAGATCATCTGCAACTCGCGCAGATCCTCGCGCGGGCGGGTGGCCAGATCGGGGGTCAGGGGACGGCCGTCAAAGGTGATGGTGCCCGCCGAGGGCGGCAGCAGGCCGGTGATGACCCGCGCCAGCGTCGATTTGCCAGAGCCACTTTCGCCCACCACGGCGAGTGTCTGGCCGGGGTGCAGATCGACGTTGATATCCTTGAGCACGTCGAAATTCGTACCCTTGTAGCGCGCGGTCACGCCGCTGACCCGCAAAACGGGGCTGTCGGTGGGCTGTTTTTCGGCGTGTTCAATGGAGCGCACGGAGACGAGCGCCTTGGTATAGTCTTCGCGCGGGGCGTTGATGATCTGCTCGGTGGTGCCGTATTCGACCATCGCGCCCTGTTGCAGCACCATGATGTGGTCGCTGACCTGTGCCACGACGGCCAGATCGTGGGTGATGTAGAGGGCGGCCACGCCGGTGTCGCGGATCGCTTCCTTGATCGCGGCCAGCACGTCGATCTGCGTGGTCACGTCGAGCGCCGTTGTGGGTTCGTCAAAGACCACCAGATCGGGTTGCGGGCACAGGGCCAGCGCCGTCATGCAGCGCTGGAGCTGGCCGCCCGAGACCTGATGGGGGTAGCGGTTGCCGATGTTTTGCGGATCGGGCAGGCCGAGTTTGTCGAAGAGCGCGACCGCGCGGTCCTCGGCCTGTTTGCGGCTGAATTTGCCCTGGCTGATCGCGGCTTCGGTGACCTGTTCCATGATCCGTTTTGCCGGGTTGAACGAGGCCGCCGCCGATTGGCTGACGTAGGTGACTTCGGCCCCGCGCAGGCTTCGCACGTCGCCCGGCCGCGATTGCAGGATATCGCGGCCGTTGACGATGACCTCGCCGCCGGTGAGTTCGACCCCGCCGCGCCCGTAGGCCATGGCCGCCAGACCGATGGTGGATTTGCCCGCACCGGATTCGCCGATGAGCCCGAGCACCTTGCCCGCCTCGAGGTCGAAATCGACCCCGTGCACGATTTCGATGTCGCGCGCCCGTTCGCCGGGGGGGTAGATGGTGGCCCCGATCTTGAGCCCGCGTACCTGCAGAAGGGGTGTGTCGTTCATCCCCGGCCCCCTTTCAGCGAGGTGGTGCGGCTGAGGATCCAGTCGGCCACCAGATTGATCGAAATGCACAGCACCGCGATGGCCACCGCCGGATAGAGGGCGGCGGAAATGCCGTAGTTGATGCCTTCCTTGTTTTCTTTCACGATGCCGCCCCAGTCGGCCTGCGGCGGTTGCACGCCCAGCCCCAGAAACGACAGTGTCGACACGAAAAGCACCATGAAGATGAACCGCAGCCCCATTTCGGCCACCAGCGGCGACAGCGCATTGGGCAGGGTTTCGCGGAAGATGATCCACCAGATCTTTTCGCCCCGCAGGCGCGCGGCCTCGACGTAGTCCATCACCGTGATGTCCACCGCCACAGCCCGGGCCAGCCGGTAGACCCGCGTGCTGTCCAGCAGCCCCATCAGCACGATCAGCGTCACGATGGTGGTCGGCATCACCGACAGCACCACCAGCGCGAAGATCAGCGAGGGGATCGACATGATGAGATCGACAAAGCGGCTGAGCAGCTGGTCGATCCAGCCGCCCGACACGGCGGCGAAGAAGCCCAGCACCGATCCGGTCACGAAGCTCAGCACGGTGGCGGCGGTGGCAATGAAGATGGTGGTGCGCCCGCCCCAGATCATCCGGCTGAGCAGGTCGCGCCCGATGCTGTCGGTGCCGAGGCGGAACCGGTCCGAGGGCGGCTCCCACACGTCGCCCACGACCTCGGCCATGCCGTAGGGGGCGATGAAGGGCGCGAAGATGGCGCAGAAGAAGAACACGGCGGTGAAGAACAGCCCGATCAGGGCGGCGGGTGGAATGCGGATCATGGGGTACGGGTCCTATGGTTCCCGGAATAGCTACCGAGTGCCTCCCGGCACCTTTGCGATGCAAAGACGCGTGGTCGCACGAAATGAAAAATTCGGGGATTTTTCATTTGGGGTGCCTCAGCCGCGGGTTGGTCACGATCGACACGATGTCGGCCACCAGGTTAAGCCCGATATAGACGGCGGCAAAGATCAGCCCGCAGGCCTGCACCACCGGCACATCGCGTTTGCTGACGTGGTCCACGAGGTATTGCCCCATGCCGGGATAGGCAAAGACCACTTCGATCACCACGACCCCCACGACGAGATAGGCCATGTTGATCATCACCACGTTGACGATGGGCGCGACCGCGTTGGGAAAGGCGTGTTTGCGGATCACCGTGAGCAGCCGCAGCCCCTTGAGCTCGGCGGTTTCGATATAGGCCGATTGCATCACGTTGAGGATGGCCGCGCGGGTCATGCGCATCATGTGGGCCAGCACCACCAGCGTCAGCACCATAACCGGAATGGCGATGGCGTTGAGCTTTTCGCCAAGGCTCATGGAATCGTTCATCAGCGCCACGGAAGGGAACCAGCGCAGCTTGATCGCCAGCCAGTAGATCAGGATGTAGCCGATCATGAATTCGGGGATCGAGATGGTGGTCAGCGTGACCCCGGAGATCAGCTTGTCCGGCCAGCGGTCTTTGTAGCGTACGGCAAGAAGGCCCAGAAAGATGGCCAGCGGCACCGAAACGGCGGCGGCCCAGAAGGCGAGGAACATGGTATTCTTGAGCCGCCCGCCGATGCTTTCGGCGATGTCGCGGCCATTGGTCAGTGCGGTGCCCAGATCGCCCTGCAGCACGCCGCCCAGCCAGTTGAAGTAGCGGGTGACCGGCGGGTCGTTCAGGCCCAGTGCGGCGCGCAGGTTTTCGAGCGCCTGCGGTGTGGCCCCCTGACCGAGGATTTGTTGCGCCACGTCGCCGGGCAGCATGGTGGTCCCGGCAAAGATGAGGATCGAGGCGGCAAAGAGGAGCAGGATGCCCAGCGCGAGGCGCTGGGCAACCAGTGAGAGTATGGGACCCATGATCCGGTTACGCTTTCCAGGTCTCTTTGAAAGCGTAGTAGTTCATCAGGTCGCCGTTCGGATCGCCTTCGTAGCCCTGCACTTCGGCAGATACACCGTCGATGAAATCGTTGAACATCGGCAGGATCAGACCGCCTTCTTCGTTCAGCATGCGACCCATTTTGGAGTAGATCTCCTTGCGCTTCTCGATGTCGAGCTCGGCACGGGCTTCCAGCAGCATCGCGTCGAATTCATCGCGCTTCCAGCGGGTGTCGTTCCAGTCCGCGGTGGACAGATAGGCGGTGGTGTACATCTGGTCCTGCACGGGGCGGCCACCCCAGTAGGAGGCGCAGAAAGGCTGCACGTTCCAGACTTCCGACCAGTACCCGTCGTTTGGCTCACGCTTGATTTCCAGCGGGATGCCTGCGGCCTGCGCTGACTGCTGGAAGAGGGCGGCGGCATCGACCGCACCCGGGAAGGCGCCATCGGCGGTGCGCAGGATGATGGGCGAGCCATCGTGGCCGGATTTCTTGTAGTGAATGCTGGCTTTTTCCAGATCGAACTCACGCTGGGGGATCGTCTCATCGAACAGGGGATAGGCCGCATTGATGGGCATGTCGTTGCCGACGCCGCCGTAGCCCTGCAGGATCTTGTCGACCATTTCCTGCCGGTTGATCGCGTGCTTGAGCGCGAGGCGAAGCTCGTTGTTGTCGAATGGCGCCGAATCGATGTGCATAATGAAGACGTAGTGGCCCCGACCCGATACGTTCACGACATTGACAGTAGGTGCCCGGTCCAGAAGCTTGGCGATCTTGGGCTCCACGCGGTTGATGGCGTCGACCTGACCCGATTGCAGGGCCGCAGTGCGCGCGGTTGCATCGTTCAGCGTGAGTACCTCGACGGTATCGTAATGGGCGGTTTCAGTCTGATCGCCGCCCCAGTACCCTTCGCGGCGCTTCGCGACCGCACGCACGCCCGGTTCATCGGACTCAAGCGTGTAGGCACCGGTGCCGATGGCCGCCGTGGGATTGTCGAAACCGCCGCCCGGCTGGATCATCAGGTGATAGTCAGCCATCAGATAGGGCAGGTCGGCGTTGCCGGTCCCAAGGTTGACGGTAAATGTCCGACCATCTGCGGACATGCTCTCGATGCCATTCATGATGCCCAGAGCACCGGATTTGGATTCTTCGTTGGAGTGACGCTCCATCGTTTTCAGCACGTCGTCGCCGGTCACTTCGCTGCCATCGGAGAAGGTGATCCCGTTGCGCACCGTGAAGGTCCACGTCTTGGCGTCGGCCGAGCCTTCCCAGCTTTCGGCGACCAGACCGGAGAGCTCGCCCGTCGGTTCGACGCGCACGAGGGTCTCGCCCCAGAGGCGGCCAATCAGGATCGGCACGTCCGAGGCCCAGCTTGCGGGATCTTGCGTGTTGGTGCTTTCGCCGCCCTGCGCGCCCATGCGGAACGTGCCGCCCGCGACGGGTTTTGCGTGGCCATCGGCCTGCGCGGCCTGCGCGAGCATGGAGTTGGCGACGGCGGCGGTCACGCCGAGGGCCGCGGCACGTGCGATGAAATCACGGCGCGTCATGGCACCGGCGGCCACCTTGGCCGTCATGGATTGCAGTTGATCTTTCATAGTGTGTCTCCCGTGTTGGAATCGCACCTCGTTGGCGGGCGCGTTTCTTCGATGATGCCGGAGGGTTGCGCATTTGCGGCCTATCGGCAAGGTGAATAACCCTTTTTTTCCCGTGGCGGGGGGGTGCGCGCGGGTCACATGTGATCGCGCGGCACGCGGTCTTCGACGTCGCGTTCGTAGATCAGCGCGCCATTTTCCCATGCCTCCAGCCGTGCGGTCATGTGGAAATGCGTGGCGTCCGACCACATCTCGCAGCGGGTTTCGGTGCGCAGGGATGTGGACCCGCGCTGCAGCTCGTCGCTCCAGTGGCACTGGCCGCGGGCCGAGAGCGGATCGTCGGGGTGGATGTCCCAGCGCTCACGCGCCACGCTGCCGGTGATCAGCCCGTGGTCGCCGTCGCGCAGTTTGCCGAAATCGTCCTCGATCACCAAAGATACAACGCCGGTGGTCATGTCGGTTTCCTGTCGCCGCACATGGGCGGGGGGGCGGATTTCTTCGGTTTGCCACGGATCGGCGGCTTCGGGCGGCGGAAAATGCGCCTCGTCCGAGGTGGCGGGCGCGCGCAAGGGAAGATCGAGGTGTCCGGCGGTGAGCGTCAGTTCGGTCGCCTGCGGCGCGGGCCAGATCAGCGGCCAGTAGGCGGTGGAGACGGCCACCCGCAGCCGGTGCCCCGCGGGCAGCCGGTAGGCGATATGATCGAGCGGGATTGTCAGGGTCGTGGCGGCCCCCGGCGTCATCGGCGCGGGTGTCACCGGATCGTCGCGGTGGCTGAGGTTGAGCACGCCGTAGGTGATGCGGGTGCTGGCCCCGTCGGGATGCACGTGGTTGAGCCGCACCGCCACCTGTGCCTGAGCGTGCGACGCGGCCAGCGTCAGCGTCACCTGCGGCGCGCCGACGATATCGAGGTCGCTGTCGTGCGGGGCGCTGTCGAAACAGGCCGAGAGGGCATCGTCGGGACGTTGGTCGCCGGGCATTTCGGGGCCGAGCCAGATGGCGCAGTATTCGCCCGACTGTGCGCCGCAGTGGGCGGGGGAGGCCACGGTGCGCGTGAGCGGTGCGGCGCTGTCGTGCAGGCCCGTGTCCGTCAGGTGCAGCGTTCTGCGCGGCAGGTGGCTGGTCGCGCCGCTGTCTTCGGCGATCCAGCGCCCCGGTCGTGTGGTGTACCATGTCGCGGGCCGCACTCCGTCCATCAGGTAGGCGCGGTAATCGGGGTCGTCCTCCACGCCGGTGTCGATGTCGCGCAGCCAGCGGTCCCACCAGCGCAGGGCCTCTTGCAGGAACCCGATGCGCGGTTCGGGCACGGCGAAATGGGGATATTTATGCACCCACGGGCCGACGATGCCCTTGGCCCCCGGCAGAGCCTCGACCAGGTGCGGCACCGCGTTCTTGTAGGCGTCGCCCCAGCCCCCGATGGCCAGCACCTTGGCCTTGATGGCGCTGATGTCCTCGCAGACCGAACCGTGCTGCCAGTAGGCATCGCGCCGTTGATGGCGCAGCCAGACCGAGGGCAGGAAGGGTTCCGCCTCCAGCCGTTGCAGCCACATTTCGCGCCAGTCGGGGCGCAGGGCGGGATCGGGCGCGCGGCTGGAATAGCTCCACATGGTCGCGCCCCAGCCGAGGTTTTCGTTCAGCAGGCAGCCGCCCTTGTAGTGGATGTCGTCGGCGAAACGGTCGACGGTCGAGCACAGCGTGATGATCGCGGCCAGCGGCTCGGGCGCGCGGGCGGCGACCTGTAGGCTGTTGAAACCGCCCCAGCTGATCCCCATCATCCCCACCTTGCCGCTGCACCACGGCTGCGCCGCGATCCATGCGATCACCTCTTCGGCGTCCGACAGTTCCTGTTCGGTGTATTCATCCGTCATGATGCCGTGGCTGTCGCCGTTGCCGCGGATGTCCACCCGCAGGCAGGCATAGCCGCGCGCGGCAAAATAGGGGTGGGTCAGCGCATCGCGCGCGCAGGTGCCGTCGCGCTTGCGGTAGGGCAGATATTCGAGGATCGCGGGCACGGGGGTGTTATCGCTGCCCGCGGGGCGCCAGACGCGCGCCGAGAGCCGCGTCCCGCAGGCCAGCACGATGGCCTCGTCGGGGTATTCGATCACGTCGGGCAGGGTATTCATGGCAGCACCGTCTTTATGCACATTGCGCGCATCGTGATGGGTGGCGGCGGCGTGTGTCAATGAAAACAGACGCGCACCGCCGTTACCGCGCTGGAAAGGCGCGAAAATCCGGTTTCCGCAATCTGGGGGAGAGGGCCGGCCAACGCGAGGGTGGATTTGTTGCCATTCGCCAACACTGTGCCGGTCGAGGGGAAATATTGTGTAATAAAATACTAGACCGTTCGGCAGTTTGCTGCCTATGTAAAGCGCAATAACGGTGAATTCACGGAACGCTCGAACGGTCCGGAAAGCAGTAAAACAAATCAAAGAAGCGGTGACCCGCGCAAGACGGGCACTTCGAGGTAGAGTGGTAGTACAATGAAGGCGATTAATTTCGTCGTCCGCGATCAAGCGGGCGGTTTGCAACGTGGCGAGATCGCGGCGGAAACGCAGAACCAGACGATCGTGGCAGGCGCGGGTCAGGAAATTTCCATCAACGCACGGCAATCCGATTTTGCCAGCCAGATCCGCAACGGGGATCAGTTGATCATCACCATGGCCGATGGCCGCGTGATCACCATCGACAACTTCTTCAACGAGACGGGCGAGGCGAACCGCCTGTTCGTATCGGCCGATGGCTATCTCAACGAAGTGAGCTTTGTCGAAGCCGGCGAAGGCAACCTTTATGCGCAGTACGGCCCGACCGAGGAATGGGGCAAGTGGAGCCCGTCCGACGATCTGATCTTTCTGGGCAATACCGAAGTTGCCGGTGTCGAACTGGCACAGGACGGTGACGAGGTGTCGATGCTGGGTGCGGCTCTTCTGGGGGGCGGCAGCCTTCTGGGCGGCGGCGCGGCAGTGGCGGCCGGTCTGGGCGGTGCGGCGATTGTCGGCGGGATCGCGGGCGGCAGCGGCAGTGACGGCGACGCCACGAACGCGCCGTTTGTCGACGACGCCGACAGCTCTGCAGACATCAACGGCATCGGCGAGCCGACATTGACGATTTCGGGCGGCGGCGAGCCGGGCTGGACCGTCGATATCACGGTGGGCGACAAGGTCGTGTCGACCGTGATCGACGAAGACGGCAGGTTCACCGGCACATTCGAGGGCGACAACTTTCCCGTCGACGGGAATTACGAGGCGGTCGTGACTGTCACGGACCCCGATGGCAACGACACGGTGCTGGACGGACCCGCATTCGTGATCGACACCACGGCGCCGACCGTTACGGTCACGCAAGGCACTGAATCCACAGGAGATTTCTTCAACGAAGACAGCTTTGGCAGCGGTGTCAGCATTTCGGGCACCGGCGAAGCGGGCGCACAGCTGGACGTCACGATCGCGGGCGAGACCCGCAGCACGGTCGTGGGCGCGGACGGCACGTGGAACGTGGTCTGGGAGGCCGGTGTCTTGCAGGGCGGTGAATACAGCACCGACGTGACGCTGGTCAGCACCGACAGCTTTGGCAACAGTTCGACCGCGACCGAAACGCTTGTGGTCGACACGGTGACATCCGTGACCGTCGATACCGCCAGCGTGGGCGGCGACGGTGTCATCAACGGTGTCGAGCGGTCGGGCGGCGTCAGCTTTACCGGCACCGCGCAGGCGGGATCGACCGTCGAGGTGACCGTGGGCAGCGTGACCCACATTGTCACCGCGACCGGTTCGGGCACGTGGAGCGCGGAATTCTCCTCCAGCGAGATTGCCACGGGCGAATATGACGGCAGCGTCAGCGTCGTGGCCACCGATACCGCGGGCAACACCGCGTCCACCTCGGGCAGTTTCGAGGTCGACACATTGGTCAATGCCCATGCGATCACGTCGACCCACGGCGGCAGCGATGGCGTCATCAATGCAGAAGAGGCGGGTCAGCCGCTCGTCGTTTCGGGCCAGACCGAAGCGGGGTCGACCGTGGTTGTCGAACTGGGCGGCGTCAGCCAGAGCGCGGTTGTGGCCGCCGACGGCAGCTGGACCGCCACATTTGCCGCCGGAAGCGTAGCGGGCGGCACCTACACCACCACCATGACCGCCACCGCCACGGATGCGGCGGGCAACTCCGACACGGCCAGCACGACAGTTACGGTGGATACCGAAGCCGGCGTTCTGACGATCGACAGCGCGCCGGTCGAGGGCGACGATGTCGTCAACGAAGCCGAAGCCAGCGATGGTGTGGTTCTGACGGGCACCGCGGATGCGGGCGCTGTTGTCGACGTTACGATGGCGGGTGTGACGCATTCCGTGGTTGCCGACGGATCGGGCAACTGGGAAGCGTATTTTGCCGCCTCTGATGTGGCCGCGGGCGTATACACCGCCGATATCACGGCAACGACCACGGATGCCTATGGCAACAGCCGGTCGGCGAGCGACAGCGTGCAGGTCGACACCCGTGTCGACAACCTGTCGGTGGCCGCCGATGCGGTGACGGCGGACGGTATCGTCAACGCCGCCGAAAGTGCGGCGGGCTTTGCGGTCAGCGGCACCTCCGAAGTGGGCTCCGTTTCGGTTTCGGTCACGCTGGGCAACCAGACGGTGAACGCGCCTGTGGACGCCGCGGGCAACTGGACCGCCACCTTCGACAGCTCTGCGCTGGCGGCAGGCACCTATGACGCCGATATCAGCGTGACCGCCACCGATGCGGCGGGCAATGTCGCCACGATCACCGATACCGTTGCCGTCGATACGCAGGTTGATCCGCTGGCCCTGACCAGCAACAGCGCGGGCGCGGACAACACGCTGAACGCGGCCGAGGCTGCCACCGGCATTGATCTGGGCGGCGCGGTCGAAGCGGGATCGACCGTCGAGGTGACCTTTGACGGCACGAGTTATGCGGCGCAGGTCGATGCGGCTGGCAACTGGTCGCTGGCCATTCCGGCGAGCGCCGTGCGCGCGGGCGAATACGCGGCCGAGATTACCGTGACGGCGACGGATGCGGTGGGCAACGTGGCCACCATTTCCGACACACTGGCCATCGATACCGATGCGCCGGACGGGCCGGTGATCGCGTCCTTCACGCGCGGCGGCGACGGCATCCGCGGCATTTCGATCGAGGCCGAGATGGACAGCACCGATGATGTGTCCATCGTGCAGGTGGCCGAAAACGGATCGATCAGCGATGTCGACGGCATGTCGGGGTTCAACACCCTGCGCGGCGAGACCGATTTCGCCTTTGACGACAATGTGCCGAACGGATCGCAGCTGATCGTGAATGCCACCGATGCTGCGGGCAACACCAGCGGCACCTATCTGGTGCTCGACGATGAAAGCGCCACCAGTGCGGTGGATCTGAGCAGTTTGGCGCTGGGCGAGTACCAGATCGAGAACCTCGATCTCGATTTCGCCGAAGCGGCCAGTGTCGTGATCGACGAAGCCAGCCTGCTGGCGCTGTCGACGCAGAGCAACACGCTGACCATTCACGGCTCTTCCGAAGATCAGGTGACCATCGAGAACGGCACGCTGCAGGGCACGCAGGATGTGGGTGGCCAGACCTACAATGTCTATGCCGTGGGCGCCGAAGGTACATTGATCATCGACAGCGAAATTCCGGTCATCATCTAGGGGCCGGTCCCCCGCGTCGGCGGGGGCAGGACAGGTGGATGCGGCGGGGCTCAATCATCGCCGCACCACAGGCAGGCAAATGAAATACCGGCACGTTAAGGGCAGGATATGGGGCAGTGTGTAACAAGGACAGCAGGGCTGTGCGCCGCGGCGCTGGGCCTTGCAGGGTGTCTATCGGATGCGGGGGGCGGCGCGCAGGATTTCGTGGCCCGCATGCGCCCGGCCGACACGCTTGATGCGCCCAAGCCGACCCATGCCGAAAAGCTCAATGCGCAAAGCGTGATCATCCAGAATTTACAGGCGCGCCGGTCGGTGCTGCCCGAAGGCAGCGCGTCGGACCGTGTGGCCACGGCCGTTCTGGCGGCCAACGCCCGCGCGGCGGAAAGCGATTTGCGCGCGGCGCAGTTGCGGGCGCAGGCCGCGTCGAAGAACTGGCTGCCGCAGATCGGCCCGCAGGTCAGCCTGACCTCGCTCAGAACCGTGGTAACCAACATCGTGGTCGAGCAGGTGATCTATGACAACGGCCGCAAGAAGGGCGAGCGCGCCTTTGCGGTGGCGGATGTCGAGGTGGCCGCCGTGGCACTGGCGGCAGACACCAATGCGCGGGTCCGGCAGGGGCTGGATCTGTATACCGATGCCGCCGAGGCGCGGGCGCGCCATGCGCTGGCCCGCCAGACCTTCAAGGATATGCAGCATTTCGAGTGGATCATGACCCAGCGGGTGCAGGGCGGAGTATCGGACATGTCCGACTTGCACATCCTGCGACAAAAACTGGCCGAGATCCGGTCCCGCGAGACCGCCAGCGCAGAGGCCGCGCAGACCGCGCTGGCCGAACTGGGCGCGATGGCGGTGGGCGACGTGACGCAGTTTGGCCCGCTGGGGCCGGTGCCGGTGCGCGCCGATCTGGCCCAACCGCTGAGCGTGACGCGGGCCGAGGCGGAAAAGACACGGGCCATTGCCGCGGCGAAAGTCGAGCGTGCCGGCCAGCTGCCGGGTCTGTCGGCGGGGGGCATCGTCGGGGATGACAGCAATTTTGGCGTGCAGGTCAAGTCGGACAGCCTGTTGGGGCTGGGCACGGCGGACCGGCTGCGCGCGATCGAGGCCACGGCAGAGGCGGCGGGCCGCAAGGTCGCGCAGGCCGACGAGGATGCCAACCGCACGCTGCGCAGGCTCGACGGGCAGATCGCCGCGACACAGCGGCAGGCCGACGAGGCCGCGCAGCTGACGGCGCAGGCGAAACGGAACCTCGATCTGTTCCAGCAGCAATATGACGCCGGACAGCGGCAGGTGATGGATGTGGTGGGGGTCTATGAGACGTTTGCCCGCCAGCAGGAGGACGAAGTGCGCCTGACATTCGAAGCGGTCCGCCTGCGCACTCAGATGGCCGAAATCCTCGGCGTTCTGGCGGACGGGAGCAAGATCTGATCGTGAGTGCCGCAGCCAAGCCTTTCACCCTGACCATCGTCAACGGCAACCGCGCCAGGATCGAGGCGGCGGTCGCGCCGCAGACGCCCGTAGCGGTGGACGACCACGCCGCACGGGTTGGCGCGCGCGCGGGTCTGGTGGCGACCTATGCCAGCCTGCTCGGCATGGGCATTGCGCAGACCGACGTGGCCGAAACCATGCAGCAGCGTCTGCCCGCGCAGGGCGACAAGGCGCAAGAGGCGCAGGTCATTGCCACGCTGTTGCGGCAGGCGGGTCTGGTGGTCACCTTGCAGGCCGATACCGATCTGGCCCATCAGGCGCTGCCGGCGCTTTTGTATATGTCGTCGGGGCAGTTGCTGTTGGTCATAGGGCGCAACCGCGACGACCTGGTGGTCTATGACACCACCTGTCCCGACAACCGCGCGCTGGTGCCGCTGGCCGATTTTGCGCCGTTCTTTGGCGGGCTGGCCGTGCGGGCCGAGATGCCCATCGACACGGTTGCGGCCCTGCACAAGACCGCGCAAAAACCGCAGCACTGGTTCTGGGGTCAATTCGGTCGCTTCCGTCGCCAGCTGGCCGAAGTGGCGCTGGGGTCTTTCGTGGCGAACCTGCTGGCCGTGGCGGTCGCGCTGTTTTCGCTACAGGTTTATGACCGGGTGATCCCGCACCAGTCCGAAGCGACGCTTTGGGTGCTGGCGGCGGGGGCCGGTCTGGCGCTGCTGATGGAGGCGTTCATCAAGGTGGCGCGCGCGCAGCTGATGGATGGCGCGGGCCGCCAGATCGAACTGTCGGTGCTCGAGATCCTGATGCGGCGCATTCTGGGCATGCGCAGCGACCGGCGGACGCAGTCGCCGTCGGATCTTTTTTCGTCGATGCGCGAATTCTCCAGTGTGCGCGAATTTTTCACCGCCTCGACCATCGGTACGCTGGCAGATATTCCGTTCATCTTTGTCTTTCTGGCGCTGGTGGCGTCGATTGCAGGCAATGTGGTGTGGGTGCTGGTGCTGGGCGGGGTGCTGATGGTGGTGCCGGGGTTCTTCATGCAGCGCCGGATGATCCGCCTGACGCAGGAAACGCAGGGCGCCAATGCCAAATCCTCGCGCCTGCTGCACGAGGCGATCTTCGAGCTGGACACGATCAAGACCCAGCGCGGCGAGGACCGTGTGGCGCGGCTTTGGCACGAGCTGACGACCCTGTCGGCGGTCAAGTCTTCCCAGCAGCGCAAGCTGGCCTCGGCCCTGACGTTCTGGAGCCAGGGCGTGCAGCAGGCGACCTATGTCGCGGCCGTGATCATGGGAACTTATCTGGTGTTTGCGGGGCAGTTTACCGTCGGCTCCATCATCGCGACGGGGATTTTGACCAGCCGCACGCTGGCTCCGCTGACACAGCTGGCCGGCACGATGGCGCGCTGGGGCAACGTGAAATCCGCGCTGGACGGGTTGGAGCATGTGGCCGGTGCGGCGCAGGATGCCGACCCCGAGCGCAGTTATTTGCGGCGTGACCAGTTGAGCGGCCGGTTCGAGCTGCGCGATGTCACGTTCCGCTATATCGAAGAGGGGGCACCGACGCTCGATCTGCCGGGGATCAACGTGTTACCCGGCCAGCGGATCGCGGTTCTGGGGGCCAACGGGTCGGGCAAGTCGTCGCTTTTGAAGCTGATGTCGGGCCTTTATGCGCCCACGACCGGACGGGTGTTGATCGACGGCACCGAGATGGGTCAGATCGAGCCGCGCGATCTGCGCCGGTTGATCGGGTATCTGGGTCAGGACGTGCGGCTTTTTGCCGGTACGCTGCGCGACAATCTCAACCTCACGATGCTGGAGCGCGACGACGACCGGTTGATGGCGGCGCTTGATTTCGCGGGGCTTGGCGATTTTGTCAGGAACCACCCGCGAGGGCTCGATCTGGAGATACTGGACGCGGGGCAGGGGTTGTCGATCGGGCAGCGCCAGTCCATCGGCTGGGCGCGGTTGTGGCTGCAGGACCCCAAGATCTGTTTGCTGGATGAACCGACGGCCGCGCTGGACCAGACGCTGGAGCGCGCGCTTGTCGGCAGGTTGGAGACCTGGATGGCGGGCCGCACGGCGGTGATTGCCACCCACCGCGCGCCAATCCTCGGCCTGACGGACCGCACGCTGGTGCTGGCCAACGGACGGCTGAGCGTGGACGGGCCGAAGGATCAGGTGCTGGCCCATCTCAACACCATCAAGGAGGGCGCCGCATGACGGCCACGCCGCAAGAAACCGACATGGATGCCCATCTGGCGCGCCAGATGCGCGGCCCGTCGATGGTGGTCTGGCTGTCCGGAGCGGCGGTTCTGGTTTTCGTGCTGTGGGCGGCTTTTGCTTGGGTCGACGAGATCGTGCGGGCCGAAGGGTCGATGATATCCAGTTCGCGCCCGCAGATCATCCAGAACCTCGAAGGGGGTATTCTGGCGGAGCTGGCCGTGGGCGAGGGCGATGTTGTCGAAAGCGGTGCGGTGCTGGCGCGGCTGCACGGGACGCAGTTCCAGTCGTCGGTCGATGACTTGCAGGACCAGATCAGCGCCTTTGAAATCCGCCGGCTGCGGCTGGAGGCGGAGATCGACGGCAACCACACGTTTGACGTGCCGGACCAGTGGGCGCGCCGGACGCCCGACATCGTGGCATCGGAGGCCGCACTCTTGCAGGCCCGCCAGTCGGATTTCGTGTCGAGCGTGGAGGGCGCGCGGCAGGTGCTGGCGCAGGCCGCCACCGAGCGCGACCTTCTGGAGCGGTTGCTCAAGAACAAGATCGTCTCGCTGATCGAGGCGACGCGCGCGCGCAAGGCCTATGCCGATGCCAAGATAAAATACGACGAGGTCGTGACCCGCACCGAGCTGGACCGCGCGCAGGAGTATTCGGATGTGCTCAAGGAACTCGCGACCCTGCGCCAGAACCTCAAGGCCAGCACCGACCAGTTGAACCGCACGGTTCTGCGCAGCCCCATGCGCGGCATCGTCAACAACCTGAGTGTGACCACCATTGGCGGCGTCGTGCGCCCCGGCGAGGAGATATTGCAGATCATCCCGCTCGACGAAGAGCTGTTTGTCGAGGCGCGCATCCGGCCCGAGGACATTGCCGGTGTGCGCCCCGGACAGACCGCGACGGTCAAGCTGTCGGCCTATGACTACACGATATTCGGCAGCCTGAGCGGTGAGGTGAAGCTGATTTCGGCCGATACGTTCAAGGACGACCGCGCCCGTGACCCCGATGGCGATCCGCACTACAAGGTGACGCTGGCGGTGGATACCGACAATCTGAGCGCGCGGCAGGCGTCGCTGGAAATTCGCCCCGGCATGCAGGCCTCGGTCGAGCTGCACACCGGGTCCAAGACGGTGCTGCAATACCTGATGAAGCCGCTCTACAAATCCAAGGAAGCGTTCCGCGAACCCTAGGGCGCGTCAGTGTCGAGCCAGATGGTCACCGGCCCGTCGTTGACCAGTGCCACCGACATGTCCGCGCCGAATTCGCCCGTGGCCACCGGCACGCCCAGTGTTTCGAGGTGGGCGGCAAAGTGCAGGTAAAGCGCCTTGGCCACGTCGGGTTTGGCTGCACCGGAAAACCCCGGACGGTTGCCGCGGGAGGTATCGGCGGCAAGGGTGAACTGGCTGACCACCAGCGCGCTGCCGCCGGTTTGTGCAAGGCTCAGGTTCATCTTGCCCGCGTCGTCCTTGAACAGCCGCAGTTTGGAAATCTTGAGCGCCAAAGCCTCGGCGGTGGCAGTGTCGTCACCGGGCATGGCGCAGACGAGAATGACCAGACCGGCGTCGATTTCACCGATGACGCGGCCCCCGACCGTGACGCTTGCCGCGCCCGCGCGTTGGATCACCGCCCTCATGCGGTGACCCAATCGACGACATCGGCGGGATCGGCGCGGTGGGTCCGAAAGCCGTTGGCGGGGTGGTCGGTATCGGCGTAGCCCAGCGAGATGGCGCAAAGGATCAGGCGGTCGTCGCCGATGCCCAGCTCGGTACGCAAGAGCGGCGCGTAGGCGGCGATCGCGGCTTGCGGGATGCTCGCCACACCCGCCGCCGTGGCCGCGAGTGTGAAGGCGGTGACAAAGCCGCCGCAATCCATCGCGCCGTAGGGGCCAAGCTCGGCGGGGCTGTGCACGATGGCCACGTGGGGCGCATCGAACAGCGCGTAGTTGCGCAGCATCTGGGCCTGTCGTCCGGCCCGGTCCGACCGGTCAATGCCCACCGCCTCGTAGAGCTGAAAGCCGCAGGTGCGCCGCCGTTCGGCGTACGCGCCGCTGTAGCCTGTGGGCCAGTCGAGATCGGGGGTCGGCGGGGTGCCTTCGGCGGCGGCGGCCGCGAGTTTGCGGCGCAACCGCTCGGTGCCCTCCGCTTCGGTCAGGCTCAACCGCCACGGCTGCGCGTTGCACCACGACGGGGCGCGCTGTGCGGTCTGCACGATCTGTTGGAGCACCGTCCGGGAGACGGGATCGGGCCGGAAGGCGCGGCACGAATGGCGGGCGGTCATGATCTGGTACAAGGTATCAAGCTGGGTCATTGGTTCACTGCGTAGATATAGCCGGCGATGGCGGCGAGGATCAGGCCGGCGATCACCGCCAGCGTTATCTTGATGGCCGAGAACGGGCGTTCGCCCTGCACGCGCCCGGATTGGCCGTTCACCACGAAGCGGTAGCTTTTGCCACGGTACTTGTACGCCGCGAGCCAGACCGGCAGCAGCACGTGTTTGAAGGTCATGGCGGACATGTCCACATCCATCGCGTGGATGCGCTGGCGGTCGCCGCCGATGTCAAAGGTGACGTCACGCCGGATCATCGCATCCATGTGGACCTTGGCCTCGTCAAAGCCCTCTTCGAGCCCCACGGTGTAGCCTTCGGCGCGAAATCCGGCGAGGTATTCGGGCGCATAGGGCGACAGATCGGCCATGTCCCACGGCCCCAGCGCATCGGTGTAGCGTTTGGGCAGCGAGCGGGAGGCCAGCACCAGCACATCGTCGAAGAACCGCGAAACGCGTCCCGATACGCCCCGCCAGCGCACTTTGGGCACGCGCACCTGCTGGCGTTTGCCATCGCGCATGACGGTGCGGGTTTCGTAGTAGACCGTGCCGCGTTCGCCGCGGTAGCGGGTATCGGTCTGGGCATCGAAGGTCCAGTAGGGGACGTATATCCCTTCCATCCGGCGGCCTTTGCGGGCGTATTGTTGCAGACCGTTGGGCGCGAACCACAGGCCCCCCAGCCAGTCGTTCATGGCCGCGCGCGCGGTTTCTTCGGGCAGGCCGAAGGGCATCACGCCGCGTGGCTTGATGTGCCGGTGCACCCCGCTGTCGATGACGACCGGCGTGGCGCAAAAGGGGCATTCGGTGGATTGGCTGTCGGGGTCGAATTCCACCTCGGCCGCGCAGTTGGGGCATTTGCTGACGCGGGTCTCTTCCATTTCGGCCAGTGCGAGATCTTTGGCCAGCCCGCGGCGCAGGTCGATTTCGGCGATCTGGTGGGGGGCGGCCCAGGGGCTTGCGATGGTTTGGGTATTGCCGCAGTGGTCGCATTGCAGGTGGCCCGTTTGCGGATCATAGCGCAGGTCAGAGCCGCAGGTGTCACAGGGAAACCGGTGTTCTTGCAGAATGGTGGTGGGGGGGGCAGAAGCGGGCAAAGCGGATCCTTGGCGATGGGCCGGTGTCGGGGTTCAAGGGTGTTGCCGCGGTCGCGGCGGTCAAGGGGTCGGTCACAAAAAGCGGTGCAGCGCCTTGGGGGCCATGATGCGCAACGCGTTGTCGCCCAGCCGGACGTGACGCCAGATATGAAACCCCGCATGCCCCACGATCACAAGGCCCAGCAGGTAAAATTGTGCGATGTGCAGCGTGCCGATCAGGTCGTTGGCCGCCCGCCAGCCCATCGGTGGCGCGATGGGCAGCCACGTGCCCGCCCGCAACATCACGGTCGAGCTGAGCCCCAGAAGAAAGCCGCCCACGGCCACCACGAACAGCCCCCAGATGATTGTCAGGTGCAAGGGCCGGTGCAGCCTGCGGGCCCAGCCCTGCAGCTTGGGTCCGGGCCGCGAGGCCAGCCCACGCCGCATCAGACCTGCCGTCCACAACAGGCACAGCGACACGAACACCAGCGCCAGATTTGAATGCAGCGCGAACCAGCCTTTTCCCATCGGCACCACCATATCGGGGGTCACCAGCACGAACCACGCAAACAGCGGGATCATCACGCCGTGCAGCCATTTCAGCCGGGTACGCGGGTGCGGCAGCCGCGCCCGCAGCCGCGTCAGGGCGGATGGTTTCAGAGCCATTTGTGCATCCAGCGCGGCGTGATCAGGTGCAGCGCGTTGTCGTAAAGCGCCATGTGCCGCCAGACATGGAAAAGTCCGTGAAAGGTGCCTGCCGCCAGTGTCACCAACAGCAGCGTCCAGGCATCCAGCAGCGGGAGGCTGCGCCCTGCCAGACGCGCGGCGATGGCGATGGCGGTCAGGATCAGCAGCAGATGCAGGGCGCGGTGCATCCACGGGTAGGCCTGACGCAGGGGGGCGGAGAGTTTCGGGCCCGGTCGCGCCTGCATCCCGCGCCGGAGTGTCAGCGCGCCCCATGCCGCGATGAGTGCGACAAACAGCGCCAGAACCCACGGGTGCGACACACCGCCCTTGACCATCGTCAGCACCAGAAAGAACGCGCCCCAGTGCAGGGCAGAGACCAGGCCGCGGCGCATGTGCTCAGCTGCCCGGCGGCGGCGGCGGCAGAACGGTGAAGAGCTGTGCAAGCTCCGCGACGTCTTCGGCCTTCATCCAGCCGTCCTGTCCTGGTGTCCAGACATAGGTTTCGCGCGACAGCTCCCCCTCGGCGGCCATGCGGCCAAGGCGGGCCTTGGAAAACGGGCCGCTGGTCTGGCCGCTGACGGCGATGTGCCAGACGTGTTCGACCGGCGGGGGCGGAGGGGGCAGGTGCCCTGCCGGTGCCGCCGCGGCCTGCATCTGCGGACGCGCGCCCCACGGCCCGCCCTGCGCGGCCTGCGCGCCGATCTGCATCCCCAGCCCGGCGCCCAGCCCCGTCTGGATCGCGGCCGCACCGGCCCCGTCGCGGCCCAATGCCTCGGCGGCCTGAAACTGCATATATTCGTTGAGATTGCCGATCACACCCATTGACGAGCGCTTGTCCAGCACCTCTTCCACGGCGGGGGGCAGCGAGATGTTCTCGATATAGAGTTCGGGCATCGCCAGACCGTATTCGGCCAGCTGGCCCGCGATCTCACCGCCCACCAGTTGGCCCAGTTCGCGGGTATTGGCGGCCATGTCCAGCACCGGGATCTGCGCGCGCGCGATGGTGCGCGAGAATTCCTGCACGATGATGTTGCGGATCTGGTAGCTGATTTCGTCCATTGTGAATTCGCCGTCGGTGCCGACGATTTCGCGCAGGAACAGCGCGGGGTCGCTGACCCGCACGCTGTAGGTGCCGAAGGCCCGCAGCCGCACGGGCCCGAATTCGGGGTCGCGCACGATCACGGGGTTCTTGGTGCCCCATTTGAGATCATTGAAGCGGGTGGTGTTGACGAAATAGATTTCCGATTTGAACGGGCTTTTGAAGCCGTGATCCCAATGTTGCAGGGTCGTCATGATCGGCATATTGTTGGTTTCGAGCATGTAGAGCCCGGGCGTGAACACATCCGCAAGCTGGCCTTCGTGCACAAAGACCGCCGCCTGACCTTCGCGCACCGTGAGCTTGGCGCCGTATTTGATGGCGTGGCCTTCGCGTTCGAACCGCCAGACAAGCGTATCGCGGGTGTCGTCCGTCCAGTGGATGACGTCGATGAATTCACCAGAGAGGAAGTCAAAAATGCCCATGGGGTGTCCTTTGGTCTGGGTGTCGGAGGAAAGGGTAGGCAAAGGGCCGTGCGCGTGCAAGCGGCGCGGTCAGACGGGCCCTGTATCGAGAAGTTCGGAGGCGATGGCGCGGACGGTGGGGCGCGCTTCGTCGGCGCTCAGGCCGGGGCGCAGGCGGTCGTCGTAGAGCATCTTGAGCAGCAACTCGTCGTGGCGCGTCAGCAGGGCGAATTCATCGTCGTCGTTGAAGATGGAGGGCCGCGCCTCGGGGCTGTCGTTGGCCAGCCCCATGCCCTGCGCCAGTTCTTCGTGGATGCACGACAGGCGCAGAAGTTCGGGGTTTTCGGCGCGGATCACGGCGACAGCGGCTGTATAGACATTGGCGCCCGATCCGGCGGCATAGGCGGCGACGACGCAATAGGTATCACGCCGCATGCGCGCGAGCGGCTCGAGGCTGCTGGCGGAAATGCCGGGCACGCGGGCCACCGCTTCGGACAGGGCGGCGGCGCGGTCGTCCTCGCTGGCCACGATGACCACGAAATTGGGGTTGTTGGCGACGGCGACCGGGTGGCCCGTGACGCGGCCCAGCCGTGCGGCGTAGGTGGCGATGTTGGCGCTGTCGCGGGCGCGTTGGGACGGGGGCACGCCCGCGCCGAAGATGATCTGCATGCGCACGGGGCTTTCCCAGCGCCGCATCGGGCTGGCCCCGCCGCGCCCCGAGAAGGAGCCGTCGTATTCATTGAAAAACGCGATCTGTTCGAAATTGCGCGCCAGCATCGCGGAGGTGAAGGGCGCGTCGGTGCCGCCCCCGTCGCGGCGCAGCAGGCCCTGGCTCAGCTGGGCGCGCTGCACCTCGTTGAGATAGCTGCGTAGGGCTGCGCTTTCTTGTGATGTGGGTTGGGCGACGATGATCGGCGCGGGCGCGGGGCGGCGTTCGGCGGGGCGCGCCACGGGTTTGAGAACCGGATCGACCGGCGGCTCCATCAGCGCGCAGGCGCCAAGCGTCAGGGCGCAGAGCGCCACCAGCGCCCTGCTGCTCCGGCCGATGGCTGTGCCGCCGCGCCGCATGGCTCAGCTACCGGCGGGGGCGGATGTTGCGCCCGACTTGGCGGCAGCGAGCGTGTCGCGCAGCTTGCTTTCCATCTCCTGCAGCTCTTTCTCGGCGGCGGCGCGTTTGGCTTTGCCCTCGTCGGCGATCTGCAGCGATTCCTCGATCGTGCCGATCAGATCGGCGTTGGCGGCGCGCACCGCTTCGATGTCGAAGACACCGCGCTCCATTTCCTGTCGGATCACCTTGTTGCTTTCGCGCAGGTTGCGCGCGTTCAAGGTCAGCAGTTCGTTGGTCAGATCGTTGGCTTCGCGCACGGCACCGGCCGCTTCGGCGGAGCGCTGGATCGTCACCGCCTGCGCCAGTTGGGTTTCCCAAAGCGGTACGGTGTTGACGAGTGTCGAGTTGATCTTGGTCACCAGCGACTTGTCGTTTTCCTGCACCAGCCGGATGGAGGGCAGCGATTGCATCGTGACCTGACGGGTGAGTTTGAGATCGTGCACACGGCGTTCCAGATCGTCCCGCGCGGCACGCAGATCGCGCAGTTCCTGCGCTTTCATGACCTGATCATCCTCGGGGGCGGCGTTGACTTCGGCCTCTTTCGCGGGGATCGCGGTGGCGTCGATCTCGGCCAGCTTGGCCTCGCCCGCGGCGATGTAGAGCGCCAGTTCATCGTAGAACTGCAGCGTCTTTTCGTAGAGCATGTCGAGCGATTTGATGTCCTTGAGCAGCGTGTGTTCGTGGCTAAGCAGGTTGTCCGTGATCTTGTCGATCTGGCCTTGCACCTTTTCGAACTTGGCGGTGAATTTCGCGAAAGGCGCGGCCTTGCCCAGCAGTTTTTCCCACCAGCTCTGTTTGCGGCGCACGTCGAGTTCGGAGACCGAAAAGCCGCGGATGGTGGTCACGATGTTGCGCAGGCTGTCGCCGGCGGGGCCGACATCCTTGTTGCGCACATCCGCCAGCATCGACTGGCTGATTTCCTGCAGTTCGGCCTGTGCGGCAGAGCCGAAGCCGATGATGGACTGGGTGTCGTCCATGTCCAGCTCGTCCATGCGGGCGCGGATTTCGGCGCTTTGGGCGGGCGTGGCGTCGTCGAGGGCGACCACCTCATTGGCTTGTTGGGGTTCGGGCAGCACGACGGCGTTGACCTCTTCGACCAATGCGAGCGACTGGGTGGCCTTTTGACGGACGGTATCGGACATGATGTGGTGTTCCCTGTTTCTGGTTGGCGCGCGCTAGTCCAGCCGCACCCCTTCACGTGACAGCCGCTCGCGCAGCACGTCGATTTCAACGGTCAGATCGCTGCGGTCGGCGAGCAGCGATTTACGGTTACGGGCGGCAAAATTCTGGTCGAGATCGTCCAGCAGCGCGAGGTAATCGGCCTTGGCCTGCGGATCGCGGGAGCGCGCGTAGATGTCGGCGAATTTGGCCGTCGCATCGCGGGCGCCCTGTAGGTAGACCCCCAGATACTTGCGCGCGGCGGTCAGATCGCGGGGGTCTTCCTCGACGGTCTGGATCAGGTCACGTGCGGTTTGCACGAATTGCTCCAGCCTGCCGGTGGCTTCGCGGTCGCGGGCGCGCTCGATGGTTTGGCGCATGGTCGTGAGGTGTTTTTCGGCTTCGTCCACCACGCGGGCGACGCGGTCCTGCTGGAAGGTATCGACGCCGTCCATCCCCTTGGAGCGCATCGGGTCGAGCCCGAAGGCCGCCAGATGCAACCCGCCCGCGATGAGCCCGTAGATCACGGCAGAGAGCGGATTTGCGAAACCCGTGTGTGCGCCCACGGCGAGGGTCGCGCCCACGCCGCTGAGCACGGCGGCAAAGAGTTTGCGCGGAATGGCGGGACGGCGGGCGGTTTTGCGCGCCGCAAAGGCCGCTTCGGCGCGCAGGCCCCCGCGCAACAGCCATGCCGCACTGGTCAGCGCCAGCGCGCCCAGAAGCCCCGACGCCATGCCGATGGCCGATCCGGCCCCCAGCACACTGGTCGCGACAAGGATCACGGCGGGCACAAACAGCATATTGGCGCGCGCCCCTGCGGGATCGACGGTGACCCGCGCGCGGCCACGCGGCGCGCCGGGCACCGGGGGCGGCGTGCCTTGGGCCGTATCGCCCTCGGGGCTGTATTTGCCGCCAAACCGTTTTGCCACGCTCAAAGCCCTCCGATCCAGCCGGAGGAGACGCCGATCAGCACGATGATCAGCGCCACGTATGAGATCTTGCGAAACGGTGTTTGTCCCATGGTCCCTCGTTACTTGCGCCCCACGGCGCGCGTGTCAGCCTAACATACGCAGCCGACACCCGTGTTTCTAGTGGCGCTGGCCCGTGCGGCGCTGCGCGTTGAGTTTGCGGGTGTAGCCCGACTGGATGACTTCGACCAACACCAGCACGACGACGCTGAAGTAGAACGTCGTTTTCGACATCGGTACAACTTCATAACCAAAAAAGCGCAGGGCGAGTTCCGGATCGTGCATCGCGTGGGCGGCGGCCTGTCCCGCTTCGCCCAGCAGCACGATGCCGACGATCAGCAGGATGAACAGGCCCAGCACCTCGTACATGCGGTTGGCCTCGAGAAACTGCGTCACCCGTTCGGCCAGCAGCAGCATCGCCAGACCCGACAGGATGATCGCGGTGGCCAGCAGCACGAACACATCCGTGATCGCCAGCGCCGAGAGCACGGAATCGAACGAGAAGATCAGGTTCATCAGCACGATAAGCCCCACCACCTTGGCGGCCGATTTGCCGGATTTCGCCTCGATGTCCGTATCCAGATGTTCGATCGCCAGCATGTGCCCGATTTCCTTGACGGCGGTATACATGATGAAGGCCCCGCCGAGGATGAACACCAGCGTGGCGAAATTGACGCCGCCGGTAAGCACGCCTTCCCAGTTCAGGATGAAGAACGGCTCGGCCATGGCGTCGATCAGGCGGATCATCACGAACAGCAGCACGATGCGCAGGGCCACGGCCAGGATGATGCCCCATTTGCGCACGGCGGCCTGCTGGGCCACCGGCGCGCGTTGGCTTTCGATCGAGATATATAGCAGGTTGTCGAAGCCCAGCACCGCTTGCAAAAAGCAAAGCATCACCAGATTGCCCAGATTTTCGAGTGTCAGCAGGTCTGCCATGAATGTGTCCCCTAATGTCTAGACTGCGGTCGTTTGACGCAGATGTAGCGCAGGGCGGGGGAATTGTGAATTGGCCAGACGCGGGGAAGACGCTGAAAAATTTGTCATTTCCCCGCCGCGGGGCGGATCAGCGCGGTTTGCGCGGACCGCGTGCGGGGCCGGTGCCGCGGGGGCCGCCGGATCTGGGACCGGATTTCGCGCCGGATTTGGGCTGTGGTTTGTGGCCGCCGCGGGGGCCGGGTTTGCCGCCGCGCCGCGCGGGCGCTGCTTCGTCCTCGGCGGGCGGGCGCGGGCGGCCGGGTTGACCGGGCCCGCCAAAGCTGCCCTTGCGCGGGGGGCGGCGTTTGGGATTGAAGGTGACCGTGCGGGGCCGCTCCACCGGAGTGCCAAGCAGGCTGTCGGCTTCGGCCCCCAATTGATCGCGCAGGATCTTGCGGCGGATTTCCTCGACCTCGCCCTGTGGCAGCTGACCGAGCTGGAAGGGGCCGTAGCTGACGCGGATAAGGCGGTTCACACTCAGCCCGATGACGTCCATCGCGCGGCGGATCTCGCGGTTCTTGCCCTCGCGCAGGCCGACCGTGAGCCATGCGTTCGCCCCTTGCTGGCGGTCGAGCGACACATCCATCGGCTGGAACGGCTCGCCATCGGCGATGACGCCCTTGCGCAGCGGCTCGAGCATCTCGTCGGTGGGCCGGCCGTTGACCCGCACACGGTACCGGCGCAGCCAGCCGGTGGAGGGCAGTTCCAGTTTGCGCTTGATCGCGCCGTCATTGGTCAGCAGCAGCAGGCCTTCGGAGTTGAGGTCGAGCCGTCCGATGCTCATCACCCGCGGCATGTCTTCGGGCAGCGCGTCGAATATCGTCTCGCGGCCCTTTTCGTCGCTGGTGGTGGTCACCAGCCCCGTGGGTTTGTGGTAGAGCCACACGCGGGCAGGCTCGGCGGGGCCGACGGGTTTGTCGTCCACCGTGATGCGGTCGGCGTCGGTGACGTTGAGCGCGGGCGAGGTGATGACCTTGCCGTTTACCGCGACGCGGCCCGCTTCGATCATGCGTTCGGCCTCGCGGCGGCTGGCGATGCCTGCGCGCGACAGAACTTTGGCGATGCGGTCGCCGTCGGGGCTGGCCTGCGGTGTGGGGGGCGGTTTTTGTGTCATCCCCGTCCTATAGCGGCACCGACCCACTTGCGAAAGGGACGCTTTTGCCGCCATCAAGGGGCATGCGTTTCACGTCATTCATGGATCAGGCCCTTGCCGAGGCCCGCGCCGCCGCCGCGCGCGGCGAAGTGCCGGTGGGGGCGGTGGTGGTGGACCCGGCGGGCGGCGTGGTGGCGCAGGCGGGCAACCGGACCCGCGAATTGAACGATCCGACAGCGCATGCCGAGATGCTGGCGCTGCGGGCGGCCTGTGCCGCGCTGGGTCAGGAGCGGCTGACGGGGCATGACCTCTACGTCACGCTGGAGCCCTGCGCGATGTGTGCGGGTGCGATTGCCCATGCCCGGATTGCGCGGCTGTATTACGGCGCGCAGGATCCGAAATCGGGCGGTGTGGCGCAGGGCGCGCGGGTCTTTGCCCATCCGCAGTGCCACCACGCGCCCGAGGTGTTCGACGATATCGCCGCGGCCCCGTCGGAGCAGTTGTTGCGGTCCTTTTTCGCGGCGCGCCGCAAGGACGCCGGGCGCTAGAGCCGGATCGCCTTCATCACCTGCGGTTCGATCACGGTGGTGCCGGGCATCACGCCGTTGCGCAGCGCGTCGGCCGATTGCTCGAGCGCGTCGAAGGTGCGGTAGTGGCAGGGGATCACCAGTTTGAAATCGAACCATGTCCGGCAGGCGTAGGCGGCCATTTCCATGTCCATCGTATAGTGCCCGCCCGCCGACAGGATGCCCACGTCGGGTTTGAAGTAATCGGCGATCCAGCCCATGTCGGCCATCAGACCGGTATCCCCCGACAGGTAGATGCACCGCCCTTCCGCCCGCAGGACAAAGCCCGATTCGGAGCCTGTGTAGTGTTTGGTCTGCCCGACGGGGATGCTGGAGGAATGGGAGGCAGGCACCATGCTGGCCGTCGCGCCGGTGCCGATGGGGATCGTGCCCCCCATGTTGAACGCGGCCCCTTCGACGGCGCCCTGTGCGTGCAGGTGCTGGGCAAGCTCGACCATGCCCGAGACGGGAATGTCGGCTTGCGCCGACAGGCTGACGATATCGGCGGTGTGGTCGAAATGGCCGTGGGTCACGAGGATGTGCGTGGCCCCGGCGACGGCATCGGCGTGGCGGTCTGCCGGCAGCATCGGATTGCCGGAAAGCCACGGATCAACGAGGATCACCTGATCCCCGGTTTCGATGCGAAAACTGCCGTGTCCCAGCCAGATAATGTTCATCTTCGGTCCCTTTCATACGCATAACGGCGCCATCTTAACCCCAAGTGCGGGCGCAGGCAGCGGAAACCTGCCGCGGGCGGTCGGGCAGGGCGGTGTTCCCGTTGCTTCTTGCGGGGATGCGCAGGGAAAGGTAGAGGACGGACAAGCAGAAGAGGACATGGCATGTCGATTGATGAAAACACCGCAGCGCGGGTGGCGAAACTGGCCCGCATCAAGGTCGAGCCCGAGGCGTTGCCGGGGCTGGCACAGGAATTCAACACCATCCTCGGTTTCATCGGACAACTGGGCGAAGTGGACATCGACGGCGTCGAGCCGATGACCTCCGTGACGCCGCAGCGGTTGGCCCGTCGCGCCGATGTGGTGACCGATGGCAACCAGCAGGACGCCGTGCTCAAGAACGCGCCGGACGCGCGCGAAGGATTTTTTGCCGTACCGAAAGTGGTGGAATGATGTCTGATCTCAACAAGATGGGGCTTGCCGAGGCCCGCGATGCACTGCGCAAGGGCGATACCAGCGCCACGGAGCTGACGCAGGCCTGCCTGACCGCGATCGAAGGGGCGGGCGCGCTGAATGCGTTTGTCCATCACACCCCCGAGATTGCGATGGAGCGGGCCGAGGCGGCAGATGCGCGTCTGAAGTCCGACGCCGATGCGCCCGCCATGTGCGGTTTGCCCATCGGCATCAAGGACCTGTTTTGCACCAAGGGTGTGCCGAGCCAGGCCGCCAGCCGTATCCTCGAAGGGTTCCGGCCAGAGTACGAATCCACCGTGAGCCAGAACCTCGCGGATGCGGGCGCGGTGATGCTGGGCAAGCTCAACATGGACGAATTCGCGATGGGATCGTCCAACGAGACCTCCGTGTACGGGGATGTGGTCAACCCGTGGCGCCGCGGCAACGAGGACACGGCGCTGACACCGGGCGGATCGTCTGGCGGATCGGCGTCTGCCGTGGCCGCCGATCTGTGTCTGGCGGCGACCGGCACCGACACGGGCGGGTCCATCCGCCAGCCGGCGGCGTTTACAGGCACCGTGGGGATCAAGCCGACCTACGGGCGGTGTTCGCGCTGGGGCGTGGTGGCATTTGCCTCATCGCTTGATCAGGCGGGACCGATGACCAAATCCGTGCGCGACGCGGCGATCATGCTGGAAGCGATGGCGGGATATGACGCCAAGGACAGCACCAGCGCCGATCTGGCGGTGCCGAACTTCGAAGCGGCGCTGACCGGCGACGTAAAGGGCAAGAAGATCGGCATCCCCAAGGAATACCGCATGGACGGGATGCCCGACGAGATCGAAAAGCTCTGGGCCGATGGCAACGCGATGCTGAAAGATGCGGGCGCCGAGATTGTCGACATTTCGCTGCCCCACACGAAATACGCCCTGCCTGCGTATTACGTGATTGCCCCGGCGGAGGCGTCATCGAACCTCGCCCGTTACGACGGTGTCCGCTATGGTCGCCGTGCCACGCTGGACGCGGGCGACGGGATCACCGAGATGTACGAAAAGACCCGCGCCGAAGGGTTTGGCGACGAGGTCCAGCGCCGCGTGATGATCGGGACCTATGTTCTTTCCGCCGGTTTCTACGACGCCTATTACAACCGCGCGCGCAAGGTGCGGACGCTGATCAAGAAGGACTTCGAGGATGTTTTCGCGCAAGGGATCGATTGCATCCTGACGCCGGCGACACCGTCGGCGGCCTTTGGTCTGGGCGAAATGGCGGATGCCGATCCGGTCAAGATGTACCTCAACGATGTCTTTACCGTGACGGTGAACCTCGCCGGTCTGCCGGGGATCGCGGTGCCTGCGGGGCTTGACCGCAACGGTCTGCCGCTGGGCCTGCAGCTGATCGGACGGCCATGGGCCGAGGCCGATCTGCTGTCTTCCGCCTATGCCCTCGAGCGGGCGGCGGGCTTTGTGGCCAAGGCCGACAAATGGTGGTAAACCGAGCGCCAGCTTGACCGCATTGCAGGAAGAATGGAACGATGACAGCGCGAATTTCTATTGCAGTACTTGGGGTTGCCGTGTTGGCCGCCTGCCAGCCGGGTCAGCCCGAGGACAGCCGGTTCGGTGTCGGCTTTGACCAGACATTCGACGCCCAGCGGGCCAACCGGGATGCCGCGCTCGCCCAGAGCAGCGTGCCCGCGCCTGCCGGTGTGAGCGCACAGCCCTTGCCCGCGCCGGGATCGGCGGAGGCGACAGCGGCCCAGACATCGGCGGTGCTGGCACAGACCGACCCCGACGCGGCCGCGCGTCAGGCGGCAGCCGCGGCCAATTCCGGTGTTGCGCCTGTCAATGCCAGCCCGTCCAATCCCGCGCCTGCGGTGCTCGACAGTGCCACGGGCATCAGCCGCGAGAATAACTTCGATGCCGTGTCCGGCCAGCGCAGCATCGAGAGCGATGCACAGCGCATCGCCGCCAACCGCGCGCAGTATCAGGTGATCCAGCCGCAGGCGGTGCCCGAGCGTACCGCCACGGGGCCAAACATCGTGGCCTATGCCCTTGCCACGAGCCATCCTGTGGGCACCAAGCTCTATAGCCGGTTCAGCCTCGCACCCGCGGCCAAGTACAACCGCAATTGCGGCCAGTTCAAACATCAGGATCAGGCGCAGATCGCGTTTCTGGCCGAAGGCGGGCCGGAGCGTGACCCCAAGGGGATGGACCCCGATGGTGACGGTTATGCCTGCACCTGGGACCCCAGCGTGTACCGGAACGTCGCGGGCAGCACTGGCAACGGATGACGCCGGACGCGGGGCGATCGCCCAACTGCGGGCCACGGCGCGACGGGTTGAGGCCATCGCTGATCGTGCTGCATTACACGGCCATGCAAAGCGCCGAGGCGGCGGCGGCCCGTCTGTGTGATCCGGCGGCCGAAGTGTCCGCCCACTATCTGCTGGCCCGTGACGGCACGCTGCTGACGCTGGTGGACGAGAGCTTGCGGGCGTGGCATGCCGGTGCGGGTGAATGGCACGGGCAGGACGACATCAATTCACGCTCCATCGGCATAGAGATCGACAACGACGGGGTGTGCGGCTTTCCCGAAGAACAGATGGCGGCGCTTGAGGATTTGCTGGGCGCAATCATGGCGCGCTGGGACATTCCGCCCGAGGGCGTGATCGGACATTCGGATATGGCGCCGGGGCGCAAGTTCGATCCCGGTCCGCTGTTTGACTGGGAACGTCTCGAGGCGCGGGGCCTTGCCGCACCGCGCGGGACGGCGGACGGGCCGTCGCATGTGGATGCGGCCGCTTTCCGGCGCGCGGCGCGTGCGGCGGGGTACACGGCGGATGTGGATGACGCGGATCTTTTGGCGGCCGTGCGCCTGCGCTACCGCGCCGGGGCCAAGGGGCCGCTTTGTGCGGACGACTTCGTGCCGCTGGGCCACCGCGAACTGTGGGCTTGACCGCGCCCCTCGTGCGGGGCTACTTCGCGCCATGTGCGGAAGGCTGGATGGCCGCTTTGCGGGGCAACCCGCGGGGAGGAAAGTCCGGACTCCAGAAAGAAACGGTGCCGGGTAACGCCCGGGCGGGGCAACCCGACGGAAAGCGCCACAGAAAATAAACCGCTGCGGCCCCCGGGCGGCAGTAAGGGTGAAACGGTGGGGTAAGAGCCCACCGCGCCGCTGGCAACAGGGGCGGCATGGCAAGCCCCACCGGGAGCAATGCCAAATAGGGACCGCGTGCCGGGCAACCGGCGGAGCCTCTTTTGCTCCAGCAGGTCCGGGTTGGCAGCTGTAGCCTTGTCGGTAACGGCAGGGTCAGAGGAATGGTCATCCAGAAGGGGCAACCCTTTGGACAGAATCCGGCTTACAGGCCTTCCGCACATATGAAATACGGGCCTGTCGGAAAATCGGCAGATTTTACGCCACGGGCGCGCTGCGGAGGCCAAATCAGGGTTGACTCGGGGGCTGACCTGAGTAGAACGCAAACCTCAGAGATTACGCGCGCGGCACGGATGTGAGCGTCGCGCAGCACAGGAGAAGATACCATGGCTAAGCCAACCACGATCAAGATCCGTCTGAACTCGTCCGCGGGCACAGGCCACTTCTACGTCACCAAGAAAAACGCACGCACCATGACCGAGAAAATGGTCATCAAGAAATACGACCCCGTTGCGCGCAAGCACGTCGAGTACAAAGAAGGCAAGATCAAGTAAGATCGCCTTTGGTCAATGACCGATTGCAAGGCCGCGCATCAGCGCGGTCTTTTGCGTTTCTGGGGGCTAGCGTTTCTGGGGGCTAGCGGTCCTGCGGGGCGGTGTCGCGCAGGCGGGCGACAAAGCGGGTGATCTCCGCATCTGTCCACGTGCACCGCGCGGCCTTGGTCGTGGCAGGGTGGTGGCGCAGGCCGGTGCCGTCGCGCCACGCGGTTCTGGGCCGGATCGGGCGGGGCGCGAAATTGCCGCCGCAGTTGGGGCAGACGTCGTGCAGGCGCGTCTGCACGCAGTCGGCGCAGAAGGTGCATTCATAGCTGCAGATCCGCGCCTGCGTGCTGTCGGGCGGCAGGGCGCGGTCACATAATTCGCACGAGGGGCGCAGGTGCAGCATCGTCTCTCCTTGGCGCTGCACTGTGGCGGGGCCTGTGCCAAAGATCAATGGAACGGCCCCGGACGCCGCACCGGCAATTTCCCGTTAGCGATAACATCTTTTCTTGACACCGGGGGCGAAACCGCAAAGGAGTATCCGGGAAAGACCCGGCCCGGTTGTGGATCCAATCCGCCCGCGTGTGTGTTTGCCCGAACGGGGCGGCCTGCGCGGTGGCGGGCCGTACCGCATTTACATTCGCAGGAGACGACACATGACAGTCAAAGTAGCCATCAACGGATTTGGACGTATCGGCCGCAACGTGCTGCGCGCCATCATCGAAAGTGGTCGCACCGACATCGAAGTGGTCGCCATCAACGATCTGGGCCCGGTCGAAACCAATGCCCATCTGCTGCGCTTTGACAGCGTGCACGGTCTGTTTCCCGGCACGGTGACGACCACGGAAACCACCATCGACGCGGGCCGCGGCCCGATCGAGGTGACGGCGATCCGAAACCCGGCGGACCTGCCGTGGAGCGACGTGGATGTCGTGCTGGAGTGCACCGGCATCTTCACCAGCAAGGAGGCCTGTCAGGCGCATCTGGAAAACGGCTCCAGCCGGGTTCTGATCTCGGCCCCCGGTAAGGGCGCGGACAAGACTGTCGTCTACGGCGTCAACGACGATGTGCTGACCTCCGACGATCTGGTCGTGTCGAACGCATCGTGCACCACCAATTGCCTTGCGCCGGTGGCGAAGGTCCTGAATGACGCGGTGGGCATCACCAAGGGGTTCATGACGACCGTGCACAGCTACACCGGTGACCAGCCGACGCTGGACACGATGCACAAGGATCTGTACCGCGCCCGCGCGGCGGCGATGTCGATGATCCCCACGTCCACCGGTGCGGCCAAGGCCGTCGGTCTGGTGCTGCCCGAACTGGACGGCAAGCTGGACGGTGTGGCGATCCGTGTGCCGACGCCCAATGTTTCCGTGGTCGATCTGACCTTCGAGGCGGGCAAGGACACAAGCGTCCAAGAGATCAACGCCGCGATCAAGGCGGCGGCAGATGGTCCGCTGAAGGGTGTGCTGAGCTATACGGACATGCCGATGGTCAGCATCGACTTCAACCACAACCCGCATTCGTCGATCTTCCACCTGGACCAGACCAAGGTGCTGGACGGCAACATGGTGCGTATCCTGACGTGGTATGACAACGAATGGGGCTTTTCGAACCGGATGGCGGACACCGCCGTCGCGATGGGCAAGCTGATCTGAGCCACGCCCGCGTGGACGCTTTTGCGCAGACCGGCCCCTGTCACGGGGGCCGGTTTTTTTTGCGTGCAGGGGCAGGGCGGCAGGCCATGAAAAAGCCCGCCGAAGCGATGTGCTTGGCGGGCTTTGGGTCGGTGGTGTGGCGCGCGTTATTCGCGGTTGCCGAAGAGGCTCAGCAGCATCATGAACATATTGATGAAGTTCAGATACAGGCTCAGCGCGCCCATGATGGCGGCTTTGCCAAGCCATTCGGTGTCACCGTGCTGTGCGTGCGCGATGTAGTCCGTCTTGATCCGCTGCGTGTCATAGGCGGTCAGACCGGCGAAGATCAGCACGCCGATGGCCGAAATCGCGAATGTCAGCGCGGGGTTGGGGAAGAAGATGCTGACGATCGACGCAACGATCAGGCCGATCACACCCATGATCAGGAAGCTGCCCCAGCCGGAGATGTCCTTCTTCGTGGTGTAGCCCCACAGCGACAGGCCCGCGAAGGCGATCGAGGTCACAAGGAACACCTGAATGATCGACACGCCGGTGTAGACCAGGAAGATCGAGCTGATCGACAGACCCATCACGAAGGCAAAGGCGTAGAACACCAGTTGCGCCGTCGCGGCGGAGATCCGGTTGATTGCGGCGCTGAAGCCGAAGACGAAGGCCAATGGGGCGAACATGATCACCCACTTCAGCGGCGATGCGTAGATCGCGTAGCCGAGGCTGGTGAGATATTTGTCAGCGCTCAATTGCGCAGAAGCGGCGGCCGGATCGGTCGTGACCGCCAGTCCCGAGATCGCCCATGCGGCTGCGAAAGTGATCAACATACCTACGGACATCGTTCCGTAGACTTTGCTCATGTGTGCGCGCAAGCCTGCGTCGATTGACGCCGCGCGCGTGCCGGCACCTGTCCGGATGGTATTCACGTCTGCCATCTGTAACTCCCTAAATAGCCCCGCGCAGAGGCGCCCGCGCGGTGGTTCGGGTCCAATATCGGGTGCGCAGAGGTGTATTTCAAGGTTTTTCGGTCGGGTTTTCGGACTGTCATGCGTAAAAACCCGCCGATCCGCCCGAAGGGTCAGATTGTGGGCATTTTCGTGTTTTATCTGGGCTTTGCGCCAGTTTCGGGGCCGGATTGTTTCGTGTCGGAGAACAGTCTGGGCCTGACGTGCGGTGGCTGCGACAGGACGTCCCAGCGCAGAGCCACTTCCATCCGGTATGGTGATGGATGGTTGGCGATCAATTCGATATATTGATGTTGCGCCCGTGGTGCGGTAGATTACGCGCCGAACCCAACAAACGCGTGGTGCGAAATGCGTAATCTTGATGTGACAACCTTGCGGTCTTTCATGGCGGTGGCGGATGCGGGCGGTGTCACGCGGGCGGCGGGGATGCTGCATCTGACGCAATCGGCGGTGTCGATGCAGATCAAGCGGCTCGAGGAATTGCTGGACCTGACCCTGCTGGACCGGTCGGGGCGGACGGTGTCGCTGACGGCGCAGGGCGACCAGCTGCTGGCCTACGCCCGCCGGATGGTCGCGCTCAACGACGAGGTGATTGCGCGGCTGACCGAGCAGACGTTCGATGGCACCCTGCGGTTGGGCGTACCGCATGACATTGTGTATCCCGCGATCCCGCAAGTGCTCAAGGCGTTCAACGCGGCCTATCCCAATGTGCGCGTCGTGCTGGAGACATCGCATACGCGGGTGCTCAAGGAGATGTTTGCGCGGGGCGAGTGCGACATCATTCTGACGACCGAAACCGGCGTCGATCCCGGGGGGCGCACGCTCAGCACGCGGCCGCTGCACTGGGTCGGCGCAAAAGGCGGTGCCGCGTGGCGCAAACGGCCGGTCAACCTCGCCGTGGGGCGGTTGTGTTCGTTCCGCCCGACGCTGACACAGGCGCTGGATGCGGCGGCGTTGCCCTGGGACATTCTGGTGGAGACGGAGAGCGACCGTACAATCGAAGCGACAGTCACCGCGGATATGGCAATACACGCCATGATCGAGGGCACCGCGCCGGACCACCTCGAGCGAATCGCGCATGGCGACGCCCTGCCGCGGCTGCCGGATCAGAACATCAATCTGTACAAAGCCGATACGCTGGAGAGCGAAATCAGCCAGCAGATGGTTGAGCGGCTTAGTGCGGCGCTCAATTAAAGGGAGTGCGGATTTTTGATAATCTGCAATATCGGCGGTTTTCCGCCTACTTTTCGGATCGAATCCCCGGGCATGCTTTAAAAACCCCGCGAAATTGAGCCGTTTTGATGCTGTTTCGCATCAACGGCATGTAATGGCTGATGAATTCGCAATTGCGGTTTTGGCGGGCATTTCGCGTGGCGGATATACCGGACAGAGATATCCAGACACGCGAGCGCCCCTGCGCGGGCGCAACCTAACGTCACGTTCTTTTTGGCAACCAAGAGGAGAGTGCGGCGTTATTAATATGATTGCTGAATATCGCAAACGTAGTAAAGTGGTCAGCAACAAAGAGGACTGTTTTGCAACCAACACGGTCGCCAAACGTTCTTATCGTAAGCGCAATGAAGCGTTTGCACGTAAAGAAAGTAGGTCATTATGGCTCATATCGTAGACACGCATGTCGGCAAAAGGATTCGCCAACGACGCTGGCTGATCGGCATGACCCAACAAAAACTCGCGGAACTGGTCGGGATCAAATTCCAGCAGATCCAGAAGTACGAAACCGGCGCGAACCGCGTCAGCGCCTCGCGGCTTTGGGACATTTCCGAAGCGCTGGGTGTGCAGATTTCGTTTTTCTTCGAAGGTGTGCGCGGCAAGGACGAGGTCCAGCCGACCACGCAGGAAAATGTGCCCGACGATCTGATGGGCGACAAGGAAGCAATGGATCTGGTGCGGTCGTATTACGCGATCCCGGAAACCCAGCGCCGCCGTTTGTTTGAACTGGCACGCGTGCTGAGCGACGTCGCCTGATCCGCGGCACAGACAAATTCAAGGCCCCTCTGCCACGCGGCAGGGGGGCTTTTTTATGCGTGGCGGTCGGTCTTGACCCTTGCCAGAAGGGGCGCGACCTGACAGGCCTTTTGCATGACCCATGACCCCCTTTTGACTACCGAACTCGAGCGTGTGGCGCATATGCTGGCGGATGCCGCACGCGACACGATTCTTCCCTATTTCCGCGCGGACACGCTGCAGACGGACAACAAGCTCAAGGGCGGATACGACCCCGTGACCGAAGCCGACCGTGCCGCCGAGCGCGTGATGCGCGATCTGCTGGCCCGCCACAGGCCCGACGACGCGATCCTTGGCGAGGAATACGGGGTGTCGGAGGGCAGCTCCGGTTTGACGTGGGTGCTCGATCCGATCGACGGAACGCGCGGTTTTGTGTCAGGCACGCCGACGTGGGGTGTGCTGGTCGCGGTGGGCACGCAGGACGGGCCGTTCATCGGCATTGTCGACCAACCCTATATCGGTGAGCGGTTTATCGGGACACCGGATGGCGCGCGCCTGCTGCGCGGTGAAACGGCGCGCAAGCTGACAACCGCCCCCGCGCGTGATCTGTCGCAGGCCACCGTATTGACGACCTTTCCCGAAGTGGGCAGCGATGCGGAGCGCCGCGCGTTTCATGCGGTGGCCGAGCGGGCGCAGCTGACCCGCTACGGGATGGACTGCTATGGCTACGCGCTGGTTGCGGCGGGGCAGGTGGATCTGGTGATCGAAGCGGGGCTGGCGGCCTATGACATTCAGGCACCGCTGGCGCTGGTGCAGGCGGCGGGTGGCGTGGTGACCGACTGGCAGGGCAACCCCGCCCATGACGGCGGAACGGCGGTTGCGGCCGCCAACAGCGATATCCACGCGCAGGCACTGGCGATCCTGCAAGAACGGATGGGTGCCGCGTGAAGGGCGACACGCTCCTTCGCGGGATCGACGATCTGCTGACGATGGACGACTGGCGGCGGCACTTGCGGGATGTCGATCTGCTGATCCGGGGCGGGACGGTCGCCGCGATCGGGCCGGACCTGCCGGTGCCCGAGGGGGCCGATGTGGTGGACGCGCGCGGCTGTCTGGTGACCCCCGGTCTGGTCAACACGCACCACCATCTGTACCAGAGCATGACCCGCGCGGTGCCGGGCGCGCAGGATGCGCTGTTGTTTGGCTGGCTGCGCCGGCTTTATCCGATCTGGGCCCGCTTCACGCCCGAGCATTTTTTCGTCTCGGCGCAGGTCGGTCTGGCGGAACTGGCCTTGTCGGGCTGCACACTCAGCTCCGATCATCTCTATCTTTATCCCAACGGTGGGCGGCTGGATGACACGATCCATGCCGCCCGCGATCTGGGCATACGGTTCCATGCCACCCGCGGTGCCATGAGCATTGGCGAAAGCGCGGGGGGCCTGCCGCCCGACAGTCTCGTCGAGGAAGAGGCGGCGATACTGGAGGATTGTATCCGGGTGATCGACGCTTTTCATGACCCTGCCGAAGGATCGATGTGCCGCGTCGGGGTGGCGCCCTGTTCCCCGTTTTCGGTCAGCCGCGATCTGATGCGCGACGCCGCGGTGCTGGCGCGCGACAAGGGCGTCATGCTGCACACGCATCTGGCCGAAAACGAAGAGGACATCGCCTATAGTCTCGAAACCTTTGGCTGCAGACCGGGTGAATACGCCGAAAGCCTCGGCTGGGTCGGCCCCGATGTGTGGCACGCCCATTGTGTGAAACTCGACCCTGCGGAAATCGCCTTGTTCGCGCGCACGGGGACGGGGGTTGCCCATTGCCCCTGTTCGAACTGCCGGTTGGGCAGCGGCATCGCACCGGTCCGTGCGATGCGGGATGCGGGCGTGCCTGTGGGCTTGGGTGTCGATGGATCGGCGAGCAACGACGCCGGCAATCTGGTGGCGGAAGGCCGTCAGGCGATGTTGTTGCAACGCGTGGCCTATGGCGCCGACGCCATGAGCCCGCTCGAGGCACTCGAGATTGCGACCCGTGGCGGGGCCGATGTGCTGAATCGTGCCGATTGCGGACGTCTGGAAGTGGGGAAACGTGCCGATATCGCGGTCTGGGACATGCGCGGGGTGGAAACTGCGGGAAGCTGGGATAAGACATCCTTGTTGCTTGCCGGTCCTACCACGGTGCGTGATCTATTTGTCGAAGGCCGCCGCATCGTGGAACAAGGCCAAATTCTGACATTAGATCTTCATAATTTGCTGGCAAGACAACGCGAGTTGGCAATCGAGTTGGAGTAATGACGTGAAAGTCAGAATTGGAATAGCGGCTTTGGCCGTTGCAGCAGTGTCGGCATGTGCTGCGCCACCTTCCCAAGATGTTGTGTCGCGCAGTCTGACAGCACCCTCATTCAGTAGCAGTGTCGTCGATCAGCAGTTGAACGCCCTGCGGGCATCGCGCGGGCTGTCGACGCTCAAACGCTCGCGGGCGCTGGACCGTGCCGCGCAAATGCATGCCGCCGACATGGCGCGCCGGAATTTCTTCAGCCACAAGGGCAGCAACGGATCGACCGTTGGCAGACGCTCCAAGATGGCGGGATATGACTGGTGCCGCGTGGCCGAGAACATCGCCAAGGGCCAGCCCGACACCGCGTCGGTCATGCAGGCGTGGAAAGCGTCATCGGGCCATTTGCGCAACATGACGATCCGCGACATGGACAACTACGGCATTGCGCGCAGCGGCCCGAACTGGGTCATGGTGCTGGGCGCCAAGAGCTGCTGAGAACTGTGATGCACCGGGCCCGCGCCGTCGGCGGGGTGATTGCGGGCTAGCGTTTGCCCGCGATCCACGTGTCGCGCACGGCGCGGTCGTCGCCCATCATGATGGTGGCAAATACGTCTTCCCAGACATCATTGCTGCGGTTGGCCCGTTGGGCAATGGCGGGGGTGGACTTCAGGTCGAGCACCGTCAGGTCGGCGGCGTATCCCGCCCGCACGGTGCCGATCTCGTGGCCCAGATGCAGCGCGTCGGCCGATCCGGCGGTGGCAAGCCACATCAGCTGTGCGGCATGAAGAGCGACACCGTGATGCTGGGCCGCTTCATAGGCCGCGGCCATCGTGCGCAGCATCGAAAACGACGATCCGCCGCCGGTGTCGGTGGCCAGACCCATCCGCACGCCCGCGTCGCGCAGACGGCCCAGATTAAATTGACCCGACCCGATGAACGCGTTGGACGTGGGACAATGCACAACGGCGGCCCCGACCTCGCTCAGACGCGCGATCTCGCGCGGCTCCAGATGGATGGTGTGGCCGTAAAGGGCACGGGCCCCGATCAGGCCGTGCGCTTCGTAGGTATCGAGATAATCGCGCGCGTCCGGATAGAGGCCGCGGACCCATGCCACCTCGTCGGGTTGTTCGCTGAGATGGGTCTGCATCAGGCACTCGGGGTGTTCGTCCCAGAGCGCGCCAAGCGCGTCGAGTTGTTCGGGCGTGGAGGTCGGTGAAAACCGCGGTGTGATCGCATAATGCGCCCGCCCGGTTCCGTGCCAGCGCTCAAGCAGGGCTTTGCTGTCGTCATAGGCCGATTGCGCGGTATCGCGCAGATCTTCGGGGGCGTTGCGGTCCATGCAGGTCTTGCCCGTCACCACGCATTGGTCGCGCACCGCCGCCGCCGCAAAAAACGCGTCGACGCTGGCGGGATGAATGGTGGCAAAGCTGCACATCGTCGTGGTCCCCGCCGCGCGCGTGAGGTCGAGATAGCGCTCGGCGATCGTGGCGGCGTAATCGGCATCGGCAAACCGCTCTTCCTCGGGGAAGGTGTAGGTGTTGAGCCAGTCGATCAGCCGCTTGCCCCAGCTTGCGATCATCGCGGTCTGCGGATGGTGAGCGTGGGCATCGATGAAGCCCGGGCAGATCAGATCGCGGCCATAGTCGACAACCTCGGCCGCACCGTGCGCCGCGCGCAGCCGGTCTGCGGGTCCCGTGGCCGCGATGCGCCCGTTTTCGATGAGCACGCCACCGGCGCTGTCGATACGCACGGTGTCGCGCCAGTCGCCCGTCAGCGGGTTGCCGTCAAAGTGGAGCGTCTGGCCGAGAAGGAGTGTTTGATGGGTCATCCGTTCTCTATACACCGATCCGATCAAGCCGCAATCAACCACCCGCGCAGGCCCCATTGTTACCTTCCGTCGGCCTGCTATGTTCTGCACAAATCAGCGCGGGGAGACAGGCATGACGGATCAGGTGACGCACGCGGAAACCACCCCCGATGACGACGGCGAACAGGAGGCATATGTCCTGAGCAAACGCGATGTCGATGCGATCCTCTATGCGGTGGATATCGACGACCGCGACAAGCTGAGCGAGTTGATGGAGCCGCTGCACGCGGCCGACATCGCGGACCTTCTCGAACAGATCAGCTCCTACGAGCGGGCGCGGTTGATCCGGCTTTATGACCGTGAATTCGATGGCGAGCTGCTCTCCGAGCTGGATGATTCCATCCGCGACGAAGTGATCGGCATCCTGCGCCCGCAGGTTCTGGCCGAGGCGGTGCGCGAACTCGACAGTGATGATGTCGTGGACATCATCGAGGATTTGCAGGGCGCACAGCAGGAAACGATTCTCGAGGCGCTGGAAGACAGCGACCGCGCGGCGGTAGAGCAGGCGCTGTCGTTCCCCGAATACTCCGCGGGCCGTTTGATGCAGCGCGAGGTCGTCATGGCGCCCGAACACTGGACTGTCGGACAGGCCATCGACCATCTGCGCGCCACGCCCGAGCAGGACCTGCCGGACCAGTTCTACCATATCGTCATGGTCGATCCGCGCCTGCATCCGGTTGGAAATGTGACATTGGGCAAGCTGATGCGATCCAAGCGCGAGACGCCGCTGACATCGCTGCTGGAGGAAACATTCCAGGTGTTTCCCGCCACGCGGGACGAGGGCGATGTGGCCTATGCGTTCAACCAGTACCACCTGATTTCCGCCCCCGTCGTCGATGACGGCGGACGGCTGATCGGGGTGATTACCATCGACGACGCGATGGCGGTGCTCGACGAGGAACACGAAGAGGACATTCTGCGGTTGGCCGGTGTCGGCGACGGGTCGCTGTCGGACAGGGTGATCAACACCACCAAACAGCGTCTGCCGTGGCTGGCGATCAATCTGCTGACCTCGATTGCCGCGTCGATGGTGATTTCGCAGTTCGACGTGGCGATTGCCCAGATCGTGGCGCTGGCGGTGCTGATGCCGATCGTGGCGTCGATGGGCGGCAACGCGGGCACGCAGAGCCTGACGGTGGCGGTGCGGTCGCTGGCGACGAAGGATTTGACCGGGTCGAACGTCTGGCGCGTGATCCGGCGCGAGGTTCTGGTGGGGCTGATCAACGGGCTGATTTTTGCGGTGGTCATGGGCATCGTGGGTGTCATCTGGTTCGGCTCGCCCGCGCTGGGCTATGTCATTGCCACGGCGATGGTGATCAACATGGTGGTGGCGGGGCTGGCCGGAACCGGCATTCCCATCGTGCTCGAACGGATCGGTGTCGATCCGGCTCTTGCCTCCGGTGCGTTTGTGACGACGGTGACGGATGTGGTGGGCTTTTTCGCGTTTCTGGGCCTTGCCTCCATGGTGCTGTTGTGAGCGATCTGGCCGCCCGCAAGGACGCCGCCCGCAAGGCCGCATTCGCCCGGCGCAAACCGATTTTTGACAGCGCGAATGCCGCGCAGGCGGGCTATTTGAGTGAGGTTCTGGCCGGCCACCGCGGTGTGCCTGTGTCGGGCTTCATGCCGATCCGTACGGAGATCGACCCGCGCCCCGCGATGGTCGAGGCCTCTGCCTACGGACCGGTCGGGGTGCCCGTGATCACGGGGCCGGACCAACCGCTGCGGTTCGCGCGCTGGACGCCGGACACGCCGATGATCGCCGGTGCCTTTGGCGCGGCGGTGCCCGAGCGGCCCGAGTTTTTCGACCCCGAGATCGTCATCGTGCCGCTGCTGGCGTTCGATCTGGCAGGCGGGCGTCTGGGATACGGTGGCGGGTTTTACGACCGCACGCTGGAGCAGTTGCGCGCGCGGCAGGCGACGCTGGCCATCGGGTTTGCCTTTGCGGGCCAACAGGACGACGATCTGCCGCTGGAACCCACGGACCAGCCGCTGGACATGATCGTGACGGAAAACGGGGTCATTGACGTGGTGCGCACATAGCGTCGGGGTTGCACCACCGCGTGTTGAGGCGTAGCGAGAAGCGATGAAGATATTGTTTCTCGGAGACGTGATGGGCCGCGCGGGGCGCCGTGCCATCACCGAAAACCTGCCCCGTCTGCGCAGCGCGTGGAAGCTCGATTTCGTGGTGGTCAACGGCGAAAACGCGACATCGGGCATGGGGTTGTCGGCCAGCCATGCCAAGGTGCTGCTGGAGGCGGGGGCGGATGTGCTGACGCTGGGCGATCATGCCTTCGACCAAAAGGACATGCTGGCCTTTGCCGAGCAGGAAAGCCGCATCGTGCGACCGCTCAACTTCTCGCGCTCGGCGCCGGGCAAGGGCGCGCGGCTTTACAAGACGCAGACCGGCAAGCGTGTGCTGGTCACCCAGGCGCTGGGCCAGGTGTTCATGAAACGCCCGTTTGACGATCCGTTCTCGGCGCTGGATGCAGTGTTCAAGACCCATCCGCTGGGCGGTATGGCCAACGCGATCATCGTGGATTTCCACTGCGAGGCGACCTCGGAGAAAATGGCGATGGGGCATTGGTGCGACGGGCGGGCCTCGCTCGTGGTGGGCACGCACACCCATGTGCCGACGTCGGATGCGATGATCCTGCCCGCGGGCACCGCCTATCTGACGGATGCAGGCATGTGCGGGGATTACAATTCGGTCATCGGGATGGAAAAGGCGGAGCCGCTGCGCCGGTTCATCACCGGCATGCCTAAGGACCGGTTCACCCCCGCCAACGACGCGGCGACACTGTCGGGTGTTTACGTCGAGACGGATGACAAGACGGGCCGCGCGACGCGGATCGTTCCGGTCCGTCAGGGCGGCAAACTCCAGCAGAGCGGGCCATAGCCGCTTGCGGGTTCATGCGTGATGCGCGAAACATGACGCCAGTTCCGGCCACCGCTACATCCAGCACGGGCCAGCCATCGGGGGACCCCCACGCATGGATTTTCTAGACCTGCCGCAGACAACGCAAGCGGTTCTGAGCATGACGGTCGTCGTGGTGATGTTCGTTCTGTTCCTGCGCGAGAGTTTTCCGACCGAAGTTGTGGCGCTGGCGGGGGCGTCGGTGATGCTGGCGCTGGGGCTGTTGCCCTACGACGATGCGCTGGCGGTACTGTCGAATTCGGCGCCATGGACGATTGCGGCGATGTTCATCGTGATGGGGGCGCTGGTGCGCACCGGCGCGCTTGAGGTGTTGACCGCGCTGGCCGAGCGGCACGCCCGCACCAATCCGCGAATGGCCGTTGTGGGGGTGATCCTGTCGGTCATGGGGGCCAGTGCCATCATGAACAACACCCCCGTGGTGGTGGTGATGATCCCGGTGGTGGTGCAGCTGAGCAAGACGCTGGACACCAAGGCGTCCAAGCTGCTGATCCCGCTCAGCTATGCCGCGATCATGGGCGGGTCGCTCACGTTGATCGGCACGTCGACAAACCTGCTGGTGGATGGTGTGGCGCGGGGTCAGGGGCTGGAGCCCTTCGGCATTTTCGAGATCCTGCCCATCGGGTTGGTCGTCTGTGCGTGGGGGCTGTTTTACATGTCGACCATCGGGCGGCGGTTGCTGCCCAGCCGTGACAGCATGGCGGGGATGCTCAGCGACCGCTCGAAGATGAAATTCTTCTCGGAGGCGGTGATCCCGCCGGACAGCAACCTTGTCGGGCGCGAAGTGCTGGATGTGAAGCTGTTCAAACGCGACGGCGTGCGTCTGATCGACGTTGTGCGCGGTGATGCCTCGCTGCGCCGCAATCTGGCGGCGGTGACGCTGCGGGTGGGCGACCGGGTCGTGCTGCGCACGCAGATGACGGAATTGCTGAGCCTGCAGGCCAACAAGGAGCTCAAGCGCGTCGATCAGGTGTCCGCGGTCGAGACGACCACCGTGGAGGTGTTGATCACGCCGGGCTGCAAGATGGTGGGCCGCAGTCTCGGGTCGCTGCGGTTGCGCCGCCGGTACGGGGTCTATCCGCTGGCCGTCCACCGCCGCAACCAGAACATCGGTCGCCAACTGGATGATCTTATTGTCAAAGTGGGTGATACCCTGCTGCTGGAAGGGGCGGCGGAGGACATCCAGCGGCTGGCGGCGGATATGGAGATGGTCGACGTGAGCCAACCCTCCCAACGCGCCTACCGTCGCGGCCACGCGCCGATAGCCGTGGGCGGCCTGATCGCGATTGTGGCACTTGCGGCGCTCAATGTCGCCCCCATCCTGATGCTGGCGGTGATCGCGGTGGCGCTGGTGCTGGTGACAGGCTGCATCGACGCGGACGAGGCGTTCTCATACGTCGACGGGCGTCTGCTGGCGCTGATCTTTTCGATGTTGGCGGTGGGGGCGTCGCTGCAGCACACAGGTGCGGTGGCGATGATCGTCGATGCGATATCGCCCACGCTGGGGGATATGCCGCTGCCGATGGTGATTTTCTGCGTGTTCCTGCTGACCACGATCCTGACGGAAATCGTGTCAAACAATGCGGTGGCGGTGATCATGACGCCCATCGCGATCAGCCTTGCGGCGGCGCTCGGGCTTGATCCGCGCCCCTTGGTGGTGGCGGTGATGATCGCGGCGTCCTGCGCGTTCGCCACGCCCATCGGATACCAGACAAACACGTTGGTTTACGGGCCGGGGGGCTACAAGTTCAGCGACTTCATGAAGGTGGGGATCCCGCTCAACCTGTCGATGTCGGTCATCTCCAGCGTGACGATCCCGCTGTTCTGGTGAGCGCTCAGCCGCGCCGGAACCACAGCACGAAGGGTGCGGCGACCAGATACATGGTCACGCCGTAGAACGCCGACGGCATGGCCAGCGTGCTGAACCCGTCCGTTTGCCCCGAAATCAGCGCCGCCAGCGTGATGCCGAGGGTGGCATTCTGCACGCCCGTTTCGATCGAGAGCGTCTTGCGCCCCGCAGTGTCCAGCGCGCAGAGCGCCGCGACCGCCAGCCCCATCAGCATCAGCGCGGCGTTGAAGGTAATCAGGACCGGGCCCAGAACGGCGATGTTTTCGACGAAAAGCGCCCAGTTCGAGCCGAGCGCGGCCACCACGATCAGGATGAACAATGCGGTCGCCAGTTTGGTCAGGACAGGCTCTACCCGGTCGGCGAACTGCGGCGCCTTGTGGCGCACGGCCACACCGAGGCAGACCGGAAGGGCAGTGATGACGAACATCGCGATGCCCAGCGAGGTCACCGACACCTGCGGTGCGGCGGCCCCCATGAAATGCGCCACCGACCACGCCGCCAGCACCGGCATCGTCACCACCGATACCAGCGAAATGACCGCCGTGAGCGATACCGACAGCGCCACGTCACCGCGCGCCAGCCGTGTCAGGATGTTTGACGTCACCCCGCCCGGGCACAACGCCAGAAGCATGACCCCCACGGCCAGTTCCGGCGACAGCCCGAAGACCGTCGCCACGGTGAACCCCACCAGCGGCAGCAACAGCATCTGGCACACGGCACCGGCCAGAAACCCCCGACGCTGGCGGGCGACGCGGGCGAAATCGTCGAGTGTCAGGCCAATGCCCAGCGACAGCATGATGATCGCCAGCGACAGTGGCAAAACGACGTTGATCAGAATATCCATCGGGGCTCCCCCGCGCGGGCGTGCGCATTTTGCGTGAAACTGCCACGGGAGGGCAGCCCCGCCAAAGGATTTATTCCTGCCGTAGCGTCAGGGCGGCTGTCAAAGCGGCCAGAACACGAGGATCGACGGGATCGACACCGCCACCACGATGATTTCCAGCGGCAGGCCCATGCGCCAGTAGTCTCCGAAGCCATAGCCGCCGGGCCCGAGGATCAGCGTGTTGTTCTTGTGCCCGATCGGCGTGAGGAAGGCCGCCGAAGCCGCGATGGCCACCGCCATCAGGAACGGGTCCGCCGAAACGTCCAGCGTGTTGGCCATCTGGATGCCCACGGGTGCGGCCACGATTGTCGTCGCCGTGTTGTTGAGCACATCCGAGAGCGTCATTGTCACGACCATCAGCACCGTCAGCACCGCCCAGGCGGGCCAGCCTTCGGTCAGCCCGACCAGACCGTCCGCGATCAGCTCGGTACCACCCGATTTTTCCAGCGCGGCACCCAGCGGGATCATCGACCCCAGAAGGACCACCACGGGCCATTCGATGTGGGTGTAAAGCTCGGCCAATGGCACGATTTTCGCCAGCACATAGGCCACCACCACAAGACCCAGCGCGATGGGCAGATAGATCAGGCCCACAGACGCCGCAGCCACGGCAGCCGCGAAAAGCCCGATGGCCAGCCAGACCTTCTTGTTCTCGGTCATGGCCAGACCGCGGTCGGCCAGCGGCAGCGCGCCCAACCATTCGGACACCTCGTCCCCGTGATCGCGCGGCACCAGCAGCAACAGGATGTCGCCCACCTCGAGCTTGGCCTTGCGCAGCTGTGACGTGATCTTCCGGCCCCTGCGCGAAATGCCCAGCAGCACGGTCCGCCTGCGCCATGCGAGCCCCACGGACTGGGTGCTGCGCCCGGCCAGACGGCTGGTTTCGGTGACGACCACCTCGATGATCTCGACGCCGTCACCGTCTGCGCGCAGCCGTTCTTCACGCTCGGCCTCGGCCACGGCCAGATCCAGCGCCGAGCGGAATTCATCCAGCGCATCGGGGGCCGCTTCGAGCACGAGCGCATCGCCGGCGCGCAATTGCGCGGTGCGCGCCCGGCCATAGCGGCGTTTGCCTTCGCGCATCAGGCCAAGGATCGCCACGTCGGCCTTGTCGGCCTCGTCGTCCAGCTCCGACAGGCGCTTGCCGATGTGTTTGCTGTCTTCGGGGACCACGAGTTCGGCGACGTAATTGGCCACATCCTCGGGTTTCAGACATCCGTCATCACGCACGGGGATAAGCCGCCAGCCGATCAGCGCGACAAAGGCCAGACCCGCCAGTGCCGCGATCCCGCCGACCGGTGCAAAATCGAACATGGCAAAGGGCGCGCCGAGGCTTTCTTCGCGGATGGAGGCGATGATGATGTTGGGGGGCGTCCCGATCAGCGTGACCATGCCGCCCAGTATGGTGGCGAACGACAGCGGCATCAGCGACAGCCCCGGAGCACGGCCCGCCTTGCGCGCGGTCTGGATATCGACCGGCATCAGCAGTGCGAGCGCGGCTACGTTGTTCATGAAGGCAGACAATACGCCCCCCACGGCCCCCATCAGCGTGATATGCGCGCCCAGGCTGCGCGAGGCATCGACCAGCGTGCGGGTGATCAGCAGCACCGCGCCCGAGCGCACCAGCCCCGCCGACACCACCAGCACCAGCGCGACGACCAGCGTCGCGGGATGCCCGAAGCCTGAAAAGGCGTCCTTTGTTTCAACGACGCCCAGCACGACCCCCACCATAAGGGCCGAAAACGCGACGATGTCATAGCGGAACCGGCCCCACAGCAGCAGGCCGAAGACAGCGCCGAAAAGCGCGAAGAGGATAATCTGATCTTGGTTCATCCGCGCACCATGTTTCACCACCCCGCCAAGGGCAAGGGCGAAGGCCAAATCGGCCCCCGCCGCGGGCAGGTTCGATAAGCCACCACAGAGCCTTGCTCAGGTCATGGGCGCTGACGTATAAGCGCAGCAATTCGAAATTCCGATACGGAGACCGACATGGCCGGCCACTCAAAATGGGCAAACATCCAGCACCGCAAGGGGCGCCAGGACAAGCTGCGCTCGAAACTGTTTTCCAAACTGTCCAAGGAAATCACCGTTGCGGCCAAGATGGGTGATCCCGACCCCGACAAGAACCCGCGCCTGCGTCTGGCCGTGAAGGAAGCGAAATCCAGTTCGGTACCCAAGGATGTCATCGACCGCGCGATCAAGAAATCGCAGGCGGGCGACGGGGACGACTACGAGGAAATCCGCTATGAGGGCTATGGCCCGAACGGCGTTGCCGTGATCGTCGAGACGATGACCGACAATCGCAACCGCACCGCGTCGACCGTGCGATCGACCTTTACCAAGAACGGCGGCAATCTGGGCGAGACCGGATCGGTGGGGTTCATGTTCGACCGCAAGGGCGAGGTGACCTATTCGGCCGATGTGGGCGATGCGGATACCGTGATGATGGCCGCGATCGAGGCGGGCGCCGAAGATGTGCAAAGCTCGGAGGACGGGCACACGATCTATTGCGCCGATACCGATCTCAATGACGTATCGAACGCGCTTGAGGCGGAACTGGGCGAGAGCGACAGCACCAAGCTGATCTGGCAGCCGACCACCACCACCGAGATGGACCTCGAGGGCATGCAAAAGCTGATGAAGCTGATCGACGCGTTGGAAGACGACGACGATGTGCAGCGCGTGACCGCGAACTTCGAAGCCTCCGACGAGGTGATGGAGCAGCTGGAGTAGCCACTGACCCGGTCCCGCAAGGGATAGACATTGAAAAGGCACGTCGCCGGCGCGGCGTGCCTTTTTTTTGTTTGCGCGCCGCAGCGCCACAAAAAAAGCCGCCCCAAATGCGGGGCGGCCTGAACTCACGTCACGGGCAAGCGATCCGGGGGATCAGGTCGCCTGCGTCATGAAGCGGACCAGACCCGACAGGCCTGTTCCAGCGCAGGATTTGCTGCGTTGGTTGTCACGTTGCGCAGTGATCGTGGCGAGCGTGCGTTTCACATCGTTGAGCTTTTCGCGAGCGCCCGATCCGCCGGCACTGGCCTGCACACGCAGGATCTTGGACTGCGTCTGCAAGGCGGCTTCGATCAATTCGATCTCTTTCTGGCTGATTTCCAGCTTCTGTGGTGCGTCGATCATCTTTTTATCCTTCGTATCTGAGGCTTCAGATAGGTGCTATGTTCTATATACGCTAGGTCTGGTCGTTCAGTTTCATTTCAGTTGAAAAAAATGTGATCGGTCGGATGATTTCTGCCATGGGGTGGCGAAGGTCTGCCGACACGCATTTCCTCTTCCTGATGCAATCCAATCTAGCGGTGCGGCGTTACACGGACAAAACGCAACTGCGTGAGCGGTTGGTGATCGCCGGTGAGCCGGAGGCGCGTCCTACCTCTTGTGATTGTGCAGCCGCAAGAGCGATTGCGCCTGTGGCGGCGCATAGCAGGCATGCAGCAGGCGGGTAGGGGCATAGGCAATCTCCGTGTTGGTCCCTGTTTCAATTGTTCTTTTACGCAGCGAAACAAACTTTCCGTCGCACGAATAGGCCGGTGATCATCGCCCTTGAATACAAGTCTGGGGTGTTGTCATGTCTGGGTATGACATCAACCACACCTCCGCGCCCGCTGGTCGGCATCTTCTGGATGCTGGTAACGGGGGGCTGCTTCATCATGGTGACCGCGCTGGTCAAGACGATGGGACCACGCATGCCGGCGGGCGAGGCGGCGTTCATCCGGTACGCGCTGGGGCTGGTGTTTCTGCTGCCGGTGCTGGGCACGCTGCGCGACACGCGTCTGACCCGCCGCCAGTGGGCGCTGTTTTCGGTGCGCGGGTTTTGCCACGCGGGCGGCGTGATCTTGTGGTTCTACGCGATGGTGCGCATCCCGATCGCCGAAGTCACGGCCATGAACTATCTCGCGCCGATCTATGTCACCGTGGGCGCGGCCCTGTTTCTGGGCGAACGGCTGGCCACGCGGCGGATCGTGGCGGTGGTGCTGGGGCTGCTGGGAGCGGTCATCATCCTGCGTCCGGGATTTCGCGAGGTGTCGGGCGGCCATCTGGCGATGCTGTTTGCGGCGGTGGTGTTTGCGGGCAGCTACCTGACGGCCAAGGTGCTCGCCGATGAGGTCAAGCCGGCGGTGATCGTGGCGCTGCTGTCGATCTTCGTGACGGTCGGGCTGGCGCCCTTTGCCGCGGCCGACTGGATCCGCCCCACGGGCCGCGAGATGCTGTTTCTGGCCGGTGTGGCCAGCTTTGCCACCGCGGGCCATTACACCATGACGCTTGCCTTTGCCGCCGCGCCCGTGACGGTGACGCAGCCGGTCACGTTCCTGCAACTGGTCTGGGCCACGCTGTTGGGCGTGATCTGGTTCGAGGAGGCGATCGACATCTGGGTGGTGTTGGGCGGTCTGGTGATCCTTGGCTCGGTCAGCTTCATCACATGGCGCGAAGCGGTGCTGAAGGCGCAGATTACACCGGTGTCGCACGCCACAAAGGTCTGAAAATGCGAACTAATTAATTTTGATTGACTGGTCAGTCAATGAAACTACGGTGGCGGGAACGCAACCGAAAGCTGATTCTGATGCCCAAAGTGGGAATGGAACCGCTGCGCCGTGCAGCGCTCATCGATGCCACGATCGCCGAGATCGGGCGCACCCAGTCGCTTGATGTGACGGTGGGGCAGATCGCCAAGGCGGCGGGAATGTCGACCGCACTGGCGCATCATTACTTTGGCGGCAAGGACCAGATATTTCTGGCCGCCATGCGCCATATCCTGCGCGAATACGGGGATGAGGTGCGCCGCGAACTGGCACAGGCCCGCACGCCGCACGCACGCGCCGAAGCGATCATCCGCGCGAGCTTTGCGCCGACCTGCTTTGCGCCCGCCACGGTCTGCGCGTGGATGACGCTGTATTCCTCGGCGCGGGTAACGCCCGATACCAAACGTCTGCTGGGGATCTACCAGTCCCGGCTGCGCAGCAATCTGACCCACGCATTGCGGCCTGTGTCCGCCACGCCCGAACGGCTTGCCGAAACGATGGCGGCGCTGATCGACGGTCTGTATCTGCGCGCCGCGCTGTCCGACGATACCTCTAGCGACGGGGCAATGCGCACTGCGCTGGTCACTCTCGAAACCCTGCTGAAAGCCACATCATGACCCGACCCAATATCCTCATTCTGATGGTTGACCAGTTGAACGGAACGCTCTTTCCCGACGGGCCCGCCGATTGGCTGCACGCACCCAACCTCAAGAAGCTTGCGGCGCGCTCGACCCGGTTCCGCAATGCCTATACCGCGTCGCCGCTGTGCGCGCCGGGGCGGGCGGCGTTCATGTCGGGGCAGTTGCCGTCGGACACCGGCGTGTATGACAATGCAGCCGAATTTGCCTCTTCCATCCCCACCTACGCGCACCACCTGCGCCGCGCGGGATACCAGACCTGCCTGTCGGGCAAGATGCATTTCGTCGGCCCCGATCAGCTGCACGGGTTCGAGGAACGGCTGACCACCGATATCTATCCGGCGGATTTCGGATGGACCCCGGATTACCGCAAACCGGGCGAGCGGATCGACTGGTGGTATCACAACATGGGCTCGGTCACCGGTGCGGGCGTGGCCGAAATCTCCAACCAGATGGAATACGACGATGCCGTCGCTTACGAGGCCACGCGCAAGATTTACGACCTGTCGCGCGGGCTCGATCCGCGGCCGTGGTGCCTGACGGCGAGCTTTACGCATCCGCACGATCCGTATGTGGCGCGCAAGAAGTACTGGGATCTCTACGAAGACTGCGAACACCTGCTGCCGGAGGTGCCCGCGATGGACTATGCCGATCACGACCCCCATTCGCAGCGGATTTTCGACGCCAACAACTGGCGCGATTTCGACATCACCGAGGAGGACATCCGCCGGTCCCGCCGCGCATATTTCGCCAACATCAGCTATCTTGACGACAAGATCGGCGAGATATTGCAGACCCTCGAAGACACGCGGCAAGAGGCGATCATCCTGTTTGTATCCGACCACGGCGACATGCTGGGCGAGCGCGGATTGTGGTTCAAGATGAGCTTTTTCGAAGGCTCCGCCCGTGTGCCGATGATGATCAGCGCCCCGCAGATGGAACCCGGCCTGCAGACCACGCCGGTCAGCAACATCGACGTGTGCCCCACGCTGTGCGATCTGGCGGGGGTCGACATGTCCGAGATCATGCCGTGGACCACCGGCCAGAGCCTTGTGCCGATGGGGCAGGGCGTGGAGCGGACCGAACCGGTGGCGATGGAATATGCAGCCGAGGCATCCTATGCCCCGCTGGTGTCGCTGCGCTATGGCAAGTGGAAATACAACCGCTGTGCGCTCGACCCCGACCAGCTGTTTGATCTGGACGCGGACCCGCACGAGATGCACAATCTCGCGGACGTGCCCGCGCACCGTGACACGCTTGACCAGTTGCGCGCGAAATCGGAAGCCCGCTGGGACCTCGCGGCCTATGACGCGGATGTCCGCAAAAGCCAGGCCCGGCGCTGGATTGTATACGAAGCCCTGCGCAAGGGGGGCTATTACCCGTGGGATTACCAACCGCTGCGTGACGCGTCCGAGGCCTATATGCGCAACCACATGGACCTCAACGTGCTCGAAGAGAACAAGCGCTTTCCCCGCGGTGAATAACGGCCACGCGACCCCGTCGCGCAGGCCGGAACGAACAAGAACAACAAGAGGGACAACATGCTTACATCGATCATATCATTCGGCGTCATACTGGCGTTCGCGCTGGTCATCTTTTGCGTCATCAAGTGGTGGAACCTGCCGCTGACCGGCGTGACCCCGGTGCCGCTTTTCACCTTTATCGCGATCCTGTTCACTTCGGGGCTGGATGTGGGGCTGATCATGTTCCCGCTGGCCTTCGACTTTCCGCTCTATGCCGATACGGCAGCCGAGCCTGCCTATGCGTTCACCAATCCGCTGGCGCTGGAATTCGGGTTCTGGGGGTTTCTGATCTGGGCGTTCTACTTCCTGACGACCTTCTATTTCTGCGCGATCGAGCCGCGGGTGAAGTTCTTTGAAATCCCCGTGATCAAGGTGCTCAACAACATCGTCATCATCACGACCTGCGCCTTTACCGGCGCGCTTTTCCTGATCTACATGCCCTACTATATCGCCGAAGTGGGCGACGGTGAGACGATCCTGCCGGTGTTCTACCTGATCTGCTTCCTGGTGATCCTTGTCGCCGCGTTCAGCTCCACGGACCTGAAATTCGTCAAGGTCCTGTCGGTCAGCTCCACGGTGCTGTTTCTGGGCCTGATCCTCTACATGTTCCTCAACGCGGGGATGGGCGTGGGCGATCTGGCCTCGAGTGCCAGCAACATCGGCGGCTATTTCTCGAACATCCACAAGTTCATCGTGCCGCTGACCGATTACCACGAATTCTACCTTTTCTGGTGGTTCGCGTGGTCCATCATGATCGGCCAGTTCGTCAGCCGTTTCGTGGGCGGGCTCAAGACGTGGCAACTGCTGGCGGCGCTGCTGGTGTTCCCGTCGATCCCCCTGGCACTGTGGTTTTCGGTGCTGTATTTCTACTTCCTCAACGGCATCGGTACCGCGGGTGTGCCCAACTGGGCCATGACAGTCGTGGGCATTGTCTTCGTGATCAATTCCTTCGACAGCCTGATCCGGCTCTATACCGACAACCTGAACCTGACGACCGAACGGTTCGGCACCGTGTCCTACGTGCTGGCCAATGCGATCGGCCTGTTTGTGCTGACGCTGCTGTTCCAGAGCCAGTGGCTGCAGATCCAGTGGGTCGGCACGGTGGTGATCGGCATCTATCTCGCGGCGTTGGCGTATATGTTTTTCGTCAAGCGCGGCAAGCTGAGCGCGCTGACGGGCAATGCAAACGTGCCGGCCGAATGATCCGCGCAATCTGACCATCAAAGGGGTCGCCCGCGCCACGCGGGCTGCCCCATCCGACACATGAGAGGCCCTATGAACACCCAACCCGAAGCCAGCCATTTCATCAATGGCGCCTATGTCGAAGACACCGCAGGTGCGAAGATCGACGTGGTTTACCCCGCAACCGGCGAGGTCATTGCCACCGTGCATGCCGCCACGCCCGCGATTGTCGACATGGCGCTGGATGCCGCGCGCACGGCCCAGGCCGCCTGGGCCGCGATGACCGGGACAGAGCGGGGCCGCATCCTGCGCCGCGCCGCCGACATCATGCGCGCGCGCAACCACGATCTGTCGGTGCTGGAGACCTATGACACCGGCAAGCCCTATCAGGAAACCTCGGTCGCCGATGCCACGTCAGGTGCGGACGCGCTGGAGTATTTCGGCGGACTGGCCGGCGCACTGACCGGAGAGCATATCCAGCTGGGCGAGGATTGGGTCTATACCCGCCGCGAGCCGTTAGGCGTCTGTGTTGGCATCGGCGCATGGAATTATCCCACCCAGATCGCCTGCTGGAAAGGCGCGCCTGCGCTGGCCTGTGGCAATGCGGTCGTGTTCAAACCGTCCGAGACCACGCCGCTGTGCGCGCTGAAAGTGGCGGAGATCCTGCATGAGGCGGGCCTGCCCGCGGGGCTCTACAATGTCATTCAGGGCATGGGTGAGGTCGGCGCGAAACTGGTCACGGACGCGCGGGTCGACAAGGTGTCGCTGACCGGGTCGGTGCCCACGGGGCGCAAGGTCTATGCTGCCGCTGCCGCGGGCATGAAGCACGTCACGATGGAGCTGGGTGGCAAATCCCCGATGATCGTGTTCGAGGATGCCGATATCGAGAATGCCGTATCGGGCGCCATTCTGGGCAATTTCTACAGCTCGGGGCAGGTCTGTTCCAACGGGACGCGGGTCTTCGTGCACAAGGACATCAAGGAGGCGTTCCTCGAGCGGCTGTCCGAGCGTCTGGCAGGGGCGGTGATCGGCGATCCGATGGATCCGGCCACGAGCTTTGGCCCGATGGTGTCGCGCAACCAGCTCGACATCGTGTTGAAGTACATCGAGACGGGCAAGGCAGAGGGCGCGCGGCTGGTGACCGGCGGCGCCGAGATCGAGGGCGACGGATACTTTATACAGCCCACGGTCTTTGCCGATGTGACCGACGGGATGACCATCGCGCGCGAGGAAATCTTTGGCCCCGTGATGGCGGTTTTCGATTTCGAGGACGAGGCGGATGTGATGGCGCGCGCCAACGACACCGAATTCGGGCTGGCCGCAGGCGTGTTTACCCGCGATCTGGCGCGCGCGCATCGCGTGGCGGCCCGTTTCGAGGCGGGCACCTGCTATATCAACACCTACAATGACGCGCCGGTCGAGGCGCCGTTCGGGGGGGTGAAGGCATCGGGTGTGGGCCGCGAGAATTCCAAAGCCGCGATCGAGCACTACAGCCAGGTCAAATCCGTTTACGTGCGGATGGGCGACGTGGAAGCGCCGTTCTGAGCGGTGATCCTGCGGAGCGCTGCGCGCACGCCTTTTTTAGGGGGCAGGGCGCGCAGGTTCTCGCAGAAAAGCACGGACCGGGCAGGCCGCACGCGCTGTCCTGTCTGCACAGAGGTGCTTGAGGGCGCAATGCGCGCCTCAAGGCACCTCGACGAGTTTGAGTGCGATTCCCCAACGCCTCAAGGACATGGCCGGGCTGTGCCCGGGGCGCTGCGCGCCTCCTTGACCCGTTGCGGAATCACGAAGGCGAAGGAACGGGACGATGGAAGCGGATTTTGTAATTGTCGGCGCCGGATCGGCGGGCTGTGCCATGGCCTACCGTCTGGGGGAGGCCGGGCATTCGGTGCTGGTGATCGAGCACGGGGGCACCGATGCGGGGCCGTTCATCCAGATGCCGGCGGCGCTGAGTTATCCGATGAACATGAAGCGCTACGACTGGGGCTTCATGTCCGAGGCAGAACCGGGTCTGGGCGGTCGGCGGCTCGTGTGTCCGCGTGGCAAGGTCATCGGCGGGTCATCGTCGATCAACGGCATGGTGTACGTGCGCGGGCACGCGATGGATTTCGACCACTGGCGCGACAGCGGCGCCGATGGCTGGAGCTATGCCGATGTGTTGCCGTATTTCAAGCGGATGGAAACCTGGCACGATGGGGGCCACGGGGGCGAAAGCGACTGGCGGGGCACTGCAGGGCCCCTGCATGTCAGCCGCGGTCCGCGCAAGAACCCGCTGTTTCGGGCTTTCGTCGATGCAGGCCGGCAGGCGGGTTACGAGAGCACCGACGACTATAACGGCCGCAAGCAGGAGGGTTTCGGCCCGATGGAGCAGACGGTCTTCAACGGTCGCCGCTGGTCTGCGGCCAACGCCTATCTGCGGCCCGCCCTGCGCCGCGATACGGTTTCGGTGACCCGCGCGCTGGCACAGCGGATCGTGATCGAGGAGGGGCGCGCCACCGGCGTCGAGGTCCGGCGCGGCGGCAAAACAGAAACCATCCGCGCCCGCCGTGAGGTGATCATCGCGGCCTCTTCCATCAACTCGCCCAAGCTGCTGATGCTGTCGGGCATCGGTCCGGGCGCGCATCTGGCCGAGCATGGCATCGACGTGATCGCGGACCGCGCGAGTGTGGGGGGCAATCTGCAAGACCATCTGGAGGTGTATTTCCAGATGGCGTCGAGCCAGCCGATCACGCTTTATAAACACTGGAACCTCATGTCGAAGGCGGTGATCGGGGCGCAGTGGCTGTTTACCAAGAAGGGCATGGGCGCATCGAACCAGTTTGAAAGTGCCGCGTTCATCCGCAGTCGGGCCGGTATTCCCTATCCCGACATCCAGTACCATTTCCTGCCCATCGCCGTGCGGTATGACGGGAAGGCCGCCGCCGAGGGGCACGGGTTTCAGGCCCACACCGGCCCCATGCGGTCCAAGTCCCGCGGGCGGGTGTCGCTGCGCTCCTCCGATCCGGCGGATGATCCGCGTATCTTCTTCAACTACATGTCGCATGACGACGATTGGCTTGAATGGCGGCGCGTGGTCCGGTTGACCCGCGAGATTTTCGAGCAGGAGGCCTTTGCCCCTTATGTCAAACACGAGATCCTGCCCGGATCGGACGTGCAGACGGACGACGAGATCGACGATTTCGTGCGCGCCCATGCCGAGAGCGCCTATCATCCTTGCGGAACCTGCCGCATGGGCCGCGCCGACGATCCCGACGCCGTTGTCGATCCGCAGGGCCGTGTGATCGGGGTGGACGGGCTGCGGGTGGCGGATAGTTCGATCTTTCCGCGCATCACCAACGGCAACCTCAACGGGCCGTCGATCATGGTGGGCGAAAAGATGGCCGATCATGTGCTGGGCAAAGACCCGTTGGCCGCCTCCAACGAGACGCCGTGGGTGCATCCCGACTGGGAAAATGCGCAACGCTAGGACCTCCGGCGCGCCCGCATTGTCGCGTTAACCCTTTTGCAGGATTAACGGTTGTGAAAGCATACCGCCGCGCCCATATAGCGGTTTGTGGTGAGTGTAAGATCAATATGTGGTGCGCTGGTAGCAGTGGGCCTGACGGTTCAGGCCTGCGCGCCCGTGTCCACCGACACGGTCAGCGGCCCGGCGCGGGTCATTGACGGCGACACGCTTGACGTGGACGGCACGCGCATCCGCCTGCATGCGATCGATGCCCCCGAGAATGACCAGACCTGCCGCACCGAACAGGGTGTGCAGTGGGGCTGCGGGGCCTGGGTGACGGATGCGGTGCGCGCCCGGTTGCAGGGCGACGAAATCCGCTGCAACCTGATGGAGCGCGACAGATACGGACGCCACGTGGCGCGCTGCAATCTTGACGGTGACGACATCGGGGCGTGGCTGGTCGGCGAAGGGCTGGCCTTTGCCTATGTCCGGTATGGCGATGACTATGCGGCGCTGGAACGTGACGCGGCACGGCTGGACCGCGGGCTGCACGCGCAGCGTCTGCAAAGCCCCGCCCAGCACCGTGCCACCCGTGCAAAAGGGCGCATCCCGCCGGACGCCGCCTGTCCGATCAAGGGCAATATCAGCGGGTCCGGCACCCGCATCTTTCATATGCCACAACAGGCCCATTACGAACGCACCGGCATCAATACAGACAAGGGCGAGCGGTGGTTCTGCTCGGCCGAGGCCGCCCGCGCCGCCGGTTGGCGGGCCGCACGCCGCTAGTCCACGCGGTAGGGCAGCAGGTCGCGCCGGTTCGGATCGACGACCAGATTGCGCTCCAGCGGGGGCACCGCGCGCTGGTGGCACTGCTTGCGCTCGCAAATGCGGCACGAAATCCCGATCGGCTCAAACGCACTGTCGCGGCTGAGGTCCAGACCGTCCGCATAGACCAGTTCGGAAGCGTGCCGGACCTCGCACCCCAAGGCGATGGCAAACCGGCGCAGCGGCGCGCCGAACCGGCCTGCGGATTTCGAAATGTCCCGCGCGATGGAGATATAGCGCACGCCATCGGGGGTTTCGGCCAGTTGGCGCAGGAATTGCGAAGGGGTCTCAAAGGCGCGGTGCACGTTCCACAAAGGACAGGCGCCGCCGAACCGGGCAAACTGGAGCCGCGTGGCGGAATGGCGTTTGGTGATGGTGCCGGCCTGATCGACCCGGACAAAGAAGAAGGGCAACCCCTTCGCCCCCGGACGCTGCAAGGTGGAGAGCCGGTGCGCCACCTGTTCGATGGATGCGCCGAAATGCTGGGCCAGTATTTCCAGATCGTGGCGGCAGCTTCGGGCGTGGTCCTGAAAGGCGGTATAGGGCATGAGCGCCGCGCCCGCGAAGTAGTTGGCCAGCCCGATCTTGGCAATGTCGCGGGCCGCAGGCGTGTGGAACCGCGCCAGATCGAGCGTGGCATCGAGCAGTTTGTCCTGTGTGCGCAGGGCCACCTGCAGCAGGATCTGGAACGTCTGTGTCTGTTCGGTCAGCCGCGACGAGATCTGCAGCGTTCCGGCCGCAGGATCGACCATCCGCATGGCATCCATATCGGTGAACATCACCCGCAAACCGCGCTGCGACAGCGCCTCGATCGCCGCGGCACGGATGCCCTGCGGACCGGCGTGGCGGGCGGCGAAATGCTCCGCTGCGCGGTCGACGGCGTCGATATAGTTGTCGCAGTAATGGAAGAAATCGCGCACCTCTTCCCATGGGCTGGGGGTGGCGCGGCTGTCCTCGCGGCCCAACGCCTCGTCCAGTGACGCGAGCCGTTCGTGCACCTGCCGGTAGTTCTGGTGCAGGGCCAGAAAGGCCCGCGCCAGCCCCGGTGCGTTCGACGCGGCAAGCCGCAGGTCGGCCAGCGGCGGCATGTCCCCTTCGAAAAGCGGATCGGCAAGCGCCTCGCGCATGTCCGAGACCAGCCTTTCGCCGTCGCCCGCGCTCAATTCCGTAACATCGAGCCCGAATTCCGACGCCAGCGCCAGAACCACCGTCGTGGACACGGGCCGGTTGTTGTTTTCCATCTGGTTGAGATAGGGCAGCGACACGCCCAGCCGGGCGGCGAAATCCTTCTGGGTGTGTTCGAGCCGCGTGCGCAATTCGCGCAGCTTTGCCCCCGCATAAAGCTTTTGTGTCGCCATGATCGCAGCCCTTTGCAACTTTGCACGCGCCGCACCCTAGCTTTGCAAAGCGGCGCTCACAAGGGTGTCGGTCCGCCTCGCAGCGCCAGTGTCCGTTCGCGACGCACCACCGTCCAGATGGAGGCAAGCCCCGCAAGCGCGGTCAGGAACATCAGCCACAACAGCGGGAAGGCGCCGGTGTTTTCGTTCAGCAGCGCACCGGCCAGCGCGCTGAGACCCGCGCCGCCGCCGATCATGATCGCACCGCCCAGACCCGACGCGGTGCCCGCCAAATGCGGGCGCACCGACAACATGCCCGCCGTGGCGTTGGGAATGCACAATCCGTTGCCCAGACCGACCAGTGTCATCATCCCGAAAAAGCTGACGGGCGTGCCGTAGCCTGCAAGGAAAATGAGTAGGGATATGGCCCCGCCCACCGCATTTGCCATGCAGCCCCAGAACACCATCCGGTTCACGCCAAAGCGCGTGGCATACCGTCCGGTCAGGAAATTGCCCAAGAAATAGCCCACAGCCGGTGCCCCGAAGAAAAAGCCGAGCACCGAAGGCGACATGCCGAAGACTTCCTTGCCCACAAACGGCGCCCCGCCGAGATAGGCAAAAAAGGCGCCCGAGCAGAAACCGGAGGCCAGCGCATACCCCCAGAAGCGCGGGCTGCTCAGCAGCTCGGGATACTCGGCGAACTGCTGGAAAATGCTCTTGTGCGAGGGCTGCGCGGTCTCTCCCATATCGCTCCACGCCATCAGCCAGACGCCTGCGCCCATGGCGAACAGGGCCCAGAACACCGCTTCCCAGCCAAAAAGCTCATCCAATACGCCGCCTAAAGCGGGGCTGATCATCGGCACGACGGCCATGCCCATCGTGACATATCCGATCACGGAGGCGGCCTGATTGTCGGCGTACATGTCGCGTACCGCGGCGCGGCTGAGCACCATGGCCACCGCCACGACGGCCTGCAACATCCGGAACATCAGGAAGACTTCGATGCTGCTGGCGAAGATACAGCCGACGGTCGCGGCCAGAAACACCCCGACCCCCCACAGGATCACGGGCCGCCGGCCCAATTTGTCCGAAATCGGCCCGATAAACAGCTGCATGACCGCGCTGAACCCCAGATACACAGCCACCGACAACTGCATCACGCTATACTCGGTGTCGAAATGGTCGGCCATGCGGGGCAGGCTGGGCAGGAACATATTCATCACCGTGGCGGACATGCCAGCCAGCAGGATCAGGGTCAGGATATGCGGGGGGCTGTTCCGGTCGCCAAGTTGTACCGGCGCCAGATCTTCGCGGATATGTTGCATGCTCACGGAACTAAACGCATCGGTTCAACCTGTCCATCCAGAATTGCGCTTCGCAGTTTTGCAATTCGCAGCGATGCGACTGAATAGAATTTGCAAATTTGCCGGAATCCCCTTTGGTTCCCCCGTCCGCTTGGCTAAACAGGGCCAACGCAAGGGGAGGAGCCCGCCATGAAAGACATTCTGCAACAGCTCGACGATCGCCGCACCGACGCCCGATTGGGGGGTGGCCAGAAACGCATCGACGCGCAGCACGCGCGCGGCAAGCTGACGGCCCGTGAACGCATCGATCTGCTGCTGGATGAAGGCTCTTTCGAAGAATTCGACATGTTCGTCACGCATCGCTGCACCGATTTCGGGATGGAAAAGCAAAAGCCCGCAGGCGACGGCGTTGTCACCGGTTGGGGCACGATCAACGGGCGGCTTGTTTATCTCTTCAGTCAGGATTTCACGGTGTTCGGCGGCTCCTTGTCCGAAACCCATGCCCAGAAAATCTGCAAGATACAGGACATGGCGATCCAGAATGGCGCGCCTGTCATCGGCATCAACGACAGCGGCGGCGCGCGTATTCAGGAAGGCGTGGCAAGCCTTGCGGGATACGCCGAAGTGTTCCAGCGCAACATCGAAGCCTCGGGCGTGATCCCGCAGATCAGCGTGATCATGGGCCCCTGTGCGGGCGGCGCGGTCTATAGCCCCGCGATGACCGACTTCATCTTCATGGTCAAAGACACCTCTTACATGTTCGTCACCGGCCCCGACGTGGTCAAAACCGTGACCAACGAACAGGTCACCGCCGAAGAGCTGGGCGGCGCCAGCACCCACACCCGCAAATCCTCCGTTGCCGACGGGGCGTTCGAGAATGACGTCGAGGCGATGGCCGAGGTCCGCAGGCTCGTGGATTTCCTGCCTTCCAACAACCGCGAAAAGCCCCCCGTGCGCCCGTTCTTCGATGAACCGGACCGGATCGAGGCGTCGCTGGACACGCTGGTGCCCGAAAATCCCAACACGCCCTACGACATGAAAGAACTGATCCACAAGCTCGCGGATGAGGGTGATTTCTACGAGATTCAGGAAGATTTCGCCAAGAACATCATCACCGGCTTTATCCGTCTTGAGGGGCGCAGTGTCGGTGTGGTCGCCAACCAGCCGATGGTGCTGGCCGGTTGTCTGGACATCGACAGCAGCCGCAAGGCCGCGCGTTTCGTGCGGTTCTGCGACGCGTTCGAAATCCCGATCCTGACGTTGGTCGATGTGCCGGGCTTCCTGCCGGGGACCAGCCAAGAATATGGCGGCGTTATCAAGCACGGGGCAAAGCTGCTGTTTGCGTATGGCGAAGCGACTGTGCCAATGGTGACCGTGATCACCCGCAAGGCCTACGGCGGGGCCTATGACGTGATGGCGTCCAAACACCTGCGGTCTGATTTCAACTATGCCTGGCCCACCGCCGAGATTGCCGTGATGGGGGCCAAGGGCGCGACCGAAATCATCCACCGCGCCGATCTGGGCGATGCCAAAAAGATCGCCCAGCACACAGCGGATTACGAAACCCGCTTTGCCAATCCCTTTGTCGCAGCCGAGCGTGGCTTCATTGACGAGGTGATCCAGCCGCGCTCCACCCGCAAACGGGTCGCGCGTGCCTTTGCCAGCCTGCGCAACAAAAAGGCCAGCATGCCGTGGAAGAAACACAACAACATCCCGCTGTGAGCCGATGATGACGCCGCTTTTCTTTCCCCATACCGTTTCGGTGATGCCTGTCCGGCCCGCAGTGTGCGCGGGAACCGGCGGGCCGGTCGTGACGTTGTGCGTGAAAGGAGACGATCATGGCAAAAGACCACGGACCGTCCGTCAAGGACGACGAAACCTACGAAGCGCTGCGCGAGGATGGTGCGTCCAAGCAGAAGGCCGCGCGCATCGCGAATGCACAGGCCAGCTCGGACATGTCACCGGGCGAGAAGGGGGGCAAACAGCCACCCTACGAGGACTGGACAAAGGACGACCTTTACACGCGTGCGCAAGAACTGGAGATCGAGGGACGTTCAGACATGGACAAATCCGAATTGATCGAGGCGCTGCGCAACAGCTGACGCAGGCACCGGCGGTGGCGCCATGAAACGGGCCGCGCTCGCCTTCATGCTGATGGCCCCGGCGGCCGCCGCGACCGATCTGCCATCGCAGCAGACGGTCCAGCTGCACGAGGTTCTGGTCGACGCGCAGGATCCGCTGACGTTCCTGCGCTTTCGGTTCATCGCTCCCCAGATCGCACCGGGCGAAGAACAGCTGCCTTTCGAGGTGGCCGAGATCGACATGCTGTACCTGTGCGAGACATTCGTGATCCCCTACATGACCGAGTACGAGCTCACCGGCGACCGGATCGTCATTTCATTTATGGACCAACCGATCGAATTCGGCGCGTTCGACCCCGACATCACCCAATATTTCGAAGCCTTCCGCCCCGATAACGGGGCCTGCATCTGGGACGGATTCTGATGCCTACACAATATCTTGCGGCCAGACCCCTGCCGGCGCGCCAATCTGCGGCTTTGACGCCACAAATCCGCCGATCTGTTACGGCGGCGTATCGCGCCACGCGGCGGTGCGGTACGGTGCCGCTGGGCAACACATTTGTGTCGTCTGACATTCATGTGGGAACAAAGGCAGGTTTCAAACGTCTTTCCCGCGTCACAACAGACAGGAGTCTCAGATGTCGAAGAGCATCAAACTTTTGGCAGCATTCGGTCTTATCGCCGCAGTTGCCGCCTGTGCCAAAGAGCAGCAGGTCGAAGAATTTGTCGTGGTCGATCCAGAGCCGATCAGCCAGGAGCCTGTGTTCACAGGCAAGTACAAGTAACTTCACGACAGGGCGGGCGTTCGCGCCCGCCTTGACCCGCACCCTCACCGCGGAGGGCGCAGCATGGCACTAGACTACATGCTCAAACACCGCGGCTTTCCCGGGCGTCTGCCGGGCACCGACTTCCAGTTCACATTGCGCCGCGCCAACCCCAAGGGGGCGACGGAAATCACCCGCCGCGAACGGCGCCCCGACCGGCGTGCCCCCGACCGCCGCGCCGACGAAGCCTTCCTGCGCGCGTTGTGGGACCATTTCGGCACCGAACCGTTCGAGCGGGGCAATCTGGACGCGGGGCGGCTGTCGTGGTTTTTCGAGCGCGAAGTCCTGCCTGCGACCGACCCGTTCGACCCCGCGCATTACGAAGCGATGCTGGTTCTCGACGAAACGGCCATCCGCCAAAGCTTTCCCGATATCGTGGGGGCGTGATCGGCATGAATTCGCGCATGAGTTGCACATTTGAGCAGAGCTTGGCCTACGCAGGCCCCGCCGGCATTCGCCGCTTTCAAGCTGCGACAAAACGCGCAAACGTAAGGGACGCGAAACGCACGGGCTCCAACCTCGGACGTTTTTCGTCTCAGAACCATACCCCTTCCCTTACCGGGCGGCAGGCATGTCCCAATAGCCTGCTGCCCGTTTTTTTTGGGCCGGTTTCTGCCCCGATCGGGGTCTGGACGAAGATCACGAAAATGGCATCCGTTGCGCGGGAACCGATTGGAACGTCGTGCGTTGCGTCAACGATACAACCATCCAAGAGGATCGAAGCATGTCATTCAAGAAAATCGCCCTTGTCGCAGTTGCCTGTGCGGGTCTCGCCGCGTGTGGCGACACAATCGGTGAACAGGCCATCGGTGGCGCAGCCATCGGCGCAGGTGCCGCAGCCGTCACGGGCGGCAGCCTCGGACAGGGCGCTGCCATTGGTGCTGCCGGCAACATCGCGGCCTGCCAGACCGGCGTCGTCAACTGCAACTGATCTGACGCGGCGGGCCCTGCGCCCGTCACCCCAATCCAATCAAAGCCATGCAGCCTTCCGGTTGTGTGGCTTTTTTCGTGTGCTCACCCCTCATTCATCAAAAAGGACAGATGATGTTCAATAAGATCCTGATCGCCAACAGGGGCGAAATTGCCTGCCGCGTCATCAAGACGGCCCGCAAGATGGGCATCCAGACGGTTGCCATCTATTCGGATGCCGACCGGCAGGCGCTGCACGTCGAAATGGCGGATGAGGCAATCCACATCGGCCCGCCCCCCGCCAACCAGTCCTACATTGTCATCGACAAGGTGATGGAGGCGATCAAGGCGTCCGGCGCGCAGGCCGTGCACCCCGGCTATGGCTTCCTGTCCGAAAACGCGGCCTTTGCCGAGGCGCTCGAGGCCGCGGGCGTGGCCTTTGTCGGTCCGCCCGTGGGTGCTATCGAAAAGATGGGCGACAAGATCACCTCGAAGAAAATCGCACAGGAGGCGGGCGTCAGCACCGTGCCGGGGTACATGGGGCTGATCGCGGACGCCGACGAGGCGGTCAAGATCTCCAACGAAATCGGCTATCCGGTGATGATCAAGGCCTCGGCGGGCGGCGGCGGCAAGGGCATGCGCATCGCGTGGAACGATGACGAGGCCCGTGAGGGGTTCCAGTCGTCCAAGAACGAGGCCGCCAACAGCTTTGGCGATGACCGGATCTTCATCGAGAAATTCGTCACGCAGCCGCGCCATATCGAAATTCAGGTGCTATGCGACAGCCACGGCAACGGCATCTATCTGGGCGAACGTGAATGCTCGATCCAGCGCCGCAACCAGAAGGTCGTCGAAGAGGCGCCGTCGCCATTCCTCGACGAAGACACCCGCCGCGCGATGGGCGAACAGGCCGTGGCCCTTGCGCAGGCCGTCGGATACGCCAGCGCGGGCACGGTCGAATTTATTGTGGACGGGGACAAGAACTTCTATTTCCTCGAAATGAACACCCGTTTGCAGGTGGAGCATCCGGTGACCGAACTGATCACCGGCGTGGATCTGGTGGAGCAGATGATCCGCGTGGCCAATGGTGAACGGCTGACCATGACGCAGGATGACGTGACGCTGACCGGCTGGGCGATCGAAAACCGGCTCTACGCCGAAGACCCTTACCGCGGTTTCCTGCCCTCCATCGGGCGGCTGACCCGCTACCGCCCGCCGCAGGAGATGGCCGCGGGCCCGCTGCTGGAGCAGGGGACATGGCAGGGTGATGCACCCGCGGCCGAGATGGCCGTGCGCAACGATACCGGCGTCTACGAGGGCGGCGAGATCAGCATGTACTACGATCCCATGATCGCCAAGCTGTGCACATGGGCGCCCACACGCGCCGAGGCGATCGAGCGGATGCGCGTGGCGCTCGACAGTTTCGAGGTCGAGGGCATCGGACATAACCTGCCGTTTCTGAGCGCGGTCATGGACCACCCGATCTTTATCGACGGCACCATGACGACCGCCTTTATCGAAGAGCAGTATCCCGACGGCTTTACCGGCGTCGAATTGCCCGAAGCCGAACTGCGCCGCATCGCGGCGGCAACGGCGGCGATGCACCGCGTCGGCGAAATCCGCCGGGCGCGGGTGTCGGGCCGCATGGACAACCACGAACGCAAGGTCGGCACCGACTGGAATGTCGCCCTGCAAGGCCACAGCTTTGACGTGGTGATCGAAGCGGATCAGGCCGGCGCGACGGTGCGGTTTGCCGACGGTGCCGCGCTGCGCGTCTCGGGGGACTGGACCCCGGGCGATCAGCTGGCCACGATGAAGGTCGCCGACGCGCCGCTGGTCCTGAAGGTGGGCAAAGTGTCGGGCGGGTTCCGCATCCGCACCCGTGGTGCCGATCTCAAGGTGCATGTGCGTACCCCGCGGCAGGCCGAACTGGCCCGCAAGATGCCCGAGAAACTGCCGCCCGATACGTCAAAGCTGCTGCTTTGCCCGATGCCGGGTCTGGTTGTGAAACTCGACGTGGAAGTGGGCGACGAGGTACAGGAAGGCCAGGCGCTCTGCACCATCGAAGCGATGAAAATGGAAAACATCCTGCGCGCCGAGAAGAAGGGCATCGTGTCCAAAACCAACGCCGCTGCGGGCGACAGCCTCGCGGTGGACGATGTCATCATGGAATTTGAATGAAGCAAAAGCGCCATAAGGGCCGGCGCGGCGGTTACCCGTCCGCGGCGGCCTTGCGGTCGCGGATTTCGCGCTGCCGCATCGGCATCTTGTCGATGCTGCGGGTGATTTCGCGCACGTCCCAAGGGAACGGCTTGCGCAGCTTTACGCCCCCGTCCTTGCCCACCAGCGTCAGCATGAACCCCCGTGGTCGCATGCGCAGCCGGATGTCGCCGCGCGCCTCGGGATCGGTATCGATGATGACAACCACGTCGCGCTCGGCCAATGCTTCCGCCCGCGCCTCGATCAAAGACATCTGTTCGATGAAGGCCGGATCGTCCGGCGAGTCGGCAAACACGATGACGGGCCGGTTTTTCCACTTGAATTCACTCAAATTGACGTCTTCGGCCTGCCGGACAAGCAGCGGAAAGTCAGGTTCGAACAACGTCTGCGCGGTCGCCGTGATGCCGAATAGACCAGTGAAAACAGTGGCTAAGATCAGTTTCATAAGTACCTCTTCTTCCCCCAATATAGGGGTGCGACGACCGATTGCGACCAGTGATAGAGCGGATTTTACCATTAAGCGCCCGGCAAGGGATTATGTCGCATGACTGCGCCAAATCACCTGACCGGGCCCCTTCACAGGGCCCCATTGCCGAGGGGGGCATGGCGACCGATGGAAATCCTATTGCATGTGGGGGCGCACCGCACGGGCACCACCAGTTTTCAGAAATACCTGCGCTGCAACGGCGACAGGCTGCGCGGCGATGGCACGGTGGTCTGGGCGCCACCGCAGACCCGCAAGAACCTGTTTGCGGGGCTGTTTCCTGCGCCGCGGATGCAAAACGGGCGCAGCCTGCAACGCCGCGCGACAGGACGTATCCGCATGAACGCGTCGCTGGCGCGCAAATCCGGGGCCGAACGTCTGGTCGTGACGGAGGAAAACATCATCGGGGCGCCGCGCAACTGTCTGCGCACGGGGGCCGTTTACGCCGGTGTCGGAGAACGGGCCGCGCGGCTGAACGCGGCCTTCGACGGGAATATCACGCGGGTCACGCTCTCGATACGCTCGCTGGAGCTGTGGTGGGCGTCCATCGCGGCCTTCAGCGTGGCACGCGGCCACGCGCTGCCGCCGCCGCTGCATTGGGAGGCGATCGCCTGCAATCCGCGCAGCTGGCGCGACATGATCACCGATCTGGCCTGCGCGCTGCCCGATACCGAAATCCGCGTGCTGCCGTTCGAGCAATACGCGGGGCGCGCCGATGCCGCCCTGATGCGGCTGACCGACCGTGCCGCCCCCGCAAACCACGCGAAAACATGGCACAACCGGTCGCCCGATGCAGGGATGTTGCGGTCGTATCTCATTGATATGGGGCACGATCCCGACACGCTGCCCGACCATCTGGAGGCGACCGAGACCCGCTGGCAGCCGTTTTCGCAATCCCAGATCGCAATGCTGCGCGAACGCTATGCGGATGATATCATGTGGCTCGCCGCCGGGGCGGACGGGCTCGCGACACTGACAGAGGATCGCCTTGGCACAAGAGTGGGCACAAGCCCGCCGGTCGAGGCCATGACAAAAGGACATATCCATGACCGACACCCCCAAGGGCGACAAGGACAGCTGGCGCAACCTGGCTGAGGGCGAACTACGCGGCCGCCCGCTGGACGATCTGACCTGGCACACGCTCGAAGGGATCGACGTGCAGCCGCTCTACACGGCCGAAGATGTGGCCGGGCTGGACCATCTGGGCGGCATTCCGGGGCAGGGGCCCTACACCCGTGGGGTCAAGGCCACGATGTACGCGGGCCGTCCCTGGACCATCCGCCAATACGCGGGTTTTTCCACCGCCGAGGAATCGAACGCCTTCTACCGCCGCGCGCTTGCGGCGGGCCAGCAGGGCGTCTCCGTGGCCTTCGATCTGGCCACCCACCGCGGCTACGACAGCGACCACCCCCGCGTCGAGGGTGACGTGGGCAAGGCGGGCGTGGCCATCGACAGCGTCGAGGATATGAAGATCCTCTTTGACGGCATTCCGCTCGACACGGTCAGCGTGTCGATGACGATGAATGGCGCGGTGATCCCGATTTTGGCGAATTTCATCGTCGCGGGCGAAGAACAGGGCCACGACCGCAGCGTGCTGTCGGGCACGATCCAGAACGACATTCTCAAGGAGTTCATGGTTCGCAACACCTATATCTATCCGCCCGAACCCTCGATGCGGATCATCGCGGACATCATCGAATACACCGCCAACGAGATGCCGAAATTCAACTCCATCTCGATTTCCGGCTACCATATGCAAGAAGCGGGCGCGAACCTCGTGCAGGAGCTGGCCTTCACCCTTGCCGACGGGCGCGAATACGTGCGCACCGCCATCGCGGCTGGCATGGACGTGGATAAATTCGCCCCCCGCCTGTCGTTCTTTTTCTGTATCGGCATGAACTTTTTCATGGAAGCGGCCAAACTGCGGGCCGCGCGCCTGTTGTGGTCGCGCATCATGGACGAATTCAAACCGCAAAACCCCAAGTCCTCGATGCTGCGCACCCATTGCCAGACATCGGGCGTGTCCTTGCAGGAACAGGACCCCTACAACAACGTCGTGCGCACCGCTTACGAGGCGATGTCGGCGGTACTGGGCGGCACCCAATCGCTGCACACCAACGCGCTCGACGAGGCGATTGCCCTGCCGACCGATTTCTCCAGCCGCATCGCACGCAACACGCAGCTAATCTTGCAGGAGGAAACCGGCGTGACCAACGTGGTCGATCCGCTCGCGGGCAGCTACTATGTCGAAAAACTGACCGCCGATCTGGCCGATGCCGCATGGGCGCTGATCGAAGAGGTCGAGGACATGGGCGGCATGACCAAGGCCGTCGCCTCCGGGATGCCCAAGCTCAGGATCGAAGAAGCCGCGGCCCAGCGTCAGGCGGGCATCGACCGCGGCACCGATGTGATCGTGGGCGTCAATAAATACCGGCGCGACAAGGAAGATGCGATCGACATTCTCGATGTGGACAACGTCAAGGTCCGCGAGGCACAGGTGGCCCGGCTCGAACGCATCCGCGCGTCGCGCGACGATGACGCCTGCACAGCCGCGCTTGCCGAAGTTACCCGCCGCGCCTCGGAAGGGGGCAATCTGCTCGAAGCGGCCGTCGAAGCCGCCCGCGCCCGCGCCACCGTAGGAGAAATCAGCATGGCCATGGAAGAACAGTTCGGCCGCCACCGCGCCGAAGTCAAAACGCTCGCGGGGGTCTACGGCGCCGCCTATGAAGGCGACGAGGGCTTCGCCGCCATCCAGAAGTCCGTCGATGCCTTTGCCGAGGACGAAGGCCGCCGCCCGCGCATGCTGGTGGTCAAGATGGGGCAGGACGGTCACGACCGTGGCGCCAAGGTGATCGCCACGGCCTTTGCCGACATCGGGTTCGACGTCGACGTCGGCCCCTTGTTCCAGACCCCGGCCGAGGCCGCGCAGGATGCGGTCGACAACGATGTGCACGTCATCGGCATCAGCTCACAGGCAGCGGGGCACAAGACCCTCGCGCCGCAACTGGTGCAAGCCCTCAAGGACGCGGGTGCTGAGGATATCATCGTGATCTGCGGCGGTGTGATCCCGCAGCAGGATTACCAGTTCCTCTATGATGCGGGGGTCAAGGCGATCTTCGGTCCCGGCACCAACATCCCCAACGCGGCGCAGGACATCCTGAAACTGATCCGCGACGCGCGGGCATGATCACGCTGGACCATCTGGCGGTGGCGGGGATGACCCGCGCCGCCGCCTCGGCCTATGCCTCGGACGCGCTGGGCGTGGCGCTGCAACCGGGTGGAGAGCACGCAGTGTTTCACACCCACAACGATCTGCTGGGCATGGCCGACGGGCTCTATCTCGAAGCAATTGCGATCAATCCCGACGCCCCGAAGCCCGACCGCGCGCGCTGGTTCGATCTGGACAATTTCACGGGCCCGCCGCGGCTGACAAACTGGATCTGTCGCTGCGATGATCTGGATGCCACACTCGCCGCCTTGCCGGACGGCTTTGGCCGCCCCGTCGATTTGCAGCGCGGCGCGCTGCGTTGGCGCATGGCGGTCCCGGACGGGGGCATCCTGCCGTTCGACAACTGCGCGCCCGCGCTGATCGAGTGGCAGGGCGGGGCGCATCCTGTCGATATGCTGGCGCCCTCGCAGGTCACGCTCGACACGCTCACGGTGCACCACCCTGACGCGGATGCGCTGCGCGGGCTGCTCGCGCCGTTCCTGTCGGACGACCGCATCGGCTTTGCCCGCGGGGACGCGGCGGTGTCGGCCCGGCTGATGACACCGGGCGGCCTGCGGCAGCTGTGATCCTGCGCGCCGCCACGCCTGCGGATCTGCCCGCGATCGGCGCTCTGTGGAACGCCATGATCCGTGACACGACGGCGACCTTCACCACCCGCGAGAAAACCCCGCAAGATCTGCAAGACCTGCTCGAAAACCGGCCCGCCGCGCTGATCGTGGCGCAAACGGCCCAAACGGCCCAAAAGATGCCGAGCATCGCGGGGTTTGTCACCTGGGGGCCCTTCCGCTCCGGACCGGGGTATGCCCATACGGTCGAGCATACGATCATCACCGCTACACCGGGCAAAGGGGTCGGGCGCGCGCTTTTGCAGCGCGGTCTGGCGGATGCCGCACAGCAGGGCGCGCATGTGGCCGTGGCCGCAATCAGCGGCGAAAACCAACCTGCGGTTGCCTTTCACACGCGGATGGGGTTTGCAAAGGCGGGCCATATGCGCGAAGTGGGGCGCAAGGAAGGGCGATGGCTCGACCTGATCTTGATGACGAAACACTTGTGATCCGCCCTGACAAGGGGGCGCCGATTGGCTACAACACACCCATGTCGATTTGGACCCGTATCTCTGACGCGCTGTCTGCGCTTGCCACCGGCGAAGGACTGTCGCAGGTTTTTGACCGCCTGCGCGCCCCGCCCGAACGCTCCGTTGCCTTTACCATCGCGGTGATCGCACTGGGCGCGAAGATGGCCAAGGCGGACGGGCAGGTCACCCGCGACGAAGTCACCGCGTTCCGAGAGGTGTTCAAGATCGCCGATGACGATGCGGCCGGTGCGGCGCGGGTATTCAACCTCGCGCGGACCGATGTCGCCGGATTTGACGATTACGCCCGCCGCATCAAGGGGATGTTCGGCGACGATACGGGCATTCTCGCCGATCTGCTCGAAGGGCTGTTCCACATCGCGATGGCCGACGGTGTGTACCATCCGAACGAAAACGCGTTTCTCGAACAGGTGGCCGAGATTTTTGCCCTGCCGACGGGCGATTTCGAATCGCTGCGCGCGCGCTTTGTGCCCAATACCTCGCCGCTGCCGCACACGGTTCTGGGCATCGCACCGGGGGCCAGTCTGGCCGAAGCGCGTGCCGCCTGGCGGCAACTGGTGCGTGACAACCACCCCGATGCCCTGATCGCCCGCGGATTGCCCGAAGAGGCCGTGAAACTCGCCGAAAAGCGCATGATCGACATAAACCGCGCGTGGGAAACCCTGTCGGGCAAGGCCGCCTGACATGCGTCTGGCGACCTATAACGTGGAATGGTTCGCCAACCTTTTTGATGACGAAGACAGGCTTTTTGAAGACGGCGGATGGTCCGCGCGCTGGGACGTGACCCGCGCCCAGCAGACCCAGGCATTGGGCCACGTCTTTCGCCGCATGGACGCGGACGCGGTGATGGTGATCGAAGCACCCGACGCCGGCCGCCGCCACAACGGGGTCGTCGCGCTGGAACGGTTTGCCGACCGGTTCGATCTGCGCGCGCGCAAGGCGGTCATCGGGTTTGCCAACGACACCCAGCAGGAAATCGCGCTGCTCTACGATCCCGACCGGCTCTCGGCGGTGCACGATCCCCAAAGCGCGCCGGACGCGCCGCAATTCGACGGCACGCTGCTGATGGATCTCGACGTGGACGCGACCCGCGACACGGTCATCTTCTCCAAACCTCCGCTGGAGCTGGCGATCGAGGCGGCATCGGGTTTCCGCTTTCGCATGATCGGGACGCATCTGAAATCCAAAGCACCGCACGGCGCGCGCACGGACGCGGAGGCCATGAAAATCTCCATCGCCAACCGGCGCAAACAGCTGGCGCAGGCGATCTGGCTGCGCCGCAGGCTCGATGCGATGGGGGACACCCCGGTCATGGTGCTGGGCGATCTCAACGATGGCCCGGGGCTCGATACGTTCGAGGATCTCTTTGGCCGCTCTTCGGTCGAAATTATCCTGGGCGAAGGGCAGGGCGCGCTTTTTGACCCGCACGCGGCGCGCGCGCTGTCGTCGCGGCGCGGCGCCGTTCCCACCACCGCCCGGTTCTGGATCCGCACCGAAAAGCGGTTTTTGCAGGCGTTGCTCGACTATATCATGGTGTCGCCGCAGTTTCGCACCCGTGCGCCGCGCTGGCGCATCTGGCATCCTCTGGACGATCCCGACTGCTGGCGCGACGCGGGCCTGCGCGATGCGCTTGTCACCGCCTCTGATCATTTTCCCGTGACGCTGGATTTCGACGCCTGATTTGGGTTTGCCGGGCAACGGGACTATATTGACCGGTATGAGACACGCCGCTTTCGCCCTCGCGCTGCTGGTCGCAACTCCGCTGGCCGCACAGGATACCGCCGATCCGCCCTCGTTGATGGAGCGGGGCGCGCAGATGTTTCTCGAAGGCTTGCTGGAAGAAACGGCGCCCGCGATGGACGAAATGGCGACCCTGCTCGAAGATATGGGCCCCGCGGTGCAGGACTTCCTGCGTGAAATGGGCCCCAAACTGAAATCCGTGATGGCCGATGTCGAGGACTGGAGCGTTTACGAGGCGCCCGAGGTTCTGCCGAACGGGGATATCATCATCCGCCGCAAGCCCGACGCACCGCTGCCCGACCCCGAGCCGCTGCCGCCCCTGCCGGACGGCCCGCAGATCGAGCTTTAGCGCCGTGCGGTCTTGACCTTTGCCTCCGCATCCAGCGATGCGGCGAGCGATTTGAACCGCGCCTCGGCCACTTCGCCAAACAGCGGCACCATGTCGGCAGAAACCCGCAACTCAAGCAGCTTTTTCTTGGGATACCAGCGCATTTCGCCCAGCTCTCCCATCTTGTCCATCCATAGCATCGCGCCAAATCGCATGGCCTTGCCCAGTATTTCGGCCTCGGCGCGGGTCTGGTCGTCGACCATATCGAACAGATCGTCAAACCGTGCGTTCTCGCGCTTGTTGGAATAGCGGTGCATCAGCGCCAGCCCCAGATAGATGCGTTCGGCGTGTTTCAGACCGCCCAGATTGGCGCGGGTGGCATTGTCGAAACAGACTTCGGCGCGGTAATCGGGGTGCGCGCGCCAGCTGACGTCGTGCAGCAGGCAGGCGGCCTTGACCAGACGCTTGCGCGGCCCGGGTGCCGATTTGTAGAGCGGCAGAATGAAGTTATAGAGCGTACGTCCGAAACCGGGGGTGCGCGCGTCCTTGGCCTCGGCAAACCGGCACGCTTCGATCAGCGGATCGCGGTCGCGCAGGCGTTGCGGCATTTGTTCATAGAGCATCCCCTCGCGGATGCCGTAGCTCGACACGGCGATGTCCTTGGGCTTGAACGTCTTGACCAACCGGCTCAGCACTTCCATCGCGTAGGGCACAAGGCTCATCCGCCCGCTCGACACGCCGGCGGCGGCCCGCAGCTCGTCCGCATCCGTGGCCTTGATGAAGGCGATGGTGTCGCGCACCGATTGCCGCGTCATGCGGTATTCGTGCAGCACCATCAACGGATAGCCGCGCCGCACCATGTCGATGCGCGCAATCGCCCGCCAACTGCCGCCAACCAGAAACAAGCGGTCGCGCTGGGCGCCCATCTTGTCGGCCAGACCGTGCATGGTTTTCTTGATCTGGGCGTTGCGGGCCTTGGCGCCGCCCTTCAGATCGCGCATTTTCAGCGGACCCAGATTGGACGTCACACGGCGGCCCACGCGGCCGCCCGAAATCTCGGCCAGCTCCATCGACGACCCGCCGATATCGCACACCAGCCCATAGGCGCCGGGCCAGCCCAGCAAAACGCCCTGTGCCGACAGTCGCGCCTCTTCCTCGCCGTCGATCACCCAGATGCGCAGGCCCGTCTCGCGGCGGACCTCCTCGCAGAACTCGCGCCCGTCCGTTGCATCGCGCACCGCCGCCGTGGCCACCACCGTCAGCTCCGACAGACCCATGCCCTCGGCCAGTTTGTTGAACCGGCGCATCGCCGACAGCGCCCGCACGCGGCCTTCGGGCGACAGATGGCCCGTCTCGGCCATGCCCGCACCCAACGCGCACATGATCTTTTCGTTGTAGAAATACGCAGGCGACCGCGCCGCGCCGTCAAACACAACCATCCGGACCGAGTTCGAGCCGACATCGACCACGCCCACCCGCCGCAGGGCGCGTGCGGACGGATCTTCGAACAGCGGTTTGCCAAACAGCCCCAGATCGGCAACGCCGGTTTCGGGAACTTGCGAGGATAACGATCGTGAGGGCATGAACACTCCGGCAGGCAAAGGCCACGATTGGCGGCACCGTGACCCAGTGACGCCTGCGGGTCAAGAGATGCAGCGCGGTGGCGGATCTAGCGGGATGACGCGCGCGGCGCTAGTCTTCACCGTGCGTCAACGTCGGCACATCCGACGCCCCCGCCGTGCCGCGGCCCGACAGCGACGGGTTCTCCATGAAAAACCGGTGACAATTGAACGCGAACTTGCCCTCGGGCACCGGGGGGCGCGTGAATGATCCGTCCGCCGCCATGACCCAGCTCTGGGCGACATCGGCCAGATTTGCCGCCATGATCTGGCTGGTGATCTGGGCCTGCACGGTCGCATTCTGGATCTCGACCATCGTCTCCACGCGCCGGTTCAGGTTGCGGCCCATCCAGTCGGCCGAGGACATGAACACGCGGGCCTTCTTGTGCGGCAAGCCGTGGCCATTGCCGAAACACACGATGCGGCTGTGCTCCAGAAAACGCCCGACGATGGATTTCACGCGGATGTTCTCCGACAGCCCCTTCACCCCTGGGCGCAGCCCGCAGATGCCGCGGATCACCAGCGATATCTTCACGCCCGCCGCGCTCGCCGCATAAAGCGCGTCGATGACCTCGCTGTCGACAAGGCTGTTCATCTTCGCCCATATCTCCGCCGGTTTGCCCTTGCGCGCGTGCTCGGCCTCCGCGGCAATCATGGCCAGCAGTTGCGGCTTGAGCGTATGCGGTGAAATGGCAAGGTTATCGAGCTTTTCAGGCTTGGCGTATCCCGACAGGTAGTTGAACACCTTCGTCGCATCACGGCCCAGCTTCGGATCGCAGGTAAACAGCGACAGATCGGTATAAACCCGCGCCGTGATGGGGTGGTAATTGCCCGTGCCGTAATGGGTATAGGTGACCAGCTGGTCGCCCTCGCGGCGCACCACGGTCGAAATCTTGGCATGTGTCTTGAGGTCGATGAACCCGTACACCACATGCGCGCCCGCCCGTTCCAGCCGCCGCGACTGGCGGATGTTGGCGGCCTCGTCGAAACGGGCCTTCAGCTCGACCAGCGCGGTGACCGATTTGCCCCCCTCCGCCGCCTCGCACAGCGCCTCGACAATCGGGCTGTCGCGCGAGGTGCGGTAAAGCGTCTGCTTGATGGCGACCACCTGCGGGTCACGCGCGGCCTGCTGCAGGAACCGCACCACCATGTCGAAGGTCTCGTAGGGGTGGTGCAGCAGCATGTCCTTTTGACGGATCGCCACCAGCATGTCGCCTTCGTGGTCGGTCACCCGTTCGGGGATGCGCGGTGTGAAACTGGGCCACAGCAGATCGGGCCGGTCCCCGGTGACCAGTTCCGACAGGCTGTCGATGCCGATCATGCCGTCGATCTCGATCACGTCCTGCGGCTTGACGTCCAGTTCGCGCATGATCAGATTCTTGAGCTTGGCCGGCGCGCCCGCCGAATGGGTCATGCGCACGACCTCGCCGCGGCGGCGGCGTTTGAGCGCAACCTCGAATTCGCGCACCAGATCCTCGGCCTCGTCCTCGACCTCCAGATCGCTGTCGCGCAGCACGCGGAATTCGAAATGCGCCTTCAGCCTGTAGCCGGGAAACAGATCGGGGATTTTCAGCGCCAGCAGGTCTTCGAGCGGCAAAAAGCGTTTGCACCCCTCCGGCGCGGGCAGCCGCACAAAGCGGTCAATCTGCGCGGGGATCGGCAGCAACGCCTGCAAGGGGCGCTTGTCGCTGGTCCGCTCAAGCTGCACGGCAAGCGCGAATCCGGTGTTCGGGATGAACGGAAAAGGATGCGCGGGATCGATCGCCAGCGGCGACAGAACCGCGAAAACCTGATTAAGGAAAACGTGATCCAGCGCGCGTAGGTCGTCCTCATCCAGATCGTCCGGCCCTTCGAGCATGATGTTCTGGGCGTCCATCTGTTTGAGCAAATCCACCAGCACCCGCTGCTGGGTCATCATCAGGGACCGCGCATTTTCATTGATCAGGACAAGCTGTTCCGCCGGGGTCAGCCCGTCCGCGGCGGGGGTCGTGTTGCCCGCCTGCGCCAACTCTCTCAGTCCGGCCACACGCACGGTATAGAATTCGTCGAGGTTGTTGGCCGAAATCGACAGGAACCGCAGCCGTTCCAGCAGCGGCACCCGCGCGTTCTCGGCCTCCTCCAGCACCCGCCAGTTGAAGCCCAGCCAGCTGAGCTCGCGGTTGAAAAACCGCCCCGGTCCCGTCAGATCCAGCTCCGGCAGCTCCACCGGCGGATCAAACGGCGCCTCGAGAAAGTTGGTATCTGTCATTGCTCTGTTCTGACCCAAGGGTTTGACGACGCGGCGATAACCGCCGCGCGCTGAGCATCGTTTATGACCCGTGGGGGTTGAGTTTGTCCAGTACTTGCGCTGCCAATGCGCGTGTTACCGGCCGCTGGCGCGCGAGGCTTTCTGCGTCCAGTGCGGCCACCACATCGCGTGCGGCGGCAAACGACCGGTCCATCCGTTTGAGCAGATAGGGGATCACATCGGGGCGCGGGACAAGTTGCCGGTCGGCCAGCAGTTTCACCAGCACCGCCGACAGCAGCGCGTCATCGGGCGCGTCGATCGTCGCTTCGGTCGCTCCCTGCATCCGGCTCGCCAGATCGGGCAGCGCAAGACCCCAATGCGCGGCCGGCGGCGTTCCGGTCAGCAGCAGCGAATGGCCCTCGGCCAGCACCATGTTGTGCAGATGGAACAGCGCGGTTTCCGCCTCAAGGTGTCCGGCAATCCGGTCCACGTCCTCCACCGCGATCGACGATTGCGCCAGCTCCGGCACGGTGTCGCTGTGCAGATCGGCCGCGTTTACGATCCGCGCGCCCGCCGCCTGCGCCCAGACGTGCACCAGATGAGTCTTGCCCGCGCCCGACGGGCCACTCAGCACCATTTTCGCGCCCGCCCAGTTGCGCCAGTTCTCGATCAGCGCCACGGCCATCGCGTTGTTGGGAGCCACCAGAAAATCGTCACGCCCGCGCGCGGTGCGGGCGGGCAGGGCCAGTCCGAGCTGCGTTGCCATGTGTCAGTCCCTGTTCTGCTCGGTGCCGCGGTACAGCAGACTTTGCTGGTATTGTTCGACCCCGAAACGGGCCACAACCCCAAGCGCCGCCGCCATCGGCACCGCCACCAGCATCCCCACGAAGCCGAACAGCGACCCGAAAACAGACAGAGCAAGGATCAGCCACACAGGATGCAGGCCCACCGAATTGCCCACCAGCTTGGGCGTCAGCACGTTGCCCTCGATCACCTGACCGATGACGAAAATACCGCCCACCAGCGCGATGGACACCCAGTCGCCCCAAAACTGGAACAGCGCCAGACCGATGGCCAGCGCCCCGCCGATCAACGCACCCAGATAGGGAATGAAGGTCACCAGCCCGGCCACGAACCCCACGACCAGACCGAATTGCAGCCCCACCAGCATCAAGGCAATCGCGTAATATGTGCCAAGGATCAGACAAACGGTGCCCATGCCGCGGATGAACGACGCAAGCGTCGCATCGATGTCACGGGCCAGCCGGCGGATCGTGGGCGCGTGATCCCGCGGCAAAAGCTGGTCCAGCTGCGCCACCATCCGGTCCCAATCGAGCAGCATGTACACCGCCACGACCGGCACGATCACGAACAGCATGATCACGTTCAACAGACCCGCCGCCGAACTCAGCGCCGTCTCCAGCAGCTGGCCGCCGCGTTCCTGTACCACCGTGCCCAGCGACTGGATCGAATTGCGCAGGGTTGATCCATCCTCGAGAATGGAGGGGAAACGCTCTGTCAGAAAGGCCGACAACCGGCGCGTCAGGTCGGGGGCGATCTCGAACAGGTTAACCGCCTGCGCCACCAGCGTCGGCACCACCAGCAGCGCCATGATGACGAACATGACCAGCGCCACAACCGTGATCAGCGCCGTTGCCGCCACCCGGCTCAGGCCCAACCGCTCCAGACGGTCGGCCACCGGATCGAGGAAATAGGCCACCGCACTGCCCAGCACAAAGGGCAGCAGCACATCGCCCATGAACCACAACACCACCAGAAACAGCGCCGCGGCAACGCCCCAGTACTTCAGCTGGTCTCGGATCGGCAGGGCCATGTCTGTCTCCTCGGTTTCACCTGACAAATCGCGCATGGGGGCGCGGGTTTCAAGGGGGGCGGCCCGCATGGGCAAAGTTTTCGGCGGTTTAACAGTTGTTCAGCTTCATCGCGTACCCCTGTGGCCGTGCCGCCACGGCCCGAGGAAAGCCCATGCCCGCCAATGATCCCTATGCTGCCCACCGACCCGCCATAACCCGCCTGATGGCGCAGGGGGCATGGCGCCCCGCGCTCGCCCGTATTCTGGCGCAGTTCGAGCGGACCGGTCCGGGTGCCGCGCTGCTTGACGATATGGCGCGGTGCTACTGGGGGCTGCACGATACCGATACAGCGTTGAAACTGGCCACCGCCGTGGCGCAGGATCTGGGCAATGACACCGCCGCCTGGGCCAAGCTGGGCGCGATGGCGGTCTCGGTGGGCGACACCGGTCGTGCGAAAACCGCTTTCGAGGCCGCGGTGCAGGCCGATCCCAAGAACATCCGCGCGCTCGCCGCGCTCTACCGGCTCGAGCCCTTCGGCCGCGACAGCCGCCGCGCCAACACCCTGCGCCGCCTGTCAAAATCCCGCAGCACAGATGCGGCACTGCGGGCCACCGCGCTGAACACGTTGGCCCAGATCGAAGAGGCGGCCAACCGCCCCCGATCGGCTTTCTATCTTTATGGCAAATCGAAACGTCTGGGCGCGGGCCACCATGACACCGCGGGCCTAGATGCCGGCTTGGCCGCCCAGATCGCGCAGTGCCCCGTCTTTGCGCCTGCGACCGAACCGCCGGACGGGCCGGTGCCGATCTTTGTCGTGGGGATGCCGCGCTCCGGCACAACCTTGATGGAAAGCGTGCTGGCGTGTCACGCGGAGGTCTGCGCCGCGGGCGAATCCACCGCGCTGGAGAGCACGTTCGCCATGTGGCAAGGCACCGAAGGATCGGACGATGGCTGGAGCTGGGTCGACACGCTGGACCCCGCACAGGCCGCCGCACTCGGTGCGCAGTACCGTGCGCGCATCGCGGCGCAGGCACCGATCGGCGATCACCGGTTTTTCGTCGACAAGACACCGCTCAATGTCTTCCGGCTCGGCTTTGCCCGCCGCATCCTGCCGCAGGCGCGGTTCATCTTCATGTCGCGCCATCCGCTCGACACGGGGCTGTCAAACTATGCCACCCCTTTCGCGGGGGCCTACCCGCATGCGAAGGCCCCTGCCGATATCGCGCATATGACGCGCACGGTCTATGCCACGGGGCGGGACCTGCGCGGCAAACTGGGCGCGGCGCTGCGCTGGCAATCCTACAGCGCATTGGTCACCGAACCCGAAGCGCAGATCCGCGCCTGTGTCGCGCATGCGGGGCTGTCATGGGATCCGGCCTGCCTCGCCCCGCAAAACCGCAGGGGGGTGATCCGCACCGCGTCCGTGGTGCAGGTGCGCCGCGAAATCACGCCCGACGGGCAGGGGCGCTGGACCCGCTTTGCCGATGAGCTGGCCCCGATGCGCACGGCGCTGGGCGGGGACGACTGGATCGCGCAGTGGGAAGCAGAGGACGCGCAGGCCGCGGCACAGGACGGCCCCGCCGCGCGGATGATCGCCGCGCAATTGTGAAAAGCGGCCCTGCCTGCGGTCTGGGCAGGCAGGGCCGCGCGTCAGCGTGCGATCAGTGGCACGCAGGGCGCGTACCGGGCAGCAGCACCTTGTCGATCACATGGATTACGCCGTTGTCGGCTTCGATGTTGGCGATGACCACATTGGCCGTCTCACCCGTGCCGTCGGCAATGCTCACGCCATTCGCACCCTTGGTGATGCACAGGCGCTCGGCGGTGTTGATCGGCTTGAAGTAGTTCGACCCGCCGGGGATCTGCTCGGCGGTCAGGTTGCGGTCATCGACGTGATACAGCAGGACATCGGTCAGCTGGCCCTTGTTCTCGGGCTTGAGCAACGTGTCGACCGTGCCGTCCGGCAGGGCGGCAAAGGCATCGTTGACGGGCGCGAACACGGTGAACGGGCCTTCGCCCTGCAGCGTTTCGGCAAGGCCCGCGGCCGAGACTGCCGCCACCAGCGTCGAGAACCGCTCGTCGGCGGATGCGATCTCTACAATGTTGGCCGCAGATGCGACAGTGGCCGAGCCCAGCGTGGCAGCGACGACGGCTGCGGCGAATGTACGTTTGGTCACAAGTGTTTTCCTCCGGGTTGGTGCGACATGCGTTTTGCATGTTCGTCAGGGGTACGCCTGCCGCTGCCGTCCGGATCACAGCGGCGTGGGAGCCGCACCATCACTTCAAAGTCAGTGGACATCGCGGCGGCCCGCGCTAAGGCCGTCGCCCGCGCATCGGGCATTGACAGCGCCGCTGCGGCACGCAGGGTGGGCGCACCCCCCACAGCAAGAGGTCCGCGCCCGTGTCCACAGATTTCAAACCGGAACTGGAAACCCGCCTGATCCGCTATTCCGCCATCGACACGCAAAGCGATCCGGCCAGCAGCACCCAACCCAGCACCGCCTGCCAACTCGATCTCAGCCGCCAGCTGGTGACAGAGCTGACCGATATGGGCGCGCAGGACGTGACGCTGACGGCCTACGGCACCGTGCTGGCCACCGTTCCGGGCACGGTGGCGGGCCCCACGATGGGCTGGTGCGCGCATGTCGATACCGCCCCGCAGTTCCACGCCAGCGGGGTCAAACCCGTGGTTCACCGCGGCTACAACGGCGGTGACATCACTTTTGCCGATGCGCCAGACCTGCGGCTCGGGCCCGACATCTCGCCGCATCTGGACCGCTGTGTGGGCCACGACATCATCACCGCCAGCGGCACGACCCTGCTGGGCGGGGACGACAAGGCGGGCGTCGCCATCGCCATGACCGCCGCGCGGCACCTGTTGCAAAACCCCGATATCGCGCACGGGCCGATCCGGCTTGCCTTTACCCCCGACGAAGAAATCGGGCGCGGCGTGCACGCCGATCTGCCTGCCGACATGGCCTGCGATTTTGCCTATACCTTCGACGGCGCCAGCCCCGGCGAGATCGAGTTCGAAACCTTTTCGGCCGATCAGGCCGTGATTACCGTGCAGGGCGTGTCGATCCACCCCGGCTGGGCCAAGGACAAGCTGGTCAACGCCACCCATCTGGCGTCACAGATCGTGGGGCTTTTGCCGCGCACCAAAATGACACCGGAGACGACCGAAGGGCTCGAAGGGTTCATCTATGTCAACACCATGGCGGGCGATGGTAGTGGGTCAGTTTGAAATTAGATAGTTTGCCCTCGCGCGAGGGAGTGCTTATCCTAGGGTTATGACAGACAAACCCAAGAGACCCAGAGACGCCAACCAGCTTGCCAAGTTCATTGTGGACTTGGCAACGGAGGACGAAGAGCCCGTGCATGAGCCTGACACATCAGGGCAGCGCAAGGGCGGGTTGAAGGGCGGCAAGGCAAAGGCACGCTTGCTCACACCTGAGCAGCGATCCGAAGCCGCACAGATCGCCGCAGCCGCTCGCTGGAAGAAGGATTAAGGCGCTCTGCTACGGCTTTTGTCGTACCATCGCGGCAACTCTACAATGGGGTTTTATCCAAGATGCTTTTGTTGGACACAGCCACTTTAGCCCCTCCATGCACATGCTGTAGTCAAGCAATAAGTTGCGCTTAAATATTGGCTCGTGGTGTGAAATCCTATTTCGAAAATCAGCTATTTTTGTTGATCGGCCATGCAGAATCTTGCGGTTCACTTCATTAGGGAGATGCGGGAATGCGGTCTTTAGCTGAGCGCTCCAAATTCTTATGTTATGCCTGCCATGTAGCATAGCTATCCAAAACCCGAAGGATAGACCGGCTACGATCTGACCTGTATCTTGCGGCACGTCTTTGCTTTTTAACCTGTTTAACACTAGATTTATGTCTCTAGCTCTTTTCTCGCCAGCTTCTTTGAGGAAAGAGGGATCGCACCACCAGTTAGGTCCAAATACAGCTTGTATGCCATCTGATACCCGATTTCTGAGGCCAACCTCAAAAGACTGTATGGGTAGGTGAAACGCCTCCCCCATCTTTGCATTCCACAGATATAATGCAAGGGCACGATCTGGGTCTTGACCGGATGCTTGAAGGTAAGTGCCCATTCTTAAAGGAGAAATTATTTCAGAGAGCGCGTGTATCGGGTGCGGGCTGTTAATAACTTGTTGACCTTTGTTGTTCATAAGCCTATCTAACATCTTGTGCGCTGCGGGTAGTCACTGTTTCACACCGCCCCAGACTGATAGATCCCCGCGACAGCTTCGGCCCTCGCGGGGTTTCGCTTTTTAAGTGATATCTTCGTCTTCCGCGTCCGCAGCATGCTTGCGAAGCTCAATGTCAAAGCCAAAGTCAAAATCAAGCTGAATTTCGTCTTGGTCGGGGTGCCGAGTGTTCCAGTGATCTGCGTCGTAGCTCAACTGCAAACCGTCACCTACCATCTGCTCTCGGCGCAGGTTGAGTGACTTTAGCATCATATTGCGGGGTGCTTCGTCTATATCAATCCACACAAAAAGAGATTGCTGGCCTTGCTTGATCGGTATCGCGTGATTCACGCGATATGGCCGCCCGGTCTTATCATCGTGTTTGATTTCATCTCTTGCAGCCCGAGACAACTCTTGTGCCAAGATGTCCAATGGGTCTTTGGGAATTGGCATTTCCCAACCCATAAGTTCTGCGAACTTTGCGACTTTCTTCATGTCCACTTGGATTTCGCCAGTTTCGTCTTTGTAGTGACGAATAAGGCGTTGAAGGTCTTTTTTCTTACTCATGGTGACAGCCCCTTTCTAATAAGCATCAGTAGGGGCAACATCACCCCAGCCGTCTGTTACGGCGTTTGGTGTTACAATTGATCTGACTGGCACAAGCTGATCCCGCGCCAAATGATACTTTTTTGTTCTGAACTGTAATTGGCCAGCGACTAGACCTGCGTGAACCTTGAGCATCCGCGCCAGACCAATGATGTCGCGCTTAGCAAAGATTGGGGCCTTTCTGGAAATAAATGCGTCCATCATTTTCTTTGGTACGCAAAACTCGGAAGCTGCCGCATTCGCTCTTGCTTCTTGTTCGATAAGCTCTTGTGTGACCTGCGCTGCCTCGCCAGAGTTGATATCAACATCAAGCATCATCTGCATGAGGCCATCTCGATTTTGAACGTGCTCAAGTTCATGCCGAAGCACAAAAACAAAATTGTCGATCCGATCAAATCGCATTGTCATACCAATGACTGGCGAGTTCTCATCAAGCCAGAAACAAACACCGTCGATTTTTGTCGAGGGCAGCGCCTCAACGATCACGAAGCGAATCCCCGCTTCGGCAAGGATGCGGGGCACTTTGCGCAGTTCTTCGGCAGAGTGAATGAGTGTCTTGATCTTTGATATGGCCGACTTCACAGATGTTGGCGAATACCGCGCGACCAACATTTCCGATGCAAGCGTCTTAACCCTATAAAGCCAAGCGAGTTGGGCTGGCGTAGCTGCAATACTGACTTCCGTTTTCTTCGACGCATGTGGAAGTGTTTCAATATCTTCAAGGCGATTTGCTTGGAAAAAACGGAGCAGCGATTCCTCTACATCATCAATATCTTTGACTGACTTTGCGTCCAACCACCCCCGCGCAATCATTGCGCTGATCGGCAGCTTGCCAATCAATTCTGCCCGCATCTGCCTCTTGGGGTTTGGTGTGCTTTCGATACGCGCGACTGCGAGGTCATAGGTCTTTTGCAAGGACAAAAACCTCTCGGCAGGGATACCGAATACTTCTTCAAAGATAATCGCTGTCTCGGCATCGACCTTTCTTACGTTTGACGTTGTCTTGCTGATAATAGATTCATCCATCCCAGAAATGATTGCCAGCGTTCTTTTTGTCCAGCTTCGCTCAGCGAGTAGCGCCGTGACCAACTGCCCTGGTGATTTATATTCTTCACTGCTCATAGCATCCGTATAAGGCGGTACCATTTAGCAGGCAATAGGGAATATGCGAAAAATCGCAAACTATACATAAATGCTTGACTAACGGTCAGTTTGAAATTAAATCGAGGGTATGAGAAAACTCGACGCCAAATCCCGCGCCCTGATCATCCGCCTTTTGGTGGAAGGTAACTCCATCCGCGCCACCGCGCGCATTGCTGACGTTTCTAAGAACACTGTCACGAAGCTTCTGGAAGACGCTGGCAAAGCCTGCGCCAAATTCCACGACGAAAATGTGCGCAACGTAGAGGCCAGCCACGTGCAGGCCGATGAAATCTGGGCGTTCTGCTATGCGAAAGCAAAAAACGTAGAGGGCGCAAAGGCGGCACCGTCCGAAGCTGGCGACATTTGGACGTGGACCGCCATGGATCGTGATAGCAAGTTGATGATCTCGTACACGGTCGGCGACCGTTCGCAGAACACTGCACGTGAGTTCATGTTTGATCTGGCTGGCCGCTTGGCGACACGTATCCAGCTGACCACGGACGGCCACGGCGGCTACCTCAAGGCGGTCACGGACGCATTCTCGGGCGATGTGGACTATGCCATGCTGATCAAGCAATACGGCGACCCTACAGGCCAGAAAGGCCACGAGCGCAAGTATTCCCCCGCCGAATGCACGGGCGCAAAGAAAGAGGCCATCTTTGGCAAGCCTGACATGGAGCAGGTTGGCACCAGCCACATTGAACGCCAGAACCTTACAATGCGGATGGGCATGCGCCGCTTTACTCGCCTCACCAACGCCTTCTCAAAGAAGGCAGAGAACCACGCCTATGCGGTTGCGCTGCATTTCATGCATTACAACTATTGCCGCATCCACAAGACGCTTCGCGTTACGCCCGCCATGGCGGCTAACCTTGTTGCGTCACCTTGGACCGTTGATGATATCGTTGCGCTGGTTGAGAAGGCGGAGGACGCTGCGCCTAAGAAGCGTGGGCCATATAAGCCGCGTCAGAAAAAAGATATTTCAAACTGACCCACTACCCGGGCGATGCCTTCGAGATGCGAATTGTCCTGATGATCCGCGATTTCGAAATGGACGGGCTCGAGGCCAAAGGCGCGCTGATCCGGCAGATCTGCGACACCGTGGCCGCCACCGAACCCCGCGCCAGCATCACCTGCGATATCACCCCGCAATACCGCAACATGCGCTACTGGCTGGAAAAGGACATGACGCCGGTGCATCTGGCGCAGGACGCGGTGCGCGACGCGGGCATCGAACCGGTATCGGTGCCGATCCGCGGCGGCACCGATGGCTCGCGGCTGACCGAACTGGGCCTGCCATGCCCCAACGTCTTTACCGGCATGCAGGAAATTCACGGACCGCTGGAATGGATATCTGTGCAGGACATGGAAAAGGCCGTGCACGTGGCGCTGCATCTGGCCCGACGCGCCGCCGCCCCGCAAGGATCATGATTGTAACGACGCACGCTTTGACCTAAGCAATGCCGACCCCGAAACCCAAGGAGCGCCCCCATGCGTCTGAGCCGCTATTTCCTGCCCGTGCTGAAGGAAACCCCCGCCGAAGCACAGATCGTCAGCCACCGGTACATGCTGCGCGCCGGCATGATCAAACAAAACGCGGCCGGCATCTATTCGTGGTTGCCGCTGGGCTTCAAGGTGCTGCGCAAGCTCGAAAACATCGTGCACGAAGAACAGATGCGCGCGGGCCATATCCCGATGCTGATGCCGACGCTGCAATCGGCCGACCTGTGGCGCGAAAGCGGCCGCTACGACGCCTACGGCCCCGAAATGCTGCGCATCCGCGACCGGCAGGACCGCGACATGCTCTATGGGCCCACCAACGAGGAAATGATCACCGATATCTTCCGCTCCAACGTCGGCTCCTACAAGGATCTGCCGCTGACGCTCTATCACATCCAGTGGAAGTTCCGCGACGAGATGCGCCCGCGCTTCGGCGTGATGCGGGGCCGCGAGTTCTTCATGAAAGACGGCTATAACTTCGATCTGACGAAGGAAGACGCGCTGCACGCCTACAACCGTCATCTGGTCAGCTACCTGCGCACCTATGAACGCATGGGCCTTCAGGCCATCCCGATGCGGGCGGATTCGGGGCCCATCGGGGGTGACAACACGCATGAATTCCTCGTGCTGGCCGACACCGGCGAAAGCGAGGTGTTCTACGACAGCGCCGTGACGGACCTGAAATTCGGCGACCGTGACATCGACTATGACGATCACGCGGCCTGCGCGGGTGTGATGGAGGAATTCACAAACCTCTACGCGCGCACCGACGAAACCCATGATCCGGCCCTCTTTGACAAGGTTCCGCAGGACCGCCAGCGCACCGCCCGCGGCATCGAGGTCGGGCAGATCTTCTATTTCGGCACCAAGTATTCCGACGCCATGGGTGCTACCGTTCAGGGCCCCGACGGCAAGGTCACCCCGGTACATATGGGCAGCCACGGCATCGGGGTCAGCCGCCTGCTGGGCGCGATCATCGAGGCCTCACACGACGACAAGGGCATCATCTGGCCCGAAGGCGTCACGCCCTTCCACTGCGGCATCGTCAATCTCAAACAGGGCGACGCCGAGGCCGACGCCGCGTGCCAGTCGCTCTACGACAGCCTGACCGCGCTGGGGCTCGAGCCGCTCTATGACGATCGCAACGAACGCGCGGGCGGCAAATTCGCCACGATGGACCTGATCGGTCTGCCGTGGCGCATCACGGTCGGCCCGCGGGGGCTCAAGAACGGGGTCGTCGAGCTGACCAGCCGCCGCACCGGCGAAAGCGAAGAGCTGCCGCCCGAACAGGCGGTCGAACGGATCGCGCAGATCTACAAGGGCCTGTCGGTCAAAGGGCTCTGATCACAATTTGGGTGCGCGGGCTGGACCTGCGCGCCCGCTGCACCACCTCCTTCGTCAGACAATGACCGGAGGATATGTGATGCGATTTTTCCTGACAGCCCTGATTTTCGGTGCCGCCACCGCCGCCTGCGCCCAAGGTGTGCAGCAGGGCGCCAAAAACGCCCCCCAGTTCGAACCGCAGTGGCCGACCCAGACCCGCGCCCCCGCGCTCGACAGCGGCGTGGACTTCACCATCACCGAACTGGCCACCAACCTTGATGTCCCGTGGGGCGTCGAAGTGTTGCCCGAGGGCGGCTATCTGGTGACCGAACGCTCTGGTCAGTTGCGGCTGATCAGGGACGGCGTGGTGGGGGCGCCCATCACCGGCGTGCCCGATGTGCTGGCGGCCGGGCAGGGGGGGCTGCTCGACGTGGCACTGGCCGAGGATTTCGCCACCAGCCGCGTGATCTACCTCAGCTACGCCAAGCGGATGCCAGACAACATGTCCGCCACCGCCGCGGCCCGCGGCGTGCTCAGCGCCGACGGAAGCGCGCTGACGGATGTGCGCGACATCTTCGTGCAATCGCCCCCGTCGCCCACCACCAAACACTACGGCAGCCGCGTGGTCCCGCTGAACGGGCATGTCTACATCACCACGGGCGAACACTCGTCGCTGGCCGAACGGGTCTATGCGCAGGATCTCGACAAGACCTACGGCAAGGTCGTGCGCGTCACGCCAAACGGTGAGGCGGCCTCCGGCAACCCCTTTGGCACCGCCGTTTATACACTGGGCCACCGCAACGTGCAGGGCGCCGATGTGCACCCCGACACCGGCGCGCTGTGGACCCTCGAGCACGGCCCCCGCGGCGGGGACGAACTCAACCTGATCGAGGCGGGCGCGAACTACGGCTGGCCCGTGGTCAGCTACGGCATCCGCTACTCGGGCGGTGACATTGGCTCGGGACAAAGCAGCGGCGAAGGCTTCACCCAGCCGCGGTACTACTGGGATCCGGTGATCGCGCCCGGTGGCTTTGCCTTTTACGACGGGGACATGTTTGCCGACTGGCAGGGCGATGTGCTGGCCTCGTCGCTGAACCCCGGCGGTTTGGTACGCCTCACGCTGGAAGGCAACCGGGTCAGCGGCGAAGAACGGTTCCTGACGGGTGAAATGCGCGTGCGCGACGTGGAGATCGACCGCGACGGCGCGATCCTGATCCTCGACGGGGCAGGTGGCAGATTGTTGCGTCTGAGCCGGTGAGCGCACGCCGGGCTTGTCTGACAGGCCCGGCCATGGCAGCCTCGGATCAACGATAACAAGAACCACAGGCACCTGATGATCTTGCGCAGCATCGCTCTTGCAGGGGGGCTGGCGGGGGCAACCGCCGGATCGCAATTTCCCGAGTTCTCGCAGCAGTACGTGCAGCGGCTGGGCGGGGCTGTGGACGCGCTCGAACAGGTGGTGGCCGATTTCGATGCCTCCGCACGTGCCGAGAACCTCAGCCGCACCGAGGCACTGGCACAGATGCAGGGCACTGCCTTTATCGAACGGCGCCGCGCCGACATGACGCGCTCCATCGCCCGCTACGAAACCCTGCGCGACGATCTGGCCGCGCTGCGGGCAAAGGGACCGTTCATGCGCGCCTATCACGCCAGCCGCCTCACCGACACCGACATCGCACAGGCCGCGTGGCAGGCTTATGTGCCCGCTGTCCCGATCAGCTTTGCGGGCCTGAGTTTTGCCGCGGCGGGTTTCGTGCTGGGCGCGGCGCTGCTGGCAGGGCTGGCACGGCTCATGGTCTGGCCGCTGCGCCGTCGCGGCACCGCCTGAGCGCGGCCCCCGATCCCCCTTGACCCTGTGCGCCCAAAGCCGCAGTTTGCGCGGCAAATCACAAGGACCCCCATGGCCCAGAACACTCCCCCCTTTGCCCCGTTCGAATGGATGATCGCGTGGCGGTACCTGCGCGCGCGCCGCGCCGAAGGCGGCGTCAGTGTCATGACCTGGATCAGCCTCATCGGCATCACGCTGGCGGTCTTTGCGCTGATCGCCACGCTGGCCGTGCGCTCGGGGTTCCGCGCCGAATTCGTCGATACGATCCTGGGGGCCAACGCCCATGTGACGGTCTACGAGATGGGCACCGTGCAGCCCAGCGGTGGCATCGACCGCTCCATCGATGATTACGAAGCGCTGGCCGACAGCGTGCGCGCCGTCGATGGCGTGACCCGGGTCGCGCCGCTGGTGCGCGGGCAGGTCATGGCCTCGCTGGGCAGCAACAACGCGGGCGTCGAGATTTTCGGCATCGCGCCCGACGATCTGCTGACCATCCCCCGCATTGCCGATCCCGAAGATGCGCAGGGCGACATCGGCCGCTTCGGCGAAGGCATCGCCATCGGATCGGGCGTGGCACGCGCTCTGGGCGCGGGGGTGGGCGATACGATCCGCATCATTTCACCCAACGGGGTCAAAACCGCCTTCGGTGTCAGCCCGCGGGTAAACGGTTACGAAATCACCTATATCTTCACTGCCGGGCGCTACGACATCGACCGCACCCGCGCCTACCTGCCGATCGCGGAGGCGCAGAGCTTTTTCAACTACGAAGGCCGCGCCTCCGAGCTGGAGGTGATGGTCGCCGACCCCGACAACGTCGATCCGGTGGCCAATGCCATTTTGCGCGCCGCAGGCGACGAGGGGCTGATCTGGACATGGCGGGATGCCTCCTCGGGCTTTCTCAACGCGCTCGACATCGAGGACAACGTGATGTTCGTGATCCTGTCGATCCTCGTGCTGATCGCGGCGATGAACATCGTGTCGGGGCTGATCATGCTGGTCAAGAACAAGGGCCGCGACATCGGCATCCTGCGCACCATGGGCCTGAGCGAGGGCTCCGTGTTGCGGGTCTTCTTCATCTGCGGGGCCTTTACCGGGCTTATCGGCACGGCGCTGGGTGTGATCCTGGGCTGTCTCTTCGCGCTCTACGTCGATCAGATATTCGGCATAGTGAACTGGCTGTCGGGTGGCAATGCGTGGGACCCGTCGATCCGGGGCATCTACTTCCTGCCTGCGAAACTGCAACTGGGCGATGTGCTGTCGGCGGTGGCCCTGTCGCTGGGGCTGTCGTTCATCGTGACGATCTTTCCCGCCCGCCGCGCGGCGCGCATGAACCCCGTCGAGGCGCTGCGCTATGAGTGATCCGATCCTGTCGCTCAGCGCGATCACCAAGGCCTATAACCACGGCAAACCCAACGAGGTGACGGTGCTGCGCGGCATCGATCTGAAGGTGCAGCCGGGCGAAGTCGTGGCGCTGGTGGCGCCCTCGGGGGCGGGCAAATCGACGCTGCTGCACATCGCGGGGCTGCTCGATACGCCCGACGCGGGGCAGGTGGCCATCGCGGGCGAAGACCTGACCGGCGCGCGCGATGGCAAACGCACCGCGGTGCGCCGCGCCGATGTGGGCTTCATCTACCAGTTTCACCACCTGCTGCCGGAATTCACCGCGCTCGAAAACATCGTCCTGCCACAGCTGGCCAACGGCACCCCCCGGCGTGATGCGGAAAACCGCGCGCTGGACCTGTTGGGGCGTGTCGGCATCAAGGCGCGCGCCGCGCACCGCCCCGCCGCGCTGTCGGGCGGCGAACAGCAGCGTGTCGCCTTTTGCAGGGCACTGGCGAACGGGCCGCGCCTGCTTTTGGCCGATGAACCGACAGGAAATCTCGACCCCGAAACATCGGACCGCGTTTTCGCCGCCCTGCTGACGCTGGTGCGCGACACCGGTCTCGCCGCGCTCATTGCCACCCACAACCTTGACCTTGCCGCGCGGATGGACCGCCAGATCCGGCTCGATCAGGGCCAGCTTGCCGCGGTCTGACCGCAACCGGAGGGCTTTATGCCGAAAATATCTCTCGACGACATCGAACAAACCACCCGCAGCGCGCTTCTGGCGCATGGTGCGGGCGATTTTGCCGCCGCCGAAGTGGCCCGCGCCGTGCGCAAGGCCGAAAGCATCGGCAACAAGATCTGCGGCCTCTACTATGTCGAAAGCTACTGCCAGCAATTGCAAAGCGGGCGTGTCAACGGCACCGTGACACCGCAGGTCAGCACCCCGCGCCCCGGCACCGTGGTGGTCGATGCGGGCTTCGGATTCGCGCAACCGGCATTCGCCCACGCCCTGCCGCTCGCGCTCGATGCCGCACGCACCAATGGCGTGGCGTCGCTGGCGGTGGGACACGCGCATACCTGCACCTCGCTGGGCTATTTCACCGAACAGATCGCGGCGGCGGGCATGATTGCGCTGGGCATGACCAACGCATCGCCGATCGTGGCCGCACCGGGGGGCAAGACCCGCGCCATCGGCACCAACCCGATGGCGTTTTCGGTGCCCGACGGGCAGGGCGGGATCGCGATGCAATTCGACCAGTCCACGACCACCGTCGCTCTGGGCAAGATCACGATGGCCAAGGCGGCAGGCGAACGCATCCCCGAAGGCTGGGCGCTTGACGCCGACGGCAAGCCGACGACCGATCCCACCGCCGCGCTGGGCGGATCGCTTGTCTCAACGGGCGGATACAAGGGCTGGGGCTTTGGTCTCATGGTCGAAATTCTTGCGGCGGGGATGACCGGCTCGGTGCTGTCGCGCGATGTCAAACCGCTCAAGGCGCCCGAGGGCGCGCCGCACGATCTGGGCCAGTACTATGTGCTGATCGATCCCGGCACCGCGCCGGATTTCGCCCAGAAGGTTCAGGCGCTGGCAGATCACATTGCGCGCGACGCGGGCGCGCGGATGCCCGGCCGGGGCAAGACGGGGCAGGATCCCGTCGATGTGGGGGCACAGACATGGGATCTGATCACCGGACTGGCCGAAGGGCCCGCGGGCGGCTAGGCCAGCTGCGTCAGCCAGACACCGATCGCCATGGTCGCGATGCCTGCGGCACGGGTCGGGCTTATGGGCGAGACCTGCGCACCAAACAGCCCGAACTGGTCAATCAACGCGGCCGAAATGAGCTGGCCCAGCAGCACGAAGAAGACCGCATTCCCGATCCCGAAATGCGGCGCGATATAGGTGATACTCAGCACGTAGAACGCGATCAGCACACCGGCCAGCAACAGGTGGCGCGGGGTGCCTGCAACGCGTGCAAATGCACCGGGCCCGGTCGCAAGGGCCACCACCAGCGCCGTGGCGAACGCGATGGCAAACAGCACCGTGGCCGCCACGGCGGGCGATCCGATCCGCGTGCCAAGCGCTGCATTCAACGCCGCGAGCAGCGGAATGCCGATGCCCGCAAGCGTCATGATGATGGCATATTGTGTCATGGGCGTCCTCAACGGCAGATGGTGTCCAGATCAACGCCGTCCCACGGCAGACCCACGTCATAGGGCGGACGCGCGGGCAGCGGCGACAGCGGCATGACCTGCGAAATCAGGCTGTGCAACCGCTGCGTCCGCGCGCCTTGCGGGGCCAAGGCGCGGCAGCAGACGAACTCCTCCACGATGGAGCCTTGCTGCTCGTAGCCGAAATCGAGAAACCTGCGGTCGCCGATCTCGAACAGATAAGGATCGGCGCCGGGCGAATGTTCGGTCGCGGCGCGCAGCGGCGTAAAGCCGGTCAAGCGGCGGTTCTGCCATTGCCAGACGTGGGTCATCTCGTGGGCAAACAGCATCGCGGCGATCAGCCCGATGCGGTCGGGATAATCGGGCAGGTAGTCGTCCAGATACCAGTCCCGGTCGAACAGGACGGTGTTGTAGAGCGCAACGGCCGCGGGTTTCGTGGTGATGATCTCGTCCTGGGGCGGCGGCAGGATCTGTTCGCGGCAGGTGGTGCGCGGGCGTGGTTTGCGCCGGAAGGTGACGGCCCGCGTGGGCGCCCCGTCGTGCAGGCGCACCCGGTCGTAATCAAGCGTGTCGCCCGTCAGCCCGAAGGCAAAGGCGCGCTCCGCGTCCGACAGGGGGCGGCCACAGGCGGCCAGAAACAGCAAAAGAATGAAAGCCATACGCATGACGCCATCATGCGCGGGTCCGGCGTCACCGCAAGGACAAACCGCGCGCGCCCGCGCGTTTGTTACGGAGCACTCGCGCCGCGGTGTAGTATAGTGACCATCCGGTCCCTTATTATTTCAACGCACCGTCCCCACCTCTTATTCAGATCGCAGGGCCACAAGGGTCCCGCGGCACTGACCGCAGCGGCGAACGGGCCGCTGCCTGGAAAAGGAAGATCACTATGCTTCGCGTTATTGCACCCACGGTATTCGGTTTTGTCGCCATGATGAGCGTTTGGGGCGTCACCGCCGCCAGCTTCATGGTCTGAAGAGGACCACACGGGTGGGGCCACAGGGCCCCATCCTTTCCCACCCCCACCGCCGCTTTTTCGCGCCCGCTTGATCCAGATCATGGGCGGCGCATCGCGGTGCATTAGCATCGGACCTATACCCGCGACACGAAAGGTCCGACGATGCAACGATACATTCTCGCTACCGTCCTTTGCCTGCTGGCGGCCGGCGCACAGGCGCAGGGCGCAGGCCTCGGTGCCGAGCTTTACGCCCAGAATTGCGCCACCTGCCACGGGGTGAACCACGACGGGAACGGCCCGATGGCGCCTGCGCTTCTGGTGCAACCCTCCGACCTCAGCACGCTGCAGGCGCGCAACGGCAACATCTTCCCCACGCTGCGGGTGGTGATGCGCATCGACGGGCGCGATCCGCTGATTAGCCACGGATCGGACATGCCGATCTACGGGGATTTCTTCGAAGGCGACGACACCCCGCTCAAGACCCACCTCGGCCAGCCGATCTTTACCAGCCGCCCGATTGTCGAACTGGTGGCCTACCTGCAAAGCGTGCAGCAGTAGCGCGCCCGCTCACACGTCCAGTTCTTCGACGAACCGCGCGTTTTCCTGAATGTACTGGAACCGCAACTCCGGCTTCTTGCCCATCAACCGCTCGACCAGATCGCCGGTCTCGCCCGGCATGTCCTCGTCGACGGTCACCCGGATCAGCTTGCGGGTTGCGGGATCCATCGTGGTTTCCTTCAGATCCTTGGCGTCCATCTCGCCCAGCCCCTTGAACCGCTGCACGTCGATCTTGCCCTTGCCGCCCAAGCCCTTCTCCAGCAGGGCGTTCTTCTCGGCGTCGTCGGCGACATAGACGCGGCGCGCACCCTGCGTCAGCCGGTAAAGCGGCGGACAGGCCAGATACAGGTGGCCCGCGTCGATCATCGGGCGCATCTGCGTGAAAAAGAACGTCATCAGCAGGGACGCGATATGCGCCCCGTCCACATCGGCGTCGGTCATGATGATGATCTTGTCATAGCGCAGATCGTCGAGGTTGAATTTCGTGCCCATGCCGACCCCCAGCGCCTCGCACAGATCGTTGATCTCGGCGTTGGTGTTGAGCTTGCCCGACGCGGCGCCCAACACGTTGAGGATCTTGCCCTTCAGCGGCAGCAGGGCCTGATTGACGCGGTTGCGCGCGCCCTTGCCGGACCCGCCCGCAGAATCGCCCTCCACGATGAACAGCTCAGTGCCCTCGCGCGACTTGCTGGTGCAATCGGTCAGCTTGCCGGGCAGGCGCAGCTTCTTGGTGGCACTCTTGCGCGCGGTTTCCTTTTCCTGACGGCGGCGCAGACGCTCCTCGGCGCGCAGCACCAGAAAATCGAGGATCGCACCGGCGGACTTCGTGTCTGCCGCCAGCCAGTTGTCAAAGTGGTCGCGCACCGCGCCTTCGGTCATTTTGGCGGCGGCCTCGGTGGACAACCGGTCCTTGGTCTGGCCCACGAACGCAGGATCGGCAATGAAACACGACACCAGCGCACAGCCCCCCGACATCAGGTCGTCGCGGGTGATCGATGCGGCCTTCTTGTTGTTCGACAATTCGCCGTAGGCCTTGATGCCTTTCAGGATCGCCGCCCAGAACCCCGCGACATGGGTGCCGCCCTCGGGGGTGGGGACCGTGTTGCAATAGCTCTGGATAAACCCGTCGCGCGACGGCGTCCAGTTGATCGCCCATTCGACCTTGCCCGCCTCGCCGAATTTCTCGCGGAAATCGACCGTGCCGGCAAAGGCGGTCTCGGCGTAGGTGGTGGATTTGCCCAGCGTCTCGGTCAGGTAATCCGACAGGCCACCGGGAAAATGGAACGTCGCCTCCGTCGGGGTCTCGCCATCGTCAATGGCCGATTTCCAGCGGATTTCCACACCCGAAAACAGATAGGCTTTCGACCGGATCGATTTGAACAACCGCGCGGGCTTGAAGCGGTGGCTGCCGAAAATCTGCTCGTCCGCGTGAAAGGTGACCGTGGTGCCGCGCCGGTTGGGGGCCGCGCCCACCTTTTCGACCGGGCCCAGCGGCAGGCCGCGCGAAAAGCGCTGCTCATAGACTTCCTTGTTGCGCGCCACCTGCACGACCATCGAATCCGACAGCGCGTTGACGACAGAGGCACCCACCCCGTGCAGACCGCCCGACGTCTGGTAGGCCTTGCCCGAGAATTTGCCGCCCGCGTGCAGCGTGCACAGGATCACTTCCAGCGCGGATTTGTCGGGGAACTTGGGATGCGGATCAATCGGGATACCGCGGCCGTTGTCGCGCACCGTGAGGCTGTAATCGGCGTGCAGCTCCACTTCGATGCGGTTGGCGTGGCCCGCGACCGCCTCGTCCATCGAATTGTCGAGCACTTCGGCCACCATATGGTGCAGCGCACGTTCGTCGGTGCCGCCGATATACATGCCGGGGCGCTTGCGGACGGGTTCCAGCCCCTCCAGTACCTCGATGGAGGAGGCATCGTAATCGGTCGGCTCCGGCGTGGTGCCGGACAGAAGATCGGACATGTGAGGCGCCTGCATTTGCTTGTTATTGGATCATCCGCAGTATGTCAGAGCGCGGCATCGGCGAAAAGAGGGCGCGGCCCCTTTCCTTTGGTCGCCGCGTGGCTAATGTGGCGCAAAATCCACCCGCCAGGAGAGCGGCCATGACCCCATCCGCCGATACCGCCCCGCGCCTTACCCTGCGCCAGCTGCCGGACTGGCGCTATCTGCTGCAGGAATACGACGAGCTTTACCGTTTTCTGCCCGCTGGCGGCAGCGACAAGATCGCGGGCCACCAGCGCAAGGTCCGCGAGGCGATCAGCCGCCTCATTCGCACCAACGCTCCCGTGACACCGCAACCCAAGGCCGACAAACCGGTAACCGCCCACCTGCGCCGCGCGCTCGACGAAGGGCGGCAGGGCGTGCTGGCCCCGGTGATCCGCGCGCTGGACGTGGTGGCCCCCGATCTCAGCTGGCAATACGGGTACGAGCGGGTGCCAAAGGGGCTGCAGGACACGTTCGCCTACGCCGAGATCGCGGGCGGTACCGGACCGGTGGTCAGCACCGAAATCATCCTGGGCGTGGTGCTGTTCGGTCCGGGCTGCACCTATCCCGCCCACGCCCACCACGGCATCACCGAAAGCTATGTGTGCCTGTCGGGGGCGGTGTCGGAAAATCATCAGGGCGTCTATGTGCCCGGCTCGATGATCTTCAATCCGCCCCAGCACCTGCACCGCATCACCGTGGGCAAACGCGAACCCGCGCTGCTGGCCTATGCCTGGATCGGCGCGCCCGAAGACCTGCACGAACAGCGCATGATCTTTTCGCGCCCCCGCAAGTAACCCCCAACCGGAAAGCACCCCCCATGGCCTGGATCAAGACAATCCCCTTCGACGCCGCCACCGGCAAGCTACGCCAGCTCTACGACCGCGTGACGGGGCCGGGCAACAACGTCGACAACATCATGATGATGCACAGCCTGCGGCCCCACACGATGGAAGGGCACATGGCACTTTACAAACACGTGCTGCACCATTCGGCCAACACGGTGCCCAAGTGGTTTTTGGAAACGCTGGGCGTCTGGGTTTCGTCGCTCAACGACTGCGCGTATTGCGTGGAGCACCACTTTGCCGGTCTCAAACGGCTGCTGGACGATGACGCGCGGGCGGATGCGCTGCGGGCGGCGCTGGCGGCGGGCGACGTGGGCGGCACACCGCTCGATGCCGCCCAGCAGGCGGCCCTGCGCTACGCCCAGCGACTGACCCAAACCCCCGCCGATATGGACGCCGCCGATGTCGAGGCGCTGCGCATGGCGGGCTGGGACGACGGCCAGATCCTCGAGATCAATCAGGTCACCGCCTATTTCGGCTATGCCAACCGCACCGTGCTGGGGCTGGGCTGCTCGACCGACGGCGATGTGATCGGGCTCAGCCCCGGCAATTCGGACGACCCCGACGATTGGGGCCACCACTAGATCCAGTCGAGGATCGCCCGCGCCACTTCGCGCGGCTTTTGGTGGTGCAGCCAGTGATCGGCCCCCGCGATGTCCACCCGCGTCAGATCGGGGGCCAGCGCCTCCAGCCCCTCCAGCGCCTCGGGCAACAGCGCGGTGTCGCCGGTGCCCCAGACCAGCAGATGGGGCACCGTGATGCGCATCCGGTCGGCATCGAACTGCGGCGGATCGGCCAGCGCCTCACCGGGCCCGCCCAACCGCAGGGGCGAGGCGCGGTACCAGTTGATCATCGCCCCCAGCCCCGCCGCATCGCGCCACGCGGCCTTGTAGCCCGCCAGCGTCTCGCCGCGCAGCCACGACACATCCATCTTGGCCGAAAACAGATCCATCAGCTTGGCAAAATCATCCGCCGCCAGCTGGGTCTCGGACCCCGGCGCGCGCAGGTAATGGATGTACTGCGACGCATCGGTCTGCGGCCCGCCCGCCGCCAGCGCCCGCTGGAACGGCAGCGGATGCACCCCGTTCAGGATCACCAGCTTGCGGATCAGATCGGGCCGCGTCATCGTGAGCGCATAGGCGACCGACGCCCCCCAGTCATGGCCCAGCAGATACACCGGCTCCTCCCCGATCAGCGCCACCATATCACCCACGAGCAGCGATGTGCGGTAATCGGCCACCTCCGCCGGTCGCCAGCTCTGGCCGTTGCCCCGCTGGTCTGGCGCGATGCAGTGAAACCGCTCGGCCAGCAGGGGTGCGAGTTCGGCCCAACCGCCGCTATACTCTGGAAACCCGTGCAACATCAGCAGCCTGGGCGCGTCCTCGCGGCCCCAATGGCGGAGGAAAAACGGCTGCCCGCCCAACTCGACCGTCTCTGTCCACATCATAGGGGCGCTCCTTTTTCATGGGTCTCGAACCGCAATCCCGTGGCGGTGCCTTCGGCAAATCCGGACCATGACACACCGTCGAGATAGCGGTCCATCGCGGTATCCCCCGACAAATGCCGGCCCAGAAAGGCCACCGCGAAATGCTGGGCGATGTTGTTCATGCGCAGGGTGTCCCACACCGGATCGGCATAATGGTCGAACGGCGCACGGCCCAACGCGGGCGAAAATTGCCACGCCTCGGCGGGCGCGGGGTGGGGGGCGGCGGCATTGTGGCCCGCCCCCTCGAAGCTCAGCAAATGGCGCCCGGTGCCGGTCATCGCGTCAAACAGATGGCGCATCCCGGCGTAATTCGACACGTCATCGCGCGTGCCCGCCATGATCAGCGCGGGGATCTCGATCTGCGCCAACGCGTCGGCGTCCCACATGCCAAATCCTCCCCCCCAAGGGCCGATGGGCACAATCGCCTTCAGCCGCGGGTCGCGCAGCGCCGCATGGGTGTCGCTGCCCGCACGGTGGACGGCCAGCATCCCGCCGGGAGGGGCGCGTTCAAAGTCGAGCGCCGCGCGGTTGACCCCGGCACCCGCCGACACCAACGCGCCGTAGCCGCCCATGGAATAGCCGACCAGACCGCATCTGTCGGTCTGCATCATCGCCCCCAGCGGCCCCTCCAGCCGCGCCAGCGCATCCAGAAGCCCCATCTGGTCCAGCGGACGGTGCAGCAGCGTCTCGCCAAAGTCGCGCAGATCGTCATAGGTGCTGCCCGCGTGATCGGCGGCGGCCACGATGAACCCGTGACTGGCGAAGGCTTCGGCCAGATGCACCAGCAAATACCGGCTGCCGGGGTATCCGTGGCTGATCAGGACGACCGGCGCAGGCGCCCCCACAGGCGTTGCCCCGCGCTGCGCGGACCCGTAAAGGGCGGCGCGGCGCACGCCGCAGCGCAGGGTCACCTCATAAGCGGCTGGCGTGCCGCTGCCCGCCACCGCCGGATACCACAGCTCGACGGTCAGGGGGCGGTCGTGGCCACGCAGGTCACCCGCCGCGACATCGGGCTGATCGCGCAACGTCAGCTGCACGGTCTGCACGCCCACGGCACAGTGCCCCCGCCGCGCAAGGGTTGGGGCAAAGGGGCTGACAAGATCGACGCGGTTGTGGTGTTCCATCCCGCGACTGTGCCGCCCCCGAAGGGCAGGCGCAAGTTGGCTCTTCCCATGCGGCGGGTCGGGGCGTAGAGGGGAAGACATGCACAAGCACATGACCTTCCCGGCCCACGCCAAGGCGTTGTCGGTCCTCGGGCTGCCGCTCATCGGCGGACATCTGGCGCAGATGGCGATCGGCGTGACGGATACGGTCATGCTGGGTTGGTACGGGGTCGAGGAACTGGCCGCGGTGACGCTGGCCTCAACCTTCTTTTTCGTGCTCTTCATCTTCGGCTCGGGATACGCATGGGCGGTGATGCCCATGGTCGCCAGCTTTGCCGCCGAAGACGATGAAACCTCCATCCGCAGGGCCACGCGCATGGGGCTCTGGCTCAGCTTCGGTTTTGCCCTGCTGGCGCTGCCCGCGATGCTCTTTGCCGGTCCGATCCTGCGGCTGATCGGACAGGAAGAAGCGGTGGTGGCACAGGCCGCGACCTACCTCACGGTGGCGGGCTGGGGGATTTTGCCGGCGCTGTTCGTGATGGTGCTGAAATCCTATCTCGCCGCGCTGGAGCGCACGCAGATCGTGCTTTGGATCACCGTGCTTGCGGCCCTCGTGAACGCCGTCGTGAACTACGCGCTCATCTTCGGCAATTGGGGTGCGCCCGAAATGGGCATCCGCGGGGCGGCCGTTGCCTCGCTGTGCACACAGGTGGTGTCGCTGGTGGGCGTGGTGATCTACGTGCGGATGCGGCTGCCCGAACACGACCTCTTTCGCAGGCTCTGGGCCAAGGATGTGGATATGCTCAAGCGGGTGTTCACGCTGGGCCTGCCGATCTCCATCACCTCGCTGAGCGAAGTGGGGCTGTTCGCGGCCTCTGCGATCATGATGGGCTGGCTGGGGACGGTGCCGCTGGCCGCGCACGGGATCGCGGTTCAACTGGCCTCGCTGACGTTCATGGTGCATCTGGGGCTCAGCAATGCCGCAACGGTGCGGGCGGGCAACGCCTACGGGCGGCACGACCCGCGTCATCTGGCACGGGGTGCCGCGGTCGCCACGGCGCTGTCGCTGCTGTTTTCGGTGGTGACGGTGGCTGTGTTCTTCCTCTACCCCGAATGGCTCATCGGCATCTTCATTCTCGAAAGCGAACCCGCCAAGGTCGAAATCCTGCAGATCGGGGTCGGCATCCTGTTCATGGCGGGGCTGTTCCAGCTTGTCGACGGGGCACAGGCGATCGGTCTGGGCGTCTTGCGCGGGGTGCAGGACACCACGCTGCCGATGGTCTATGCCACGTTCAGCTATTGGGTCATCGGCGTGCCGTGCTCGTATCTGCTGGGCTTCTGGATGGGCTTCGACGGGATCGGCGTCTGGGCGGGTCTGGGCATCGGGCTCGGCGTCGCGGCGATCCTGCTGAACACCCGGTTCTGGCGCACGGTCCTGCCAGGGATCAAAGGAAACGCGGGCGACGTGCGCGCGGTCTAGTCCTTGGTCAGCCTGTCGGCCTTCTTGCGCACCAGCGTGGCCCGCAGATCGTGCATCGCCAGCAGCAACCGGTCGGTCACGGCGTCCAGCTGTGCATCGGTGGCCCGCGATTGCGCCCAGTGGGTCGTCAGGTTGAGGTAGTCAACCGCGCGGTGGATGTCGTCGATGTCGCGGTGCGCCAGCACCTGCGCGCGCTCTTCCATCCATTCGGTGATCGCGGCGATATCGGCTTCGGTCAGGGTCCGGTCGCCGTGGGGTTTGATCTCGCCACTGCGCATGTTGACGACGGCGATCTGGTCCATCTCGATCCGGCGCTGGCGGTTTTCGGTATCCAGCCGGAACGCGAACGCCCCGTTCTCACGAACGCGAAAGTAATATTCGGGGAGCGCGCCTGCCATGCTGCCTGTCCTGCCAAACTGGGTTCAATCTGCGGTTGGTTCCCGCATGTATCACGCGGCGACAGGAGGCGATAGCCCCGCCTCCTGCACCGCGCGGTCGTCAGCTCAGGCCGTTGCAGAAGGAGGTGATGCGCGCGCAGGCCTCCTCCAGCGCCTCGTCCGACGTGGCATAGCTGACGCGGAAGTTGGGGCTCAACCCGAAGGCCGCACCAAACACCACCGCCACGCCCACATCCTCCAGCAGCGCCGTGGCGAACGTCTCGTCATCGGTGATCTTCACCCCGTTTGGCGTTGTCTTGCCGATCAGCCCCGCAATGGACGGATAGACATAGAACGCCCCCTCCGGCACCGGACAGCTGATGCCGTCGATCGCGTTCAGCGCCTTGACCACCATATTACGGCGGCGCACGAACATCTCGTTGTTGGGGCCGATGTAATCCTGCGGCCCGTTGAGCGCCTCGACGGCGGCCCACTGGCTGATCGAACAGGGGTTGGAGGTCGATTGCGACTGCACCTTGCGCATCGCCTTGATCAAGTCCTCCGGCCCCGCGGCATAGCCGATCCGCCAGCCGGTCATGGCATAGGCCTTCGACACACCGTTTACCGTCAGCGTGCGGTCGTACAGGCGCGGCTCGACCTGCGCAGGCGTGCAGAATTCGAAATCGTCATAGGCCAGATGCTCGTACATGTCGTCGGTCATCACCCAGACGTGGGGGTGGCGCATCAACACATCCGTCAGCTCTTTCATCTCGTCGCGCGAATACCCCGCGCCGGTCGGGTTGGAGGGCGAATTGAAGATGAACCACTTGGTCTTGGGCGTGATGGCGGCCTCCAGCTGGTCGGCGGTCAGCTTGAAACCGGTCTGCAACGACGCCTCGGCAATCACCGGCTCACCGCCCGCAAGCAGCACCATGTCGGGATAGCTGACCCAATAGGGCGCAGGGATCACCACCTCGTCGCCGGGGTTCAGCGTCGCCATCAGCGCGTTGTACAAAACCTGCTTGCCACCGCCCGACACGCTCACCTGCGCGGGCTTATAGCTCAGGCCATTGTCGCGCTCGAACTTGGCGCAAATCGCCTGCTTGAGCTCGGCAATACCGTCGACAGCGGTGTATTTCGTCTTGCCCGCCGCAATGGCGGCCACGGCGGCGTCCTTGATATTCTGGGGCGTGTCGAAATCCGGCTCCCCCGCACCCAGTCCGATCACATCACGGCCCGCCGCCTTCAGCTCCTGGGCTTTCGTGGTGACTGCAATCGTGGGTGATGGTTTTACACGCTGAAGTGTCGCAGATAGCAGTTCCATTTTGTCCTCATCAAGCTATGTGTAGGTCCCGCCCCCTGTGTAGGGGCGGCCCATTCGACGATCAAGCGACATCCGCCCCGACAGGAGAGTTCTATGGCCGACACCACTGCAAATGGACCAACCGACACCCCCGAAGTGGACTGGTACGGGCCCGACATGGCCACCTTTGGCGACCGGGTCGCCGCGGCGCGCGAAGCGGCCGGCATGACACAAACGATTCTCGCCCGGCGGCTCGGCGTGCGGCTGGCCACCCTGCGCGGCTGGGAAAACGATCTGTCCGAGCCGCGCGCCAACCGGCTGCAAATGCTGGCCGGTCTGCTCAACGTGTCGATGATGTGGCTCATCAACGGCGAAGGCGAAGGGCTCGATGGCCCCGAAGCGGGCGGCACCCTGCCCGAAGGCGCCTCGGACGTGCTGGGCGAACTGCGCGATCTGCGGGTCGAACTGTCCGAGACGGCAAAACACGTCGGACGGCTCGAAAAACGGTTGCGCGTGATGCTGAAAGACGGCGCATGATCGAATTGCCGCACCCCACGCCGCCCGCCGACGAAACCCGCGAAACGCGCGAAAAGCGGCTGGTCATGCGATCGATGCGCCGCGGGATCAAGGAAATGGACCTGATTCTATCGGCCTACGCGCGGGACCGTCTGGCCGCGATGACGGTGCAGGATCTGGATCTCTATGACCGGCTTCTGAACGAAAACGATCACGATCTTTACCAGTGGGTCACCGGCCAGGTCCCCGCAAAAGACCCATACGGCGCAATGGTTTCGGACATCCAGAGTCACGTCGCGGGCATCCACGGATAATACGATACGCGTTTAACGAAATATTCTGATTTATTCTTCAATCTCCGACACAGCCAAAAGGTTGGAGAGCATAATGAGTTTACAGGATCACATCGACATTCCCCAAGCGCCGCCCGCAGTCGGCAACAAGGGGTTTATGGTCGGCTATCTGGAGGCGCTGTCGCTGGTCGAACGCCTGCACCGGCTGCTGCTGGATGTCATCAAGGATGAGTTCGAACGTGTCGGGGTGCTGGAAATCAACGCGGTTCAGGCGCTGTTGCTGTTCAACATCGGCGATAACGAAGTGACCGCGGGCGAATTGAAAAGCCGCGGCTACTATCAGGGCAGCAACGTCAGCTACAATCTCAAGAAACTGGTGGACATGGGCTACATGCACCACCAGCGCTGCGAAATCGACCGCCGCTCGGTGCGGGTGCGCCTGACCGACAAGGGGCGCAAGATCCGCGATGTGGTGTCGGGTCTGTTCGCCCGCCACGCCGACGGGCTCGAGGACAAGGGCGTTCTGGGACCGGCGGGCATCGTCGACATCACCGACAGTCTCAAGCGGATGGAACGCTACTGGACCGACCAGATCAGATACATCTACTGACCACAGGCAGCATCCCTCAGAGGGGGGTACATGCAGGCAGTGCAGGGCGTCCGGAGGTATCTTCGGGCGCCCTGTGCACATGCGGATCACCCGTTACAGCGTGTCCCAGTGGCTTTGGGCCTTGGCGATCATCGCCCGAGGTCCGGCATCGAATTTCGTGCCGCCCACGGGTTTGGCAAACAGGTACAGCCCGCCTTCGAAAATGCGCCAGACTTCGGGATCGGCGTTGACGATCTTGCGGAATGACATGGCGCGGGTGCAAAACCCGCCGAATTTCGGGGCAAAGGCATCGGGCGTCGCGGCAAAGGCCGCGGCATCCTGCGCCGTCTCGAACCGCCACGGCACACCGGCCCAGTCCACCACATGCGCCGTCTGGCCCACCCGCGGAGCGCCGTGACGCCAGTAGGCGTGGCTGTCGTATCCGTCGATGGCGGTTCCGCTTGCGTCCACGGCCACACGCACCGGCGCCGCCGCGACCCCAGCTACAGGCCACAGCAATGCCGCGGCCGCTCCCGTCACCAGCGCCCTGCGCCGTGTCGTCATCCGGATCATGAACTCTCCTCCCTCGCTGGCCCCGCTATAGCGGGTCAGGGGGCGCAAGGGGATCAACATCTGCGTGATCGTCTCCGATGCGCCGCGGGATCGGGGCGATGGTCCAGCGCAGTGCGGCCTGCTCCTGTGCGCTCGGCGGATGATGCTCCAGTGTCTCGTGAAACTGCGCATAAAGCCGCGCGCCCAAAGCGGGTGAAATCTGCCGCGCCGTCAGGATCGCGATGGCCATCCAGTTCCAGCGCGCATAGCCGCTCTCGCACAGCCCGTCCGCCGCCGCCTTCTGGCCCTGCGGAGGGCGGCGCTCGGTCAGCTCACGCGCCTGTCCGTGCGCCGTGGCATAGGACATCAGGAACCGCGCCGCCGCGTCCTGCAGGCTCAGCCCCGACTGGCGCTCCAGTTCGACACCGCGCTCCTCGACCACCAGATCAAAGCCATCGTCCCCCACCTCGACGTGCACCGATCCGTCGCCGTAGGGGCGCGTGGCGATCGGCGCGGCAGGGGGCAGGCCGGTCTTGGCCCAGCTGGCCCGCACAAGGGCCTGCAACGTGGCCACAGTTGGCCGCGGCTTGGGGGTCAGAAAACGCAACATGGTGGCGCACCCTAGCGTGCGATGACGCTGTCGCGCAACGGGGGGCCGGACAGCACCATACCGCCCAACTCGCGCAGCAGCTTGGTTTCCATGGCGCGGGCATAGTCCTCGAACCCCAGCGCGGTCTCCACGAAGGCATCGGGCCCCACGATCACCTCGGCGGTGAAATACGCCGACAACTCGGCGATATCGCCCTGTCGTGCGTCTCCGGCGGCCGGATCATCCGCGCCGATCACCAGCGCGTTGATCGTCACCCCCCGCGCGGCCAGCTGCGTTTTGACATCGCGTGGGCGGGGGCCGAGGTTGCTCTTGCCGTCGCCCGAAATATCCAGAACCCGGCGCCAGCACGCAGCGCGTTGCGACAGGTGCTGCACCCCCAGCGTCATGGCCACACCCAGCGCGGTGCCCGGGGTCGCGTCGCCCCGCCGCTCCACGCCGCGCAGGGTCGCGATGATGCCGTCCACCGCCGCGCCGTCCACCACGCGCGTCCACGGCACCAGCGTCATCTGGTCCGCGGGTCCGCTCCACTCGAACACCAGCAGTTCCACAGGCGTATCGGGGCGCTCGAGCAGGGCCGTGCGCACCGCCACACTGTCGAGCGCATCGGCCAGCCCGTCCATTTGCAACCGGTACTCGCGCGCGTCCACCGACCCCGACACATCCAGCCCCAGCGCCAGCGCCTGACGGCACACATCCGCCGCCGCCCCCGTTGCCGCCACCATCAGCGCCAGCAGCGCCGCACGGATCATCCCGCATCTCCAGCCGCGTCCAGCGCGCCGATGGCGGGCGGCTTCAGCTCCCGCTCCAGCTTGCGGCGCATCGCGCGCTCGTAATCCTCGAACCCGTCGGCAATCTCGACAAACGCTCCGGGGCCGTGGACCACCTCGGCCTTGTAAAAGGCGATCAACCCCACTTCGCCCTCGAAATCGGCGGCATTGACGACCAAACCGTTGACCACCACATCGTCGAACGCGAATTCGCGGTAGGCCGCGGCGGGCGGAAACCCCTCGTTGCTCTGCCCGTCGCCCGCCATGTCCAGCGTCTTGCGCAGACACCGCGGCGCGCGCTCCAGCAGCTTGGCGCCATAGCCGAGCGCGTAGCCCATCGCGGTGGGAAAATCATTGTGGGACCGCTTCGAACGGGCCACGACCTCTGCCGCATCCAGCAGCGCGGCACGCCCGTCGATCAGCGTCCAGTCGAGGATCAGCTCCTGATTATAACGGCCCGACCATTCATAGACCGACAGGGCCACCGGCAGATCGGAGGCAAAGAACGCCGCGACAACCTCGGGTGCGGTCAACGCGGCGACAACGCCGCCACGCTGCAATGTGTCTTCGCGCGCGTCGACCGAACTGGACACATCAATGGCCAGCGCGAGCGCCAACCGGCACTCGATGGCCAGGGCGGGCAGGGGCACCAGCCCCGTCACCGCCGCCAGAAGGGCCGCGCGCATCACGGGCTTACCAGTGGCCGGTGTTTTCCATCGATTTCCACGGCTCCTGCTCGGGCAACCGGTCGCCTTCCTGCAAAAGCTCGATCGAAATGTTGTCGGGCGAGCGGACAAACGCCATGTGGCCGTCGCGCGGCGGGCGGTTGATCGTCACGCCCGCATCCATCAGTTTCTGGCACATGTCGTAGATATTCTCGACCGTATAGGCCAGATGGCCGAAATGGCGGCTGTCATCCGGCAGCGCATCGTCGCCGTCCCAGTTATAGGTCAGCTCCACATCGGCGTGGCCGTCGTCCATGCCGGGCGGGCACAAAAACACCAGCGTGAACCGGCCGCCCTCGTTCTCGGTGCGCCGCCGCTCGACCAGACCCAGCATTTTGTAGAACGAGATCGACGTGTCGAGATCTTTGACGCGGACCATTGTGTGCAGATACTTGATGGGCATAACGGGGCTTCCTTCTTGCGATTGGGTGTCGCGCGAAACCTAGCATGCATTCGCACCGTGTCGAGCGTGCGGGCAGGGCACCGCCGCTCAAAATTTCGACACAATCCCGAGGCTCACACCAAAGCGGTTCACATCATAGAGCGCCACGTTGCTGTTGGTCTTCGACGCGCGCACGCTGACCGTGGGGCTGAACCCGTAGTAGTCGATCTGCTCGAAGGTGGCGGTCGCATCCAACTCCAGCCGCGTATCCTGCCGCCCGCTCGGGTCAAAGAACGATTCCTCGTAGTCGCGAAAGGCGACACCGGCCCCGAAACGCCAGCGCACCCCCATCACCCGTTTGCCCAGCACCAGACCGCTGCGCAGCCGCGTCTCGGCATAATCATGCACCGGATTGTCCGATATCTGCCGCTTGACCGTCACGCCCAGATGCAGCCCGTTGCCCGATCGCATCTGCCGGTCACGGCTCAGCGACAGCAGCAGGCTTTCGGTGTCGCTGACCGCCTGACCGTTCTCGGCCTCTGCCACGGCCCCGAAGCGCAGCTTGGTGCGGCGGTCGGTGTAATATGTCTGGCTCACGCCCGCGCGCACAAAGCTGTTGTAGCGGCTGCCGGCGTAAAACGCCTGTCCGATGTCCGTGGTCAGACCGAATTCACCGCGCCGGTCCGCGCGCAGACGCTTGAACCCGTAGCCGACGCTGACCGTGCCATAGGCGTAATCGCTGCCCGACACGTCCGGCGCGTCCCGCTCGGCACTATCGGACAGCCGGAAGGTCCGGTAGCTCAGCGTGGCACGCAGATCGTGCGCCGTGGTTTCGGTTTGCGCAAAACGGTAACGCGTCTGCAACTGGCCGCCGATCTCGATCCCCGACAGCGCGCGCGACGTATCATCGATGGGCACCGTCACCGGCCCGCCCGCCAGCACATCGTACAGCTCGTTCTCGATCTCGAGGCTTTCGCGCGCCGATCCGTTGTTGATATTGCTGTTGGGCGCTAGCGTGAAGGACAGATACGTGGACCACGGGTTGCGCCGCTGGACATAGCGGAAATCCTGCGCGGCCTTGGCCTTGTGGGCCTCCGACGGGGCGTGCTGTGCCGCGCGGCGCAGCCAGAACTGCGCCCGCGTGCGCTTGTCCTGCGACGACAGCGCCTGCGCCATCAGCAGCGCCGCGGCATAGCGTTCCTCGTCGGTTTCGGCGTGGCTCCAACCCGCCCGCGCGGCCTTGCGTGCAGGTTCCAGCTCGCCCATCAGGCGCAGCGCCCGCGACCGGATCAAATGCGCCACCACATCGGTTTCGTCGCGCGTCAGCAGGGCCGCGGCAAAGGTCTCCGCCCGTTCGAAATATCCCGTCTCGAGGCTCAGCTTGGCGGCTTTTTCCATCTCGGCGGGCGACAGCGTCACCGCATCCTGCGCCCCCACAGGCAGACCGGGCGCGGCGATCATCGTCGCCACGCCCGCTGCCAAAATCCATTGCCTGATACGAAGCCGCGTCATGGCGTGATCGGATCACCCCGGTACACGATAAAGCCGCTTGTGTCGCGGGTGGTCGCCCCTTCGTAGTCAAGCGAGTTTTCCACCACAAAGACACCGACAATCTCGTCGGGATCGTCGCCCGACACGATGGCATAGTAGTTCCCCGTCTCGTAGCTGACGACATTGCCTTCGTCATCCACGAAGGTGCTGGTCATTTCGCCTACCAGATCGCCGTTCACGTCCAGCACATCCGGCCCGACCGAGAAAACAGCCGAGGGAATTTCGGTCAGACCATCGGAAATGCGGCCCGCCGTTTCTGCGGTGATGTCGTTGCCCGCCAGATCGAACACGCGCCGGTTGCTGATCGTGCCGGCCACCCCGTCGCCCAGCACATTCGCACTGTCGTTGAAGTCGGAAAAGTCGATGATGATCTCGACGTCCGCGGTGGAATACTCCAATCCGCCCCGCCCGATGAAGTCACGCAAGCCTGCGGACTGGCCGGTAAAGCGGGCCTCGCCCTCGGTGGGCAGGGTCACATCCGCATCCCGCTGGTAGATGAACCCGCCGAACCCGTAGTCGATATAGCTGCCCGTGCGCACGATGGCGAACTGGGTCGTCGGCACGGTCGTCGGTGCGCCCGCGGCATCCGCGACACGGTTGCGGCTGACCCCGTATACCGCGCGGTAGGTGAACTGGTTGATCACATCACCCGACACCGGATCAATCGCCGTGGCCGGCCCGTCATAGACCTGGAACCGGCCCCCGTTCAAACTGCTGACGGCAACGCCGCGGTCGTAGGGGCGGTCACCGTCCAGCGCGATCCCGTCCACCGTAAAGGTATCATCGGCCCCGTTGTAGGACACACCCGTCGCCGTGCCGTTGCCGGTATCGGGCCCATCGCCTTCCACAGGCGCCTCGGAGCGGAACAGGCTCTCGTTGGGCGAGGGGCTGGTGGTGCCGGGGGGGATACCCTCGCGGTCGATACCGGTGCCCTCGGTGGTGGTGTCATCGGTGCCCGTGTCGTCACCGGCATCGGTCGTTGTCTCTTCATCCTCGAAAGGGTTCCCGCCACTGCCGCAGCCCGCAAGGGTCGCGATCAGCACGAGGCTCATAATCTTGGTTTTCACAGGTCTGCCCTCAAAAAACGGTGTGTTCTTTTGTCGGCAACAGTCGCCGCAACTTCGGCGCATTGTCAACGCCGTCCACCGGTTGCGGCAAAGAAACCATATAAGCATGGCGAAAAAACAATACCGCATATCGCTGTTGGGAAGCGACCATCCGCCAGATATAGTAACAGACGAATCCATCCTTCCCCAGCCGCCAAGGAACCGAACATGCCGCTTTCGCCCGAGCAACAAGCCGAAATCGACGCCCTGCGCGCCAATGCACAACCCACCTTGCGCGCCGTCTCACCGGGGATGGAGGCGCATCTCTACCGCGCGCACGAAGTGCTCGACCACGGGTTTGTCCGGGTCATCGACTACATGGGCGACGACGCGGCGATCTGTCAGGCCGCGCGGGTCAGCTACGGCAAGGGGACCAAGTCGGTGCAGAACGACGAAGGGCTCATCCGCTACCTGATGCGGCACTGGCACTCGACCCCCTTCGAGATGTGCGAGATCAAGCTGCACGTCAAACTGCCCGTCTTCGTGGCCCGCCAGTGGATTCGCCACCGCACGGCCAACGTAAACGAATACTCCGCCCGCTATTCGATTCTCGACCGTGAATTCTATATTCCCGCCGCCGATCACATCAACGCGCAATCCGTCGTCAACAATCAGGGGCGCGGCGGGGTGCTGGAGGGCGACGAGGCCGCCCGCGTGCTCGAAATCCTCAAATCCGACAGCAACCGCGCCTATGACAACTACGAGCAGATGATCAGCCAGGACGGGCAGGACGGCCTCGCCCGCGAACTGGCCCGCATGAACCTGCCCGCCAACATCTATACCCAGTGGTACTGGAAGGTGGATCTGCACAACCTCTTCCACTTCCTGCGCCTGCGCGCCGACAGCCACGCCCAATACGAAATCCGCGTCTACGCCGATGCGATCTGCAAAGTCGTCGCCGACTGGGTGCCCGCCGCCTACGGCGCCTTCGAGGACTACCGGCTGGGCGGCGCCACCCTCTCCGGCAAGGCACTCGACTGCCTGCGCCGGATGTTGGCGGGGGAGGAGGTCACGCAGGAGAACAGCGGCATGTCGAAGGGGGAATGGCGGGAGTTTGAGGGGGTGATTAGGTAAGATGCCATCGAATGCGAGGCAGAATTTCAAACGGAAGCTCATGCCAGATGTACAGAAGCTACTCAAAACGCACGAAGAGCTTAATCCTCCTGGAAGGGGTCGGCGGCATCTCGGGCACATAACTCGAAGCGGGGTACTGAGTTTAAGCAGTGCGTGGGAGCTCTATGTCGAAGACGTAACGATTGAGTGCGCCGAATTTCTTATTGCGGGTTCTGATGTGCCAGATGCGCTTCCGAATCGAGTCAAAGGCCAATTGGTGAAGACTGCAAAATCTGACAAGCACGATTTCGGCGTGCTCTTGCTATGTGGTGAAGGTTGGAAAAATGTCTTTCTTAGCGCGGTCCGTCAAAACTGTAGCATACTCAATACTCCAAAATTTGGACAAATATCGTCTCTGTTTCATGATTGGTTGGGAGTCGATGCAAACGATCTTGAAAACGCTTGGTCGTATTCTCGTGAGGACTTGAACAATTTTGTTTCTCTAAGAGGTGAAATTGCTCATAGGGGACCTGATGCTCCATATGTCAGGCGCAATGAACTCCGAAACAAAGTGGAACTTATTGATAGACTGACGATTGAGACAGATAACTTCCTTCGAAACTATTTACGCCGAGTTGCAACTGCAAATCGAAGCCCTTGGAATAGAATTCCCATCCGTGATTGAGGTCTGTTTGGGGGAGCATTCGCTTCGTTCGTCTATCTCGCCTCATTTCCGCGAAGGTGCGAGTAAATGCGAGTCCTAAGATCAATCTGAACACTTTCATATCTATGTCCAACCTCCGATAGGGCACCGCCCAAACCGACCCCATGGGACTGGGCGAAGCACCGAGCAATCTGTAGGGTGCGCATTCACTGCGCACCATCCACCCCATCCAACCCTCGCAACGGTGCGCAATGAATGCGCACCCTACGCCCGCGCTTTGCACTTGACGTCCGCCTTCTGTGGCCCGCGGAAGGTGCGCAATGAATGCGCACCCTACGTGCGTGCGGCGCTTGCGTGATCCCGGTGCCATGACGAATGCGGCCAATCCTCCGGGCGCGCCACGTAACCGTGCTTCACCGGATTGTGCCAACAATACGCGACATGATTGCGGTAATCCGTTTCGTCCCGAATGTGGTGTTCCCAGAACCGACGTTGCCAGATGCCCCGTTCACGTCTGAAAACATGGCTCGCGCGGCGCTGTCCCATCGGCAAGCGGCGAGAGAACCGCGCCTTGATCAGCCCCACACGGGTCGAAAAATCGCAGTCATTCTCCGGTAGCGTCCAGACGCAGTGCATGTGATCGGGCAACACGACCCAAGCGTCGATGGCAAAGGGCCGGTCCGCGCGCGTCCTGCGCACCGCATCGCGCAAGATGTCGATATGTTCGACCAGATCCCGCGCGCCGCGCCGCGCGAGGGTGATGGTCAGAAACAGGCAAGCCCCCGATCTGCGCGGGCGAAGATAGTGAGGCATGGTCAAACCCTGCCGATTCAGTGTTAATGAAACGTGAAACGCCCGACGGTCTCCCCAATCCGAAAGCCCCCCAAATGATCCTCTATGGCCTGCCCACCTGTTCCGATTGCAAGAAAGCCCAACGCGCCCTTACGGACGCGGGTCATGCCGTCACCTTTCGGGATGTCCGTGCCGACCGGCTGACCGAGGCCGAATGGGCCCCGCTGCTCGCCGAATTCGGCGACACGCTCGTCGACCGCAAGTCCCAGACCTACCGCAACCTCAACGCATGGATGCGCGAGAGCGAGGCCGAGGCGCAGCTGATGGACCAACCCGCCCTCATGGCCCGCCCCGTCATCACCGATGGCACCCGTTACACCCTCGGCTGGGACGCGGCCGCACAGGCCGTCTGGCTGGCGCAGTAGCCACCACCAGCCGCCAATCCCCGCAGCGGAGCGTCAGGACGCGGCCCATCGCCCGCGCACGGTGTATGCACGTGCGGTGTACGCGAGTCATACACTTTGTGCACAGGTCCGGATGCACCCGTGGTGACCCGCTGTAAAGGTCTGAAAAAGGGCAGGGAGCGGGCGCGATCGGAACTGCAAGACACTTCGGAATTGCTCCGGGCAGGCCGCAGTTTCAGGCGTGGTCGCGCTCTCCGAAAGACCCTTGGTCCTAGGGCCACGCACCGCAGCGTACCATCGCAGGGACCCACCCCGCACAAAACACCCCGCCACCCTCTTTGGACAAGCGGTAGCGCGGTGCAGCGGCGGTCATCCCCGGCGGGCCTTTCGGGCGGCGCCGGGTTCTCAAGTCTTTGTTATAGAAGCGAAAGATCGGACGCCATCTGACGGCCGTCACGGCCCTCCGACAGCTCGTAGCTGACTTTCTGGTCGTCCGCGAGGCCCGTCAGCCCCGAACGCTCCACGGCTGAAATGTGGACAAACACATCATTTCCGCCGCCTTCGGGCGCAATAAAACCATAGCCCTTTGTCGTGTTAAACCACTTCACAGTACCCGTTGGCATCTCTCCATGCCTCCTTTGCAAGTCAAGTTCCCGCAGTCATGCGGGGCAGGCGGTAACCTTACGTCAACACCCACGCTAGAAAAGATCGCTCAGGCACGCAAAAAATCAAGGAAATCGTTGGTATTTATCATCAAACCCGCGTCAATACGCCCAAACTTTAGGAGTTCGCCGAAATGATTGAGGTATTTGGTCTCAAAAATTGTGACACCTGCCGGAAGGCCATGAAAGCGTTGCCGGAAGCGCAGCTGCGCGACGTGCGTATCGACGGTGTGCCCGCGGATGTGATGGCGCAAGCGCATGCACAATTTGGCAACAAGCTGGTCAACACCCGTTCGACCACATGGCGGGGCCTGTCCGAGATCGAGCGCGCGGGGGACCCCGCTGAGCTGCTCAAAACCCATCCCGCACTGATGAAACGCCCGCTGATCAAAGCGGGCGATCGGTTGTTTCTGGGGTGGACGGCGCAAACCGAAGAAGAGGTGCGCGCGGCGCTCTAGTTTTTGGGGGAGAGTGCCCGGTCAAATGAAATCGGACCCGCGCCCTTGATGACCAGAACGATCAGTAAAAACACCCATAGCGCTCTTTGATCAAGGATGGCTGCGTCCGGGAACCGGTCGAACCATGCGCCCAGAACCGTGCTGTCTTCCCAACCGTTGTGGCCGTAAAGGTCGGTCAGCGATTGCACCACGATAAAACCGATCATCCCCAGTGCGGAAAGCCGTGTCAGCAGGCCCAGTACGATCAAAGCGGGCAAGATGAACTCCGCCCATGTGCCGGCCAGAACGACCAGCTTGTGAAAGAGCGAAAACTGGCTTGTATCATAGCCGACAGCTTCCATCATTCGGGGGAAGATCTGCACGTAAGCCCCTGTGGAGGGGGCGAAAATGCCCATGAAGCCATCGCCCAACTTGGTCAGACCGGAGACCCAGAAATACATCAGCAAAATGGCGGCAAAGAGAAACCGGGCGAGCGTCGGCAACAGCCAATCCGCGCGGTCAAGCCGTGTGGTGATGGAGCGGTAGGTCGAAAAAAGCGCGTTCATTCAGGCGTCCTTTGTCTTGGTGGTCAATGCTTGGGTTTGCAGTGCCAGCGTGAGGGCTGCGGCAAAGTCAAAGTCAGGATCCGCCGCTGTTGCCATTTCGAGCGCAGTGCCCAGATCGTGCTCGACAAGCGCGCTCAACCACACGGCGGCGCCGGGCGGCAGCAGATACGGGGCAGGATCAAATTCGGGCCGCGCGATCATGATGTCCTGCGCGATATTGCGGGGCGCTGCGGCCTGCGGGTCCTGTGTTTTTTGCCAGATGTCAAACAGGGGCCAGCGGGACCGGATGATCCGTACCGGCGGCGCAAGCGCAAGATACACGCGCGACAATTCCTCGGGCGGTTGTTCGAGGACGGAGACATCGAAAGGGGTGGGATCGGCTGCGTGATAGGACTGCCGCATGGCCAGATCGAGACGCGCGACGTCGGGCAGGTATCCCAGATGCGACAGCTGGCTCACGCCTTGAAGAAACCCGGGGAATTCCGCACCGTAGTGCATCATTAGCGGAGAGGAGGGCGGGTGCTGGCGGACAAAGATCGGTGCCAGACCGTCGAAGTTTTGCGACCCCAGCAAAGTCCGAACCGTTGGAAAGGCCGTCTTCATCGCCTCGATGAGGGACACAACGACATTGTTGCGGTAGACACCGTATCGGCGCCCTGCGGGTGCGCCCGCACAATCCAGCAACCCGTCCGGCACCGCGGCTTCGGCATCTAGCAAAGCCGCACGAAACTGGCGCTGTGACGCCGTCATTGGCTCGCGGTCACACCGGTAAGCGCCTGCGCGGCGCGGTCTGCTTCGCGCCGGAGCGTGGGCCAGTCGGGCACGTCGGTATCCCATTCCACAAGGACGGGACGTGGACCAGACCGCGCGAGCGTGTAGTCGAGCAGCGACCACACAGGATCAACTACAGGTGCGCCGTGGCTGTCGATCAACAGGGGCGCGCCGCTGTCGTCCGTATCTTCATCGTGCCCGCCGACATGGATCTCGCCGACCGCTTCGAGCGGAAAGGCATCGATATAGGCGCGCGGGCTGACATCGAGGTTTGTGGACGAAACAAACACATTGTTGACATCCAGCAACAGACCGCAGCCGGTTTGCTGGACAAGCAGGGTCAGAAAGTCGGTTTCAGACAAAGTGCTCTCTGCGAAAGCAAGGTAGCTAGACGGATTTTCAAGAAGCATTTGCCGCCCCAGAACGTCCTGCACCTGCGCGATATGGTCCGCGACACGGGCGAGGGTCGCGTCGGTATAGGGCAAAGGTAGAAGGTCGTTCAGGAACTCAGCGCCATGCGTGGACCAGGCGAGATGTTCGGAAAAGTTGGCGGGGTTGGACCAGTCGAGCAATTTGCGCAACCGTGCCAGATGCTCGCGGTCCAGAGGGTCTTCGCCGCCGATCGACAATCCGACACCGTGCACCGACACCGCAAATTTTTCGGACAGTGCGCGCAGCTGCGCGTGGGGGCGGCCACCGTCACCCATGTAGTTTTCCGCATGGACCTCGATCCACGTGACAGGGCCGGGGGCAGCCATCAGGTCGGAGAAATGTTGTGGTTTGTAGCCGACGCCGACGCCATTGGGAAGGCGGGTCGCGGGGGCGGATTGGTCAAACATCTCAATACCCTCCGGTCTCAGGTTAAAGTGCGCGGGGCCCCGGTTGGACCTTGGACCCCGCGCGATATTTCTCAGGCCGGCAAATCGCGGTCGAGCGCTTCGAGCGAACCTGTCCGCTCCGTCCCGTCTGCCATTGCGGGCAGTTCGATTTCGGCGCATGTGCCAGCATCAACAAGCGTCCATGCGTTGCCCTGATAGTCGGTCACGGATGTACCGGCGCAGGTGGTGCCGGGGCCCGCGGCGCAATCGTTTTCGCCAGCCAGCGACACGCCGTAGCATTTCTCTTTCGCGGCAGCAGCGGCGGAGGTCGTGGTCACACCGGTGACGGATGCGGCGACAACACCGGCAATAGCGAGCGTTTTCATGGTTGTGGACATCAGGTTTCTCCCGTTTTGAAGTCACAATGAAAGTTCAATGACACTGTTAAAGCAGCCCGCAGAGGCGGAGGCCATTCACGACGCAGTGTATAACATCCCCGTTAGAAAATCCGCCAAAAACGGGCAAAAACCCGCAATATTGCGGGGGCGTGTCCTGACAAACTGTAACATTGGGGCACGCACCCGCCGGACCGGTTGCGGCGGGTGCGGCGATTATTACAGCAAATCGGGCGGTGTGGCCTCGACGCGCAACGCGCCAAGCACGTCATCGAGCGATTGGACCGACGTCTGCTTTTCTCCCAGACGGCGCACGGAGACGGTGCGCTCTTCGACTTCGCGATTGCCAACCGCGAGGATCACGGGGACCTTGCCGACCGAATGTTCGCGGACCTTGTAGTTGATCTTTTCGTTGCGGATGTCCGCCTCGGCCCGCACGCCCGCCGCGCGCAGGTCGGCCACGACCTCGGTCACATACTCATCCGCTTCGCCGGTGATGGAGGCGACGACAACCTGCCGTGGTGCCAGCCAGAAGGGCAGCTTGCCCGCCGAGTTTTCGATCAGGATGCCGATGAAACGCTCGAAAGAGCCCAGACAGGCGCGGTGCAGCATGTAGGGGCGGTGCTTCGCACCATCCTCGGCCACGTATTGCGCGCCCAGCCGCTCGGGCAGATTGGGGTCGACCTGAAAGGTGCCGCACTGCCATTCCCGCCCGATCGCGTCGGTCAGCTTGAAGTCCAGCTTCGGGCCGTAGAACGCGCCTTCGCCCGCGTCGAGCGTGTAGGGATGCCCGGTCTTCTTGATCGCATTTTCCAAAGCGCTTTCCACGTGGTCCCACGATTCCTCGCTCCCCACGCGCTTTTCGGGGCGGGTGGCGAACATGATCTCGAACTTCTCGAACCCCAGATCGCGGTAGACGGAGGCAAGGTAGTCGATGAAGGCCGCGCATTCCGCCTCGATCTGGTCCTCGCGGCAGAAGATGTGGCCATCGTCCTGTGTAAACCCGCGCACGCGCATGATGCCGTGCAGCGCGCCCGAAGGCTCGTAGCGGTTGCACGATCCGAATTCGGCCATGCGCAACGGCAAATCGCGGTAGGATTTCAGACCCTGATTGAAGATCTGCACGTGGCAGGGGCAGTTCATCGGTTTCAGTGCGTTGATCGCCTTTTCGCGCGCGTGTTCCTCGTCCACTTCGACGATGAACATGTGCTCCTGATACTTGTCCCAGTGGCCTGACGCTTCCCAGAGCTTGCGGTCCACGACCTGCGGGGTGTTCACCTCGACGTAGCCCGCGGCGCGCTGCTTGCGGCGCATGTAGTCCTGCAGGGTGGTGTAGATGCTCCAGCCGTTGGGATGCCAGAAGACCTGCCCCGGGGCTTCTTCCTGCATGTGAAACAGGTTCATCTCGCGGCCCAGCTTGCGGTGGTCGCGCTTTGCCGCTTCCTCCAGCATGTTGAGATGCGCGCGCAGCTTTTCCTTGCCGGTAAAGGCGACGCCGTAGATGCGTTGCAACATCGCGCGGTCGCTGTCGCCGCGCCAGTACGCACCGGCGATCGACATCAGTTTGAACGCGTCGCCCGGCACTTGCCCGGTGTGCTGCAGGTGCGGGCCACGGCACAGATCCTGCCAGTCGCCGTGCCAGTACATGCGCAATGGCTCATCGCCGGGGATGCTTTCGATCAGCTCGACCTTGTAGGGCTCGTTGCGGTCCTTGTAGTACTGGATCGCCACGTCCCGGTCCCAGACTTCGGTGCGCACGGGATCGCGTTTGTTGATGATATCTTTCATCTTCTTTTCGATGAGACCCAGATCTTCGGGGGTGAAAGGTTCCGCCCTGTCGAAGTCGTAATACCAGCCGTCCTTGATCACGGGGCCGATGGTCACCTTGGTGTCTGGCCAGATTTCCTGCACGGCGCGCGCCATGATGTGCGCCAGATCGTGACGCACCAGTTCGTTGGCCTGCACCTCGTCCTGCATGGTATGGATCGCGATCTGCGCGTCGGCCTCGATGGGCCAGGACAGGTCGAAATGCTGACCATCCACAGTCGCGGAGATGGCTTTCTTGCCGAGTGATTTGGAAATGTCCGCGGCAACTTCGCCCGCAGTTATGCCTGCGTCGTAGTGTCGTGCGTTGCCATCGGGAAGGGTGAGTGCGATCTGGGCCATCGGGGCCTCCTCGTCGGTTTGGCGCCTACGAGACGCCCGGTTGCGGGTTTATGTGGGTGCACATGTGACGCCGGGAGGCGCGAGCGTCAAGAGCCCGTTGCAGGGCGCGGCGACAGACGGGCCGATAGTGTCAAATGGATCAACGCCCCGAGCGATACCAGACCGGCAGCCAGCCCCGTGGCCTCGATCCCGAAGCGCGCGATGATCAGACCGCCCAGTCCCGACCCCAGCGCGGCCCCGATATAGATCGCCGCCGCATTCAGCGCCAACACAACGGGCGCCCGTGGTCCTGCCAGATTGATCAGCCGCAGTTGTTGGCCCGCCATGAAAGACCACCCGCACAGCGACCACAGAAAGGCCAGCAGCACCACCATGCCGGTGGCCACCGGCAAGAGCGAAAACATGGGCATGATCAGCATCTGCGCCACGCACAACACGGTGAGTGTTTTGTGCCAGCCCAGCTTGTCCGCCAGAAACCCACCCATGATGTTGCCGCCCACCGCACCAAGTCCGAAAACAATCAGGATCAGCGTGATCCCGTTGCCGCCGTAGCCCATCGTTTGGCTCAAAAGCGGGGATATATAGGTATAAAGGACGTAAATCGCGCCAAGAAACGTCCCGGTGAACATGATGGCCAGCATCATGCGGCCCTGACACAGGACATCGCCAAGGTCGGCCATGCTTACCGGTTGAAAGCGCAGGCCCGCGGGCACCCGTGTCCAGATTAGCCAGATGCACGGCACGCCCAGACCCGCCACCAGCCACAGCGCCCACCGCCAGCCAAAGGTATAGGCGATCCAGCTTCCGGCAGGAACGCCCACGACCTGCGCCAGCGTCAGCCCGAAAAATACCGCCGCAAGCACCCGTGCGCGTTGGGCTTCGGGCGACAGCGTGGCAGCCACGGCAGCCGCGATCGGCGTGAATATTCCCGCGCCCGCGGCCGCAACGACGCGTGCCACCGACAGCGTGAGATAGTTGGGCGCCAGCGCCGAAAGAACCGCGGCAAGGGTAAAGATGCCAAAGGAAATCGCCAATATGCGTCGTCTGCCGATTTGGCCTGTGACCGACACGAGGATCGGCGACAAGATGGCGTAGCCCACCGCATAGACGGTCATCAACTGCCCTGCCTGTGCCGGTGACCGCTCCAGATCCGCGCCAAGGGGTTGCAGAATGCCGACAATGACAAACGCCCCGATGCCGATGACGAAGTTGCACGCCGACAAGACGAGGATGAGGACACGGTTGGTTTCTGCTTGGGTCATCCGCGCTACATACGCCAATCCGCGGCTGCGGCAAGCGGGTTGCGATTGTGCCACGGTGCCCTAGCTTGCCGAGCCAAGGAGTTCAGTATGACAGATGCGCACCACGACAGCCTCACCGAAAAGGCGTTTGACGCGCTGACGGGCAGCGATGCGCCTGCGCAGACGCTGGACGAGGATGCACAGGCGGCAGAACCGCGCAACGGTTTGCGCCATGCCGTTTCGCTGAGCATGACCAAGGTCGCGGACGGATTGATCGACCCCAAGCTGGTGCTGAGCTGGCTGTTGACCGCGCTGGGTGCGCCTGCGGTCTATGCCGGTGCGCTGGTCCCGATCCGCGAGGCAGGCGCGCTGTTGCCGCAGATCGCGCTGGCGGGATGGGTGCAGGGGCTGACGCATCGCAAATGGGCGTGGGTCATCGGTTCGGCGGGGCAGGGGCTGTGCGCGGCGTTGATCGTGCTTGCGGCACTGACGCTCGAAGGTGGGGCGGCAGGTCTTGCCATCTGCGCGGCGCTCGGCGGGCTGGCGCTGTTTCGTGCGGTCTGTTCGGTGTCGTTCAAGGACATCCTCGGCAAGACGGTGGGCAAGACGCGGCGCGGAGCGATCACCGGGCTGGCGGGGTCGGTGTCCGCCGCAGGTGTGCTTCTGTTCGCCGTTCTGTTGATGTCGGGGCTGGTCCAGAACCGCGGTGTGGTCGTGGCGGCCATTGCTCTTGCCGCTGTGCTGTGGCTGCTGGCCGCGACAGTCTTTTCGCGGCTCGAAGAACAGCCGAGCGACAGCGGGGACACCGGCATTCAGGCGTCTTTCGCCGTTTTGCGCGACAACCCGGTCTTGTGGCGCTTTATCATCGTGCGCGGTTTGCTGGTGTCGACAGCACTTGCGCCGCCCTATCTGGTCATCCTTGGCGGTGGCGAGGATGCGGGCGCGCTGGGCAAGCTGGGGGCGCTGGTGCTCGCCTCTGCGCTTGCCTCCTTGCTCAGCTCTTATGTCTGGGGGCGCATGTCGGATCGCTCCAGTCGGCGGGTGCTGATGCTAACGGGGGTCGTGGGGGCCGCGGCGATGCTGCTGGCCGTCGTACTGGCGTTTTCGGGGCTGGCGCAAACGGTCTGGGCTATGCCGCTGGTGCTGTTTGTGCTGATGATTGCGTATCACGGGGTCAGACAAGGCCGGTCGACCTATCTGGTGGACATATCGCCCGAAGATCAGCGCTCTGCCTATGCGGCCGTGTCCAACACCGTCATCGGGGTGCTTTTGCTGGTCGCGGGTGTCGCGGGGGGCGGTGCCGCTTTGTTGGGACCGGAAGCGGTTCTGGCGTTGTTTGCCATGATGGGGATCGCGGCGGCCGTGGCCGCGCGCGGGCTGCCGGAGGCAGAACAGGATTGACCCGCGCCCCGCGCGCCCCATCTTTATCCCCAGCCAAGGAGCGCAGACATGCCCAAGTACAATCGCCGGTTCGAACTGACCCTCGCGGACATTGACCTGATCGAAGCGGCCCTGCAGGTGGTCAAACGTGATCTGTCGCTGGGTCGCGAAGGCGCGCGGGCCTTGCTTCCGAAGGTGGAAGAAACGACCGTCGAACGCGAGATCGACGATCTGATGGGGCGGCTTCACAACCAGAAGATTTTCTACCGCCCCAGCGAAGAGCCCTACGTCAGCGGCTAGACCATGCGCGCGGCAAACACCGCGTAGCCGAGGATCAGGCAACAAACCCACCCAAGCGTAAACAGGATCGGGCGTAGCGGCATCCGCGCGGTGCCCGAAATCATGCCGACCGCATGCGCCACCCTGATCCAGAAGAACGCGATCGCGGTCCAGTAGGTCAAGGCTGTGAACCCGTCTACCCGATCAAGAAGCAGGACCAGCACCGCGAAGGGAACAAACTGCTCCAGCAGGTTGAGATGCGCGCGGTGGGCGCGATGCACCCAAGCGGGCAGGGCGTTCAGATCGCCGGGCCGTTCGAAAGGATCGGGCGCGCCCTCGGGTAGTGCTACGCGGTTGACCCCGATGATGTAGGGCACCCAAAGCGTTGCGGCCATAAGCGCCAGACAGGTGAGAATGCCCAGTTCCGTTGGAAAATTCTGCATCATCTCGCCTCCTCTCAACCCGTGACCTTGAGCGGCTGACCGGTCTCCAGCCAGCTCTTGAGCGATGCGGCCAGCCGCGCCCAGCCTTCTGCAACCCCGTCCTGACCCGCGGGAATGTCATAGTGTTCGATAGTCAGCTTGCACACCGGGCCTTCGGGATCGATCAGGTACACCATGCGCGATGCTGGCGCATCGGGGCCGAAGAAATGCGGCTCGAACGTGGTCTCGATACGTGATTTGGGGGTGCTCGACAGGGTCTTTTGCGACAGCATCCCTTCGCCGTCGGGTTTGATGAAATGCACCGTTTGCCCGTCTGCGGCCGATCCTTCGACGCGGTCGCACATGAAATGATAGGCGGCCATCGACGCGGGATCGGTCAGCGCCTCCCACAGGGCGTCTTGGGTACAGCGGATGAAGGTCTGCATCACGAAATCGGGGCGGGTTTTGGTCTCGTTCATATCTGGGGGTCCTTCCAATTGATTTTTCAAAGTCAGCACCGCTCGGGCCGCCGGTTTGACGAGCAAGGGCTCGATCCAGCGATCAATGGCTTCTTGCAGGGGCAGGGCGTTGAGATAGTGGTATTTGAACCGCCCCTGTTTGCGCGACACGATGAGCCCTGCGTCCTCCAGCACACCCAGATGCTTCATCACGCCGAAACGTGACATCTCCAGCAGCTCGGTCAGCTCGCCCAGTGATTGGCCGTCTTTCTCGCGCAGGGCATCGAGCAGCGTGCGCCGGGCCGGATCGGCGAGGGATTTGAATATCGCGTCCATGGGAATCACTTATAGGTTACTTATTAGTCACGTGACAAGATGGTCACTTAATCAAACCGCTGCGTCAGCGGTTGCGCCCCCGTCCGCCGGGGCGCATGATCCCTCCAAGCCACAGTCGGAGCACGCCATGTCAGACCCATCCTATTTCGACACGCCGCAAGGCAGGCGCCTTGCCTATCACCGGCTGGACGGTCACGGGCCCACGCTGGTTTTCCTCGGCGGGTTAAAGTCGGACATGGAGGGCACGAAAGCCATTCATCTCGAGGCATGGGCACGGGCAAAAGGGCAGTCTTTTCTGAGGTTTGACTATTCCGGCCACGGGATGTCAGGCGGCACGTTCGAGCAAGGGTGCATCGGTGACTGGCACGAAGATACACTTGCCGTCATCGACACGCTGATCGACGGCGATATCGTGGTTGTCGGATCTTCCATGGGGGGGTGGCAGGCCCTGCTGCTGGCCCGCGCACGGCCCGAACGGATCGCGGGCATGGTCGGTATCGCCGCAGCACCCGATTTCACTGAAGACGGCTGGTGGGCGGGCTTTACCGACAGCCAGCGGTCCGAATTGGACAGCGTCGGCCAGATTGCGCTGCCCTCCGACTACATGGAACCCTATATCGTGACCAAGCGCATGATCGACGACGGGCGTGCGCATCTGGTGCTGCGCGCGCGGCTCGATCTGCCATTTCCGGTGCGATTGCTGCAAGGCACCGCAGATACCGCCGTCAGCGTCGAGGTTGCGACATCGCTTCTGGCCCACGCCAACAGCCCTGACATGCAACTCCTGTTGGTCAAGGACGCCGATCACCGGTTTTCGGATGGCCCGTGCCTGGCGCTGATTGAAAATGCCGTAGAGGAGGTCATGCGATGAAAAAGCTGCTGAAATGGACCGGTCGGTTGATGGTCTTGCTGGTGGTGGCGGTTCTGGCGCTGTGGATTTTCGGCCCCTATGAGGATGCGGCGCTGACGGCATCCTTCGACGATACGGTGCTGGAGGACGGCGTGGATACCTATCTCGCCGCGAGAGAGGCGGCGTTCGACGATATTACGGACGGCGTGCAAAAGCAGGTGATCTGGGCCGGTGCACCAGAAGAAAAAACCCCGTGGTCGGTGGTGTATCTGCACGGCTTTTCCGCCACGGCACAGGAAATCCGCCCGGTCCCGGATGTGGTCGCGGACGCGCTGGGTGCGAATCTTGTGCTGACGCGGCTGCGCGGACATGGCCGCAGTGGGGACGCGATGGCCGAAGGGTCGGTCGCGGCCTGGATGGAAGACACCGTCGAGGCGTTGGCAATTGCGAAACGCGTGGGCGAACGGGTGCTGGTCATCTCGACCAGCACGGGCGGCACGCTGGCGGCGGCGACTGCCGTTGACCCTACGCTGAGCGAGGGCGTCGCGGGTCACGTTCTGATTTCGCCCAACTTCGCGGTCAACAACCCCATGGCCCCGCTGCTGACCTTTCCCGCGGCGCGCTACTGGCTGCCGATTGTCGCGGGCGAGCGGCGCAGCTTCGAGCCGCTCAACGATGCGCAGGAGCGCTATTGGTCGACCGAATACCCCAGCGTCGCCGTGATGCCGATGGCGGCATTGGTCAAAGCGGTCAACGGGTTGGACCTGCGTGCGGCCACGGCCCCCGCACTCTTCATTTTCGCCGATGACGACAAGGTGGTGAGCGCCGAAGCAACGCAGGCTGCAATGGCCGAATGGGGTGGCCCTGTCGTGGCCTATAAACCCGCATTGGGTGAAAGCGATGACCCCTCCGCCCACGTCCTCGCTGGCGATATCGTCTCGCCGGGCCAGACGAAACCAGTGACCAACGAAATTCTGCGCTGGGTCGAGGGGCTTTGACGATGGACCAGCGTATCAGCCTCGTCACGCTTGGCGCCCGCGATCCCGAAGCACTCGCCGCTTTCTACGAGGCCTTGGGCTGGACCCGCGTAGACAGCCCCGATGGTGTCATTGCCTTCGATCTGATCGGGCAGACGCTGGGGCTGTATCCGCTGAACAAGCTGGCCGAGGACATCGGTGTTCCGGTCGAAACGCTGGGGCGCGGTGCCAGCACGTTTTCCCATAACGTCGACAGTGCCGATGCCGTACGCGCCCTGGTGACGCGGGCACACGACGCGGGGGCGCGGATTTTGCGCGATCCCTCGGAGGTGTTCTGGGGTGGCTTCATCGCCTATTTCGCAGACCCCGAGGGCCACATTTGGGAAGTGGCGCACAATCCGTTCTCGGCGCTGGGCCCCAATGGCGCGGTTCGCTGGAACGGCTACGGCTGATGCGCAGACCTGCCAGCATGTGGAGCCTCGAGACCCTGGGCCGCGTGCGGCTGTCGCGTCATTTCTACATGCGGGACTTTCTGATGAGCGAGATCGGCGCGTTTCACGGGATCCCCAATATCCCCGATCGACCGGATGTGGCCATCGCCCACGGTCGACGCCTGTGTCAGGACCTGCTCGACCCGCTGGAGGAGACTTTCGGCCGGATCGCAATACGGTCGGGCTACAGGTCGGCGGCGCTCAACACCTTTGGCAATGATAACGGTTTGAACTGCGCGCGCAGCGATAACCCCATCGAATGCCATATCTGGGATTGGACCGGACCGCCCATCGCGGGCACGTCATTGGTGATCCCGTGGTTTGCCGACCAGTATGACAAGGGCCGTGACTGGCGCGATCTGGCGTGGTGGGTGCACGATCATCTGCCTTACTCCGAAATGTGGTTTTTCCCGAAGCTGGCGGCCTTCAACCTTGTCTGGCGTCCCGAACCGTTGCGCACGATTTCGAGCTATATCGCCCCGCGCGGACTGTTGCTGCGGGCAGGCCATGAACCGACGGAAGCGCCGGAGGTACGGCGCGCGCGCTACGGCGATTTTCCACCGTTTCGCGGCATCGCCTATCCGTGATCGCCGCAGGCGGTTGCGCCGCCTTGAAGCTTGCGGCATTGCGTGTCTACCTACGCACGACGGGCAAATCAGGAGAGCACGAATATGGGTGAGGCGTTGGTCCTTTTGCCGGGCATGATGTGCGATGCGCGGCTGTTCGGCCCGCAGATTGCAGAGCTTTCGGCGGATACGGCCGTGATGGTGGCCCCGATCACCCAGGGCGACAGGGTCGAGGAGATTGCCTCGGGGCTGCTGGATATCCTGCCCAAGAGATTTGCGCTTGCCGGGTTGTCGATGGGCGGTATCGTCGCGATGGAAATCCTGCGCCGCGCCCCCGACCGCGTGAGCCGCATCGCGCTGATGGACACCAACCCGCTTGCCGAAACCCCGGTGGTTGCGGCCAATCGCGAACCGCAGATCGTCAAGGTCCGGTCGGGTCGGCTGCTTGAGGTTATGCGCGACGAGATGAAGCCGAATTACCTCGCGCCGGGGCCGTTCCGGTCCGAAATCCTCGATCTGGTCATGGAAATGGCACAGACGTTGGGCCCCGATACGTTCATCCGCCAGTCCCGCGTGCTGCAGCGGCGCAAGGACCAGCAGGTCACGCTGCGCAAATGCAAGGTGCCGGCGCTCGTGCTGTGCGGTGCGCATGACGCGCTATGCCCGGTCAAGCGCCATGAATTCATGGCCGAACTGATCCCCTATGCGAAACTGCATGTGCTGGAGGGCGCGGGGCATCTGCCGACGCTGGAACAGCCGGACGAAACGACAGCGGCGCTGCGCGAATGGTTGGCGCAACCCTACGTCCTGCAATAGCGGCCTACGCCGTCACGCGAGCCCTGTCTGCGGGCGCGATGACTTCGACGGAGGCCACGGGTGTGGCATCGGGCAAATCGAACAGGGGCGTTTCTTTCCAGCGGCCAGAGAACCTGTTGCCAAGAATGCGGGTGACCGCGTTGACGACGAGCGTGCGCAGACCTTCATGGCGTGTCTTGCCGCCCTTGGTCGGCACGAATGCCCTGCCTGTCACGGGTCCGATTGCGTCCGTGTCTGCCAACCGATCCGTGCGTATGCCGACAAATGCCATTTTCGGATTGCGCGGCGAATTGAACATCGCGCTGCCGCAGCACGTCGCATACCAGCGCAGCAGATTGCGGGGGCCATAGGAAAACGCGCCAAGCAGGTCTTTGCCTGTTTCAATGCGCAGCAGGTGCGGCGAGGTCTGATAAATGCCGATCAGGTCCGGCGCCTCGGCATCCGGCGCTTTCTGGATCTCGCCACGACGGCAGCTTTTGCAGTGGCACTGCGCGTGGGTGCCGCGCGCGGGACCGGCCTGAAGAACAGTGCCGCAAATCTTGCCACAGACGCACGAAAAGCTGACGTCCGTCATGGCGTCAGGCCGCGGCGTTCTTGTTTGCTGCCTTTTGCTTGCGCGCTTTCTTGGCGGGCGGTCCGTCGTTGGCGTCAATGAAGTTCAGCACCAGAGGGCGGATGTTGTTGCGCCAGCTTTTACCGGCGAAGATACCGTAATGGCCCGCGCCTTCTTCGACATGGCTGGCCTTTTTGTTAGCCGGAAGCCCGCTGCACAGGTCAAGTGCGGCCACGCATTGCCCGGGCGCCGAAATATCATCCTTGGTGCCTTCGACGGTCTTTACCGCAACGGTCGTGATCTTGCCGATATCGACCTTTTTGCCGCGCACGGTGAACTGGTTCTTGGCGATCTCGCCCCGTTTGAACACGCGGTCGACGGTGCTGAGGTAAAACTCGGCAGGCATGTCCATAACGGCCAGATATTCGTCGTAAAATTTGTTGTGCTTGTCGTGCTCGTGCGCATCGCCGGTCGCCACGCGCTTAATCTGCCCGATAAAGGCATCGCGATGGGTGTCGATGTTCATCGAGATGAAGGACGAAAGCTGTAGCAATCCGGGATAGACCAGACGTCCGACGCCCGCATATTTGAAGCCCACGCGCTGGATCATCAGCTCTTCGAGCTGGCCCATGGTGACGGAATGGCCAAAGTCGGTCACTTCGGTCGGCGCCGCGTCGGGGTCGATCGGCCCCCCGATCAGGGTGAGCGTGCGGGGCTGTGCGTCCGGGTCTTCTTCGGCCAGATACGCAGTCGCGGCCAAAGTGAGAGGCGCGGGCTGGCACACGGCGATCACATGGGTGTCGGGGCCAAGGTGGCGCATGTAGTCGACCAGATACATGGTGTAATCTTCGACATCGAATTTGCCCGCGCTGACGGGAATGTCGCGCGCGTTGTGCCAATCGGTGATGTAGACATCGCAATCCGGCAGCAGGCTGATCACGGTGGAGCGCAACAGCGTGGCGTAGTGGCCCGACATCGGCGCGACCAGCAGAACCTTGCGTTTCTTGCTGGTGCGTCCCTGCACACGGAAATGCAGCAGGTCGCCAAAGTCACCGGCGATTTCGATTTCTTCCGTGACCATGCGGTCCTGACCGGTCGCGCCGACGAAAGGCGGGATGTTCCAGTCCGGTTTCAGGACCATGCGCGAAAATGTCCGTTCGGTCACTTCGCCCCACGCGCCCATCCATTGCAACGCTGGGTTGGGAAAGATAGAAACGGCGGGGTAGGATGCCATCGCAAGGGCAGAGGCACCGAGCCACTGGTTCGTGTTGCGGATTGTCTCCATCAGGTCGTAAGATGCCATAAAGCGCATTGGGGAACTCCTGTACTCAAAGCCCGACAATCGGGCGACCCGTCACTCCCCCTCGACCGCGGGCGACGCAAATGCTGCAGGTGCAAAGATATGACGGAAGGTTTGATATGACAACCGATACGACGCAAAATGGTGAACCAACTGCGGCTTCGTTGGCACGGATGACAGAAAACCTCAGTAAAGTTGATGCGTTACGCGAGCGTTTGAGCCACGTGCTGACGCACCGGTCCACACACCAGCCCGCGCTGGATGGCCCGAATCAAGAGTTGTTCGCAAAAGCAGCACAGGCCTATATGAGCGAGGCGATGAACAATCCGGCCAAGCTGATCGAACACCAGCTCGAGTACTGGACAAAATCCGTCACCCACTTTGTCGAGGCACAACAGGCGCTGGCCAGCGGAGAGCTGAAAGCCCCGGAGGACCGCACCCCCGCGGACCGGCGGTTTGCCAACCCGATGTGGGAAAAGCACCCCTATTTCAACTTCGTCAAGCAACAGTACATGATCAACGCCGACGCCCTGCGGCAGGCCGTCGAGGACGTGGACGATATGGATCCGCGCGAAAAGCAGCGGCTGCAATACTTCAGTCGCCAGATCATCGACATGATGAGCCCGACCAATTTCCTGCCCACCAATCCCGATGCCCTGCAGCGCGCGGTCGAGACGGAGGGCGAGAGCCTGATCCGGGGGCTGGAGAACCTGATTGCCGATCTGGAAGCCAACGACGGCGAAATGATCGTGCGTCTGGCCGATGAGGATGCTTTCGAGCTGGGCCGTAACATTGCGACCTCGCCGGGCAAGGTGGTGTTCCGCAACCGGATGTTCGAATTGATCCAGTACGCGCCGAGCACCGAAGACGTCCACAAGACGCCCGTCGTGATCTTTCCGCCATGGATCAACAAGTTCTATATTCTCGATCTCAAGGAGCAGAACAGTCTGGTCAAATGGATCGTGGATCAGGGCTATACGCTGTTCATGGTGTCCTGGGTCAATCCCGACAGCACCTACCGTGACGTAGGGATGGAAGATTATGTCGAGGATGGCTACATGACCGCGATCCGCGAAGTGAAGGCGATCACGGGCGAGGATAAGGTCAACGCGGTCGGCTACTGCATCGCGGGCACCACTTTGTCATTGACCCTGTCCCTGATGAAAAAGCGCGGTGACCGGTCGATCAAATCTGCCACCTTGTTCACGGCCTTGACCGATTTCGGCGATCAGGGAGAATTCCAGCCCTTCCTGACGGATGACTTCATCGACGGGATAGAGGCGGAAACAAGCGACAAGGGGATGTTGCCGTCGATCATCATGGCGCGGACGTTTTCGTTCCTGCGGTCCAATGATCTGGTCTACGGGCCCGCTGTCAAAAGCTACATGATGGGAGAGACGCCCCCTGCCTTTGACCTGCTGTACTGGAACGGAGACGGCGCAAACCTGCCTGCCAAGATGGCGATGCAGTATCTGCGCGGCCTGTGCCAGCGCAACGAGCTTGCCGAAGGCGGCTTTGATCTGTGCGGGGAGAGGCTCTCGCTGGACGATGTCGACGTTCCCGTCTGCGCCATCGCGTGCGAAACCGATCACATCGCGCCGTGGAAAGACAGCTACCGCGGGGTCCAGCAGATGGGCAGCGACGACAAGACGTTTATCATGACGCAGTCGGGCCATATCGCGGGCATCGTCAATCCGCCCAGCAAAGGCAAATACGGGCATTACACCAATACCGATCTGGACCTGCAGTACGAAGACTGGCTGGAAGGCGCGAAGTTCCACAAGGGGTCGTGGTGGCCCCGTTGGGAAAAGTGGCTCAAACGCCGCTCAGGCAAGATGATTCCTGCCCGAAATCCCGGTGAGGGCGATAGAAAAATTTTGGGCGACGCGCCGGGAACCTACGTTGCCGTAAAGGCAAGGGGCTGATCCGAAAGCATTTTATTGACAATCTGGCGGCTTATGCTGCACTGCAGAAAAAGCTTGAAATGCCGCAGTGCAGCATCTATATTGTTTGCAGACGCAGAAACGCTGGGGGATGGCCCCCGCACTGACGCAAACAAAGGATTATGACAATGGCTACGAAGACACCAGACATGACCGCGATGATGAAAGACATGATGGGCGCATTCCCTGTGGACACCTCCGCGATGGAAGCTTCCTTCAAGACAACCGCGACACTGAACGAAAAACTGTCCAGCGTGGCGCTGTCGGCTGTTGAAAAATCCACCGAGATTTCCTCGGCTTGGACAAAAGACACCGTTGCAAAACTGTCCGACATGGCGAAAGCGAAAGCAGAGCCTGCGGATTACGCCAAAGCGATGACAGATTTCGCGACCGCATACAGCGAAACAGCCGCCGAGCACATGGCAGCATTCGCCGAAGTCGCGAAGAAAGTGCAAATGGATACGGTCGAGCTGATGATGGCTGCGGGCAAAGACATGTCCGACGAAGCGACAACAGCGATGGCCAAAGCGTCCAACGACGTGCAGGCAGCTGCGAAAAAAGCAACAGCGAAGTAATCGCTGGGTTTTGAGCGCAAACCCCGATTTTGTCGGGATGCGTCGGGGCGGGCTGGAAACAGCTCGCCCTTTCTTTTTGCGCGGGCCACGTCTAGGCTGCAATGCAGCAAACCGCGTCGGGGAGGACATTACGTGGCTGAAACGGGCAAGCCCCTATTGATCAAGCGTTACGCGAGCCGCAGGCTCTATAATACCGAAACAAGCGATTACGTGACGCTTGAGGATATTTCCGGGTTCATCCGTGATGGCCGCGAGGTCCAGATCGTCGATCTCAAGAGCGGTGACGACCTGACACGCCAGTATCTTCTTCAGATCATTGCAGAACACGAAAGCCGGGGCGAAAACGTCTTGCCGGTCGATGTGCTCAACGATCTGGTGCGCAGCTATATGACGGGCGGCGTCAGCGTCGTGCCCGAATTCCTGCAGCAGAGCTTTTCGATGCTGCGCGACGGGCAGGCCAAGGTGATGGAAAACATGAGCACCATGAACCCGCTGTCCAGCATGCCCGGCTTCGAGGCAATGCAGGCGCAGCAACAGGCGTTCATGAAGGCGATGACCAGCGGCTGGAAAGGGGGCACCACGGGCCCCGGCGAAGCAGAAGCCGCGCCCACGGCCAAGCCTGCGGAAAAAACCGAGGATCTGGACGCGATCAAGCGCCAGTTGTCCGAGCTTCAGGACAAATTGTCGAAGCTGAAATAAGCGCGCGGATGTCAGGCGGCAGCTTTGCTGACGTCTGACACGGCGTCGAGCAGCACCTGCGCAACAGCATGGCAGTCATCGGGCGTCAGTTGGACGGGCAGGCGTACGTCGCAGGCCTGCATCAGCATCGCGCGCGTCTGCGGCAAGTCCGGCAGATCGTCGATGAATTTCCAGTTCCAGAAGGCGCGCGCGTTGTCCGCACTTAGACCGAACACCTGAACCTTGACGCCCGCAGCTGCCGCGCGGTCGGCAAAAGCGGCGATCCCGGCGGTGTCCAGCCCGACCAGATTGAACTGGATCGAATCCGGTGCGCGTTCTTCGCCCGGCAGCGGTGAGGGTACGCAGATATGCGGCGATGTGGCCAGCAGACCGGCCACCAGATCATGGTTGCGCCGACCGTCCGCAACGCGGCGCGGCAGTTCCGGCAACTGTGCCCGCACCAGCGCCGCCGATAGATTGTTCAGCCGCAGATTATAAAGGGGGAGCCGGTTCTGGTGGGTGGCAAACGCCTCTTGCAGGGCCTGATGCTTTTTCCAGTTATGTTCGTACGCGCCGGACATGATGATGGCGCGGGCGACCAGATCGGCATCGTCGGTGACGAGGATGCCCCCTTCGCCCGCGTTGATCATCTTGTAACTCTGGAAGGAAAAACAGCCGATGCGCCCCAGTGTGCCGATGCGCCGTCCACGCCATATCGTCCCCAGCGAGTGGGCCGCATCTTCGATCATCGGCACATCCGCGGCCTCGCACAGGCGCAGGATAGCGTCCATGTCTGACGTATGCCCGCGCATGTGGCTGATGATGACGGCGTCGACACCCGCCAGCTTGGCTGCGAAATCCTCTAGGTCGATGCGGTAGGTCGCGTCGACTTCGCACAAGACAGGCTGGCAATCGGCATGTACCACGGCCGACGGTACGGCCGCAAAGGTGAAGCCCGGGATCAGCACACGGGCGTCGCGGGGCAGGTCAAGCGCCTTGAGCGACAAGAACAACGCCGCCGAGCAGGAGGAGACCGCCAACGCGTATTTGACGCCCATCATGGCGGCGAATTCGGTTTCCAGCAGCGTCGCAGGCGCGTCGGCCTCGGCGGTATAGCGAAACAGATCGCCGGTGCGCAGGAGGCGGTCGACCTCGCTGCGCACGGCGTCCGGGAGGGGTTCTGCCTGGTGAATGTCTGGAAGCCGCATATTTCAAAACTCCGAATCCGTGTTTTCAATTTTGTAAAACAAGAATATGGCGACGCCAAGGCGTCCGAGATAAAAAATACGTCACATCGGGTGGGTTAAATGCCGAGCCTGTCGCGCATGGCATACCAGCTCATCGCGAGAACGAGCATCGGGTTGCGCATCGCCGGCCCTCCGGGGAAGGGGGTATTCGGCACCCGCGCCATGAGGTCAAAGCCATCGCTATCGCCCGCGATGACCTGCGCCATCAAGGCCCCCGCATGGGTGGCGGTCCCGACACCGTGACCGCTGTAGCCCGAGGCCGACAACATGTTCGCGCCCAACCGTGCCAGGTAGGGCATGCGTTTCATAGTGATGCCCAATGTGCCGCCCCATGCGTAGTCGATCCGGACATCGCGCAACTGGGGAAAGACCACCGACATCGGTTTGCGCACCTTCGCGGCGATGTCTTTCGGAAACCGGTAGCCATAGCTTTCACCGCCCCCGAACAGGAGACGACCATCGTGGCTTAACCGGAAGTAATTGACCACGAACCGGCTATCGGCGACGGCAACATCGCGCGGCAGGATGTCCTGAGCGCGACTGCCCAGAGGTTCGGTGGCCGCGATGAAATTGTTGATCGGCATCACCCGCGCGGCGACGTTGCGGTTCAGGCCGCCAAGATACCCGTTGCATGCCAGAATGACGTGATCCGCAACCACATGGCCCGCGTCGGTGCGCACGGTAGCGGGGGTGCCTTCATCGATGCGGTGCACGGCCGAGCGTTCGTGGATACGCACGCCCGCCTTGGCCGCAGCCCGCGCCAGCCCAAGCGCAAAGCGCAGCGGGTGCAGATGTGCGGACCCCATATCGAGTATGCCGCCGCGGAAGTCGGGTGACCGGCACACCTGTTGCAGTGCCGCGTGATCCAGCGTGTCTATCTGGTCATAGCCGTAGCGGTCCGAGAGGAACTGCGCGTACTCATGCAAATGGCGCACATCAGCGTCCGTCGAGGCGGTATAGGCGATACCGGGCTTGAGATAGCAGTCGATGTCGTGGGCCGCGATCAGATCCTTGACCAGTGTCTTGGCCTCTTCGGCAAGCTCCCACAGCTTGGCGGCCTCGGGAGCACCCATCAAGCCTTCGAGCGCGTCCTGCTCCATGCGCTGACCCGAGCCGAGCTGACCGCCGTTGCGCCCGGACGCGCCGAACCCGACGCGTTGGGCGTCAAGCAACACAACATCGCGACCTGCCTGCGCAAGGTGCAGCGCCGCCGACAATCCGGTGTAGCCTGCGCCCACAATGCAGACGTCGGCTTTTTGCGCGCCGCGCATCGGCTCGAAAAACGGCAAAGCATCCGCCGTGGCCGCGTACCAGCTTTCGGGATAGGTGCCCGCCTTATCGTTTGCATAAAGTAGGTTCATCACGTGGCCCCCCGCATGCGCAATCAGACGTTCAGCAACAGATGCTCGCGCTCCCACGGTGAAATCACCATCAGGAATTCATCGTATTCGGCATCCTTGACGATCGAATACACGCGGGCAAATTCCGGTCCGAGCACCTCGTGCAGCGCTGTGGCGGCGTCGAATTTGCGCAAGGCCTCGCCCATGGTGCGCGGGATGTCACCGTCGCCGCCGTAGGCGTCTCCCTTGAATTCGGCTTCGGGTTTGCGCTTTTCGGTCAGGCCCAGATATCCGCAGGCCAGAGACGCCGCGATCCCCAGATAGGGGTTGCAGTCCATCCCCGCGAGCCTGTTTTCCACCCGCCGCGCGCTGGGCCCCGACAGCGGCACGCGGATGCCTGTCGTGCGGTTGTCGCGCGCCCACGCGAGGTTGATCGGGGCGGCGTGGTCCTTGACGTATCGGCGGTAGCTGTTGACGTAAGGCGCGATTACAGCGAGCGCATCGGGCAGGTGGTTCTGCAATCCGGCGATGAAATGCATGAACGCGTCAGTCTCGCCCCCTTGCGGGCCGGAAAAGATGTTCGCCCCGGTGTCGGCATCGAGCACCGAATGGTGGATGTGCATCGCCGAGCCCGGCTCGTCCGCGATGGGTTTAGCCATGAAGGTGGCATAGCAATCGTGCCGCATCGCCGCCTCGCGGATCAGGCGCTTGAAATAGAAGACCTCGTCGGCCAAACGCACCGGATCACCGTGCAGCAAATTGATCTCCAGCTGGCCCGCACCGCCTTCCTGCGTGATGCCGTCGATTTCGAACCCCTGTGCTTCGGCAAAATCGTAGATGTCGTCGATCACGGGGCCGAATTCGTCCACCGCGGTCATGGAATAGGCCTGCCGTGCCGCTGCGGGCCGGCCGGACCGCCCCATCATCGGTTTGATCTCGTGGGCGGGATCGAGATTGCGACCGACGAGGAAAAATTCCATTTCGGGGGCGACAACCGGCTCCCAGCCCTTGTCGCGATAAAGCTGGACAACCCGCTTGAGCACATTGCGCGGGCTGAAGGGGACGGGATTGTCCTTGCGGTCGTACGCGTCATGGATGACCTGCAGTGTCCAGTCTCCGGTCCAGGGGGCGGCCGTCGCTGTCGACATATCGGGCTTGAGGATCATGTCTTTTTCGATGAACCCTTCGTCGCCCGCCGCTTCGCCCCAGTTGCCGGTGATCGTCTGGTAGAAAATGCTGTCGGGCAGGTGAAACTGATCCTGCCGCGCGAATTTGGACGCCGGGACCGCCTTGCCGCGCGCGATGCCCGGCAGATCGGGGATGACACATTCCACTTCGTCCAGACGGCGGTCTTGCAAATACTGCTGCGCCGCGGGGGGCAGATCGTCTTTCCAGTCGGCCATCAGGCCCTCGCTTTCTGCTTGAAAAATCCGGCGATGTGGGCCGCGATATCGGTGTTGTTGTTCGGCAGATCGAGCGTGTCGCGCGCCGCCTGCAGCTGCGCTTCGGGCACGACGCCCTTGCCGCGGGTGCGTATCAGACCGTCGACAAAGCTCGATTGGAATTCGGGATGGGCCTGCACGGTCCAGATCTGGTCACCGTAGGCCAGCATCGCGTTTTCGCAAAATGCCGACGATCCGACAACACGCGCCGCGGCAGGCCGTTCGATCACCTGATCCTGATGCCATGCGTTCAGGGCGACGGCTTTGCCGTCCAGCATGTATTCCGTGCGCCCCACGGACCAGCCGCCGGGGAATTTCACAACCTTTCCGCCCAGTGCCTGCGCGATGATCTGATGACCAAAACAGATCCCGACAAGCGGTAACTTGGCTGCGTCGATCTCGCGGATCAGGTCTTCGAGCGGCGCAATCCAGTCGAGATCTTCGTACGCGCCGTGTTTGGAGCCGGTGATCAGCCAGCCATCGGCGGCCTGCGGGCCCGCGGGGAACACCCCGTCCACAACAGAAAAAATTTCGAAATCGAAACCGTGCCCGTCGAGCAGCTTGGTAAAGAGCGATCCATAGTCGCCCGCCGGACCAAAAAGAGCCTGTGGGGAATGACCCGCCTGCAAGATTCCGATTTTCATGGCTACACCGTATCCAGATAGATTTCGACCCGCTCCGCCGGGGTCAGCTCGTGCATGTAATGCAGTTCCTGCCGTTTGGTCAGCACCATATTGCGGATCAACTCGGGCGCAAAGATGCGGGCGATATGAGGATCGGTCTCGAAGGTGTCGATCGCGGTTTTCCAGTCGGTGGGGATTTGCGGCAAATCCGCGGCATAGGCGTTGCCGCTGATTGGCGCAGGGGGCTCGGCGGCATCCTCGATCCCTCCGATCGCAGCGCCGAGGACCGCGGCCAGCATCAGGTAGGGGTTCACGTCACCGCCCGACACGCGGTGTTCGATGCGACGGGCGGCCGGATTTCCCGACGGGATGCGGATCGCCGATGTGCGGTTCTCATAGGCCCAGCTGACGCCCGTGGGCGCGTGGCTGCCCGGCACGATCCTGTCAAAGCTGTTGGCGTGGGGGGCAAAGATCAGGGCCGAGCCGGGCATGGCCTGCAGACAGCCCGCGACGGCATGGCGCATGACATCGGTGCCTTCGGGCCCCCCGTTGTCAAAGACGTTGGCCCCATCGGCATCAAGCACCGAAAAATGCGTATGCAGCCCCGAGCCGGGATAGTCGGCGTAGGGTTTCGCCATGAAACTGGCGGCAAACCCGTGACGGCGCGCAAGACCCCGCACCAGCATCTTGAACAGCCACGCATCATCGGCGGCGCGCAGCGCGTCATCGCAGTGCATCATGTTGATTTCGAACTGGCCCAGACCGGCTTCGGAGATCGCGGTATCTGCGGGAATGTCCATTTCCTCGCAGGCATCGTAGAGGTCGGTAAAGAACTGGTCGAACTGGTCCAGCGCACGGATCGAGAGCGTATCGGCACCCTTGCGCCGCTTGCCGGATCGGGGCGAGGGCGGGATTTGCAGCTTGCGACCGGAATCGTCGATCAGGAAGAACTCCAGCTCGACCGCGCAAACGGGCGTCAACCCACGGGCCTTGAACCGGTCAAGCACGGCACGCAAGGCATGGCGCGGATCGCCTGCGTAGGGGCGCCCGTCCTCGTGGAACATCCAGATCGGCAGCAGCGCGGAAGGCGCATCGAGCCACGGCATCGGCATGAAGCCACGTTCCGTCGGTTTGAGAACGCCGTCCCGATCGCCCGTGTCAAAAACAAGCGGGCTGTCGTCGATATCTTCGCCCCAAATGTCGAGGTTCAGCACCGACATCGGGAAACGTGTGCCGTCCTGAACGACCTTATCCGCAAAACGGGTGGGGATGCGCTTGCCGCGAGGCACACCGTTCAGGTCCGCTGCCGCCACACGGATGGTGCGGACGGAGGGGTTTTTGCGAAGCCAGTTGTGCATAGATCACCTGAATGGGGCGCTGGTATCGCAGGGGCGATGAGGTGCCTGTTCCGCGGTCAGCGCCACCGGAATGATTTGATCAAATATTACTACCGGATCAGATTAGGGCGCAAGCGCATTTTGCGGCGGCGTTCTGCGGGCAGGTGGCGGTTCAACCGCTTGTTCACCGCACCGAAAATGCCGATGACCACGAGCGTCAGCAGAATGAAGTAACCCGCAAGGATCGGATAGGGGATGAACGGATTGAACGTCTTGTCCGCGAAATAGCTGGCGTAATACAGCGCATCACCGCGTTGTTGCCACGCGGGAAAGCTCGACACAAAGACCAGCGTGGTGGCGTGGAACAGAAAGATCGCCTCATTGGTATAGGCCGGCCAGGCAAGACGCAGCATGGTGGGCCAGACAATCCGCTTGAACCGTGGCGTGCCGGACAACCCGTAGGCATCGGCCGCTTCCACATCGCCTTTTGGGATCGACTGCAACGCGCCGTAGAAAATCTCGGCCGAGTAGGCGGAGGTGTTGCAGAACAAGACGATCAAGGCCCCGAGCCACGCGGCGGTGAACGGGTCGAAAAAGGCGAATTGCGATTTCAAGCTGAGGAAGGCGAAGTAGCCGAAAAAGAACTGGATGAAGAGCGGGGAGCCGCGGAAGATAAAGATGAACCATTCGCTCGGCTTGCGCAGAATGGTGCGCGTGCTGGCCTTACCCAGCGCCAGGGCGGTGGCAAAGAAGAAACCGAAGATCAGTGCGACGACGCCGAAATAGATGTTCCAGATCATGCCGGAGCCGATCAGCGTAAACTGTTCGCACAGGGTGAAATCCTCGCGCGGGAGCAGGCGTTCGCCAAATCCCACGGAGCGCAATGCGTAATCCTGAATGGTCTGCAGGCAGCTCATGCCGCTTTCCTTTGCGCTTCGCCGCCGGTTGTCGCCTGTCCGCGCGTGAGCCGCGTCATGAGACGGGCGATCACGATTTCCGACACCCGTGTGAAGCAGAGGTAGAACACCAAAAGCGCAAGGAAGTACCACATCCGCCAGTCGGGATGCGGATAGTCGGTAAAGCGCGGTGTTTTGGAGCCGCCGAGTTCGCGAGCCCAGTAGACGATATCCTCGACGCCGAGCAAAAACAGCAGCGGCGTCGCCTTGATCAGGACCATCCACAGGTTTCCCAGACCGGGAAGAGCGTAGACCCACATCTGCGGAACGAGGACCCGCCAGAACGTCTGGCGCGGGGACATGCCGTAGGCTTCCGCCGTCTCTAGCTGTGCGCGTGGCACGGCCCGCATCGCGCCAAACAGTACATTCGCTGCAAAGGCCCCGAAAACAATGGCAAACGTCAGCACCGCCAGCGAAAAGCCGTAAGTTTCGTGCACCCATTGCGGCGCGCTGCCCAAGGGCATTTTGGCGGCCTGACAGACGATAAAGTCATTGCCTTGCCGCACCGGTTGGTCCCAATCGGGGCACAACGCGCGGTGGCGCAGATATTCGATCCCCTGATCAAGGGCGATCACGAAGAACAGGAAAAATGCGATGTCGGGCACGCCGCGCACGATCGCGATATAGGATTTTCCGATCCAGCGCAGCGGAGCAAAGCCGGAGCGCGCCGCCGAGGCGCCGCCGAAGCCGAAGGCCAGCGCCACCGGCGCGGTAATGCCCAACAGGGCCAGAACGGTGAGGACCGACCAATAGAGGTTCATATGCTTGCCCGTCGTCAGGTAGCAGCTGAGCCATCTGGCGCCCTCAAGCTGGGCGGGATCGGTGCAAAAGTCGAAAATGGGAACGCTCTGCCGGGATTTTGGAATGAGTTTAAGGGCAAGATGAAGGAGGGCACGTAGCGCCCCCCTTCGCGGTTTTGATCAGAACGTGGCCGAACCGGGCAGGTGCTTTTCGATCAGCGCGTTCAGGCTGCCGTCGTCCTTCATGGACTGGATGGCCGCATTGAATTTTTCACGCAGATCACCGTCGCTTTCGCGCAGGCCCATGCCGATACCGCCGCCCAGAAGGACGTCTTCGCCCACGAGGCTGAGGTCTGCTTCGGCTTCGGCGACGGGCTCAAGAAACGCCTTGTCTGCCAGCACCGCATCCGCTTCGCCATTTTTCACTGCGGCAACCGTTTCTTCGGGGGTTGCGAATTCAACCAGTGTCGCGCCCTCAATGGAGGCGACGTGGCTGGCCTGAATGGTGCCGGTCTGTGCCGCGATCACGGCAGAGGCGGGATCGACGTCGCCCATGGCCAGATAGGCGGATGGATCGGGTTGTGTGTAGGGCTGGGTGAAATCGATGACCTCGTCGCGCTCATCGGTGATGCTCATGCCGGCGATGATCGTGTCGTAGTTGCCCGACACCAGGTTCGGGATGATGCTGTCCCATTCGTTGGTGACCCATTCGCAGGTCAGTTCGGCGCGCGCGCACAGCCTGTCGCCCAGCTCGCGTTCGAAGCCTGCGACTTCGCCGTTGTCATCGAGGAAGTTGTAGGGAGGGTAGGCGCCCTCGGTTCCCATGCGGATGGTTTTTGCGTGGCCATCGGCCAATACAACCCCTGCGGACAGGGTCAAAGCCGTTGTGGCAAGAATGATTTTTTTCATTTGGTGTCTCCCGTTTGTTTTTTTGGGTTACGCAGCGTGGGTTGCAGAAAGAAACCCGCGCAGACGTTCGGATTTGGGGTTGTCGAACACGTGTTCGGGCGCCCCTTGTTCTTCGATCAGGCCCTGGTGCAGGAATACGACGGTATCCGACACATCGGCGGCCAGTTTCATATCATGTGTCACGATGACCATCGTGCGGCCCTCGGCGGCAAGATCCTTGATGACCTTGACGACTTCCTGTTCGAGTTCGGGGTCGAGGGCGGAAGTCGGCTCGTCAAACAGCAGGGCTTCGGGTTCCATGCACAGCGCCCGCGCGATGGCGGCACGCTGTTGCTGGCCGCCCGAAAGCTGGGCCGGATAGACATCGCATTTGTCACCGATGCCCACCTTTTCGAGATAGGCACGCGCGGCTTTTTCCACCGCGCCGCGCTCGCGGCCCAGCACGGTGACGGGCGCTTCCATGACGTTTTGCAGTATCGTCATATGGGCCCAGAGGTTGAATTGCTGAAACACCATCGACAAATTTGTGCGAATGCGCAGAACCTGTTTGGGATCGGACGGGCGGCGGTGATCACCGGTGCCGCGCCAGGTGACGGGTTCTCCCTTGAAGAGCACTTCTCCCTGCTGGCTGTCCTCAAGCAGATTGCAGCAGCGCAACAGCGTCGATTTACCGGACCCCGATGACCCGATCAACGAGATCACGTGCCCCTTGGGCGCGGCAATGCTAACGCCCTTCAACACTTCGAGCGCGCCATACGCCTTGTGCAGGTCGCGGATATCGATAACGGGGGTCTGAGTTGTCACGTGCGCCGTCTTTTTCCAATTGCAGGCGGTATATGACGTGAGAATCGGCCGTAACGCAACGCGGAATGCAGAAGCGCTCCGGTGCCGCTACGTCAGCCCTCGACCCGTTTGCGCGCCTGGTTGCTGTCCATGTCGGAAATGCCAAGCAGATTGGTCACCAACCGCAGCAGCGCGTCTTCTTCCTTGGCGCGTGTGCCATCGGCAAGCACGACCTTCCACATCGCCTCGACCACGGCGAGCCTGTCATCGTAGGCCACGGCGTCCTTGATCGCGCGGGTGAAGCGGACAGTATCGGGAGCTTCGGCCTCCAGCCCTTCGGCGTCAGCCAGAAGCGCATCGCGGTCTGCGGGGGCGAGGGCGTAGCGGTGCTCGACGATCTGGCTGATCCGCGCTTTTTCAGCCGGAGAATAGACATTGTCGGACCGCGCGATGCGGACCAAAAGTGCCGTCAGCGCCAATCGCGCATCGCCATCGGGCAGGGTGTCGGGGGCCGGGTCGGTCAGCCGTTTTATAAAATCTGCAAACATGTCCGTCTATTTAGAGCGCTCGGCGGCGGTCACAATCCCTTCGGCGATTTAAGTGCGTTTTCGCGAGTGGCGGCGATGTCTTCGGGGCTGAGGCCAAGGGCTTCTTCGATGGCGGTCAAAGTCGATTCTTCGTCGTTGTCGCGCGCCCCGTCGGCGAGAGCCACGGCCCACATGGCATCGGCAAGCGCCTTGCGCTGGGCATAGTCGACTTCCTCGCGCAGGATCTGGGTGAATTCGGGCGTGCCGGGGGCCTGTCGTTCCAGCGCTTCGCAGGTGGCGCGCAATTTGGCCGCGTCGAGCGGGCCAAGCGCGAATGTCGCTGACAGAATGCGGTCGATCTGCGCCACTTCGGATGCAACATACTGACGGTTGGCCAAAGCCACACGAACAAGCAAAGCCCCGAGCGCCAGTTGGGCGTTGGGCTGCGGCAGCGGTTTCGGATCGGGTTTGCGGCGTGGAAAAAGTCGTTCAAGCATAGAACCGCTTTAGCTGAGGTCGGGCGGTTTTCCAAACTGAATTGTATCGAGCGCAATGCCTTGCGGATCGGTATTGGTGATCACCAGCCCCGCAATGTCCGCACCCGCCTGCGCGCGCAGGAAACCGATGCTGTGTTCTCCCAACGGGGAGACCGACAGATCGGCGATCATCGCACCATCGCGGCGCAGGAACCGGACACGCGCGGCACCCGCTTCGCCGCCCCTGATGTGCAGGGACAGTGCGGATTGATCGCGGTCAAAGAGTACGGCAATCGCCCCTTCGCCCTGTGCCTCGCGGCGCGGATAGCCGGCAGGCCCGTATCCGTTGAGCACGCTCACCCCCCAGAACGTCACGACCGACAGGTTCTGCCCCGGGGCCCCGGCCAGCAGGGTCAGCGGGCCAATCGCCTCTCCGGATACGGCGTCATGGGGCGCCCCGTCCAACACTTGACCCACGAAGCGTTCACCGAACCGCGCGCCCGGTTCGGACAGCACCTCGTCGACACGGTGGCCGGGGCCGAAACTGCTTTTGGTGTCATCGAAAGTGATGATCTCGGTCAGGTTCAGCGTCTCGGGGCTCACGACGCAGACCATTTGCCCACAAGCGAGAGCGGGCAGGGGCAGGGCAAGGGCCAGAAAGGCTGCAAGCTGTCTCATGGTGACAGCCTAGCATATTTCAGCCGTCGTAGCCTTCCATAATAATGAGCGATCCGTCCGCGACAGACATGCGGATATCCTTGGCGGCCTGATAGGCGGGGCTTTCGTAGCAGGCCACCGCCTCGGCGTAGCTGGGAAATTCGATCACGACCGTGCGGCCGTGCGCGGCGCCTTCGCGCACCTGCTGGGTGCCGCCGCGGGCCAGAAAACGAGCGCCGAATTCGGCAAAGGGCTTGGCGTTTGCCGCGCGGTATTTGTCATAGGTTTCCGCGTCGCGCACGTCCATATTCCCGATCCAGTAGCCTTTGGGCATAACGCATTTCCTTTCAACGATTCATTACGACAGCCGCGCGAACAGACGGCCGATCCGGTCGGCTTCTTCGTCTGCACCGTAGGGCGGGTTGAGAACGAACATACCCGATCCGATCATTCCGTGACCCGGACGCGCGGGCGCGAACCGAACCTGGTGATGCAGTGCATCGGGGTGTGATCTCGTCAGGGCCGCGGCCATGTCCTTGTGCGCGGCATTGGTCAGTATGGGATACCACAGCGCGATGATGCCAACATTCCACGCGCGGTGCAACTTGGCGATGTGGCGTGGCAGATCGGCATAGTCGGACTTGATCTCGAAGCTGGGGTCGATGAGCAGAAGACCCCGCCGCGGTGTCGGGGGACAAAGCGCAAATGCGGTTTCGAAGCCGTCGCGCAGATGGGTCTTTGCGCCAAAAGGGGACATCGCCAGATCGAGGGCTGCGTGTTCACCCGGGTGGAGTTCGGCAAGATGGATGTGATCGGTTTCGCGCATCAGATGTGCGGCGATCATCGGCGATCCGGGGTAGGCGTGGGCCCCGTGCGTGTCGCGGGTCGCCGCCAGTACGCGCGCATAGGGGTGATCGGGGTCGAACCGACCGGCCACGCGTTCGATCCCGGCCTGCGCTTCGCCCGTCTTGCGCGCGGGGTCAGAGCCAAGATCATAAAGCGCACGACCGCTATGGGTTTCGATATAGGTGAAGGGCTTGGGCTTGCGCGCCAGATACGCCAGCATCCACGACAGCAGCGCGTGTTTGTGCACGTCGGCCAGATTGCCGGCGTGATAGATATGTTGATAGCTGAGCATGGCCAAGCATTAGCCGATGCAGCTTTGGGCGCAATGCGAAAAGGCACTGCGCCGGCCCCTCAGACCAGCCGCGAGTTTTCTTTGGCCGCGCGCACGAAATCCTTGAACAGCGGGTGCGGGTCGAATGGTTTGGACTTCAGCTCGGGATGGAATTGCACGCCGATAAACCACGGATGATCCGGCCACTCGACAATCTCGGGCAGCTTTCCATCGGGTGACATGCCGGAAAAGCACAGGCCCGCTTTTTCAAGCTGTTCGCGGTAGGCGATGTCCACTTCGTAGCGGTGGCGGTGGCGTTCGTCGATGCTGGTGGTGCCATAGACTTCGGCCACCTTGGTGCCTTCGCGCAACGTCGCGTCATAGGCGCCCAGCCGCATGGTGCCGCCCTTGTCGTCGCCCACCTTGCGTTCCACTTTGTGGTTGCCCTGAACCCATTCCTTGAGATGGTAAACAACGGGTTCGAAACGCTTTTTGCCTGCTTCGTGATCGAATTCCTCCGATCCTGCCGCGCTGAGCCCGGCAACGTTGCGCGCCGCTTCGATCACGGCCATCTGCATGCCCAGACAGATGCCGAGGTAGGGGACCTTGTGCTCGCGGGCGTATTGGGCCGCCTTGATCTTGCCCTCCGTGCCGCGCTCGCCAAAACCGCCGGGCACGAGGATCGCGTGATAGCCCTCGAGGTGCGGCGCGACATCCTCGGCGCGGTCGAATACTTCCGCATCGACCCATTCCACATGCACTTTGACGCGATTGGCCATGCCCCCGTGCGTCAATGCCTCCTTGATGGATTTATACGCATCCTCAAGCTGGGTGTATTTGCCGACGATGGCCACGCGCACATCCCCTTCGGGATTGTGGATACGGTCGGCCACATCGTTCCAGACGCGCAAGTCGGGCTTGGGCGCGGGCGAGATATCGAAAGCATCCAGAACGGCCTGATCCAGACCCTGCGCGTGATAGGCCAACGGCGCTTCGTAGATTGATTTCAGGTCATAGGCCGCCACAACCGCTTCTTTGCGCACGTTACAGAAAAGGGCGATTTTCTCGCGCTCCTTTTCGGGGATCGGGTGTTCGGAGCGGCACACAAGAATGTCGGGTGCGATGCCGATGGATTGCAATTCCTTCACGGAGTGCTGTGTCGGCTTTGTCTTCAGCTCGCCACTCGCGGCGAGATAGGGCAGGAGCGTCAGGTGCATGAAAATGCACTGCCCGCGCGGCTTGTCATGGCTGAATTGGCGGATGGCCTCGAAGAAAGGCAGACCTTCGATGTCGCCCACCGTGCCCCCGATTTCGCAGAGCATGAAATCGACCTCGTCGTCGCCGACCGCGAGGAAATCCTTGATCTCGTTCGTGACGTGCGGAACGACCTGAATGGTCTTGCCCAGATAGTCGCCGCGCCGCTCTTTTTCGAGCACGTTCGAATAGATGCGCCCCGACGACACGCTGTCGGTCTTGCGGGCGGGCACACCGGTAAAGCGCTCGTAATGGCCCAGATCCAGATCGGTCTCTGCCCCGTCATCGGTGACGAAAACCTCGCCATGCTCGAACGGGGACATCGTGCCGGGATCGACGTTGAGGTAGGGGTCGAGTTTGCGCAAACGCACGCTGAACCCACGCGCCTGCAGCAGGGCACCCAGCGCAGCCGAAGCAAGGCCCTTGCCAAGCGAAGAAACAACACCGCCGGTGATGAAAATATAGCGTGCCATGCGAAGTAAACTCCCGTGCGCGTATGCGTCTGCTCAAGATGTGGGGGCCTGAAAATGCCGCCTTGAGACGTGCGAAAACCGCACCATCACGGGACTTAAGCTTAACAGGATTCGGAAAGCCAAGGCAAGGGCGGTCACGCAACATGATGTTGCGATATTGGCCCATGCCTCAAGCTGTTGTAATTGTGGCCTTAGTCGACGGTCGGTACCAACGGGGCGTTGTCGCCCTGCGCGGGGGGCAGCAGATTGTCCGTGTCGGGCACTGTTGGCGCCGTATCGTTCAATGCAGGGGGTGTCGTGCTCAGCCGGTCGATCACCGATGTGCCCGCCGATTTTTGCGCGGCAAGAATGGTCAAAGCCATCGAGGTGCAGATGAACGCACCGGCAAGGATCCATGTCACTTTCGACATTGGAGTCGCAGGGGGGCGCCCCGATGTGCCGCCGCCGCCACCACCGATACCCAGCCCACCCCCTTCGGAGCGTTGCAGCAGCACCACGCCGATCAGGCCAAGGGCAAGAAGAAGGTGGACGATGAGGACAACATTTTCCATTACGGGCGCGGCTTTCTCAGCTGGGGCGATTTGGCTTTGGCCGTATCTAGGCAAGTTTGCCGGTATGGGCAAGACGCAAGCAAGGTGTTTTGTGTCAGATCGGCAATGGACAACGCGGCGGCGGCGCGCCAATCTGGCGCCATGCCCCATGACAGCCATGACCACGATCACCCGCACGCCCTTCTGCCCCCCGATCCCGCCCTCCGGGTCAAGGCGCTCGAGACCATTCTGACAGACAAGGGGCTGATCGACCCTGCGGCGCTGGATGCGATCATCGATACGTACGAAAACAGGATCGGACCGCGCAATGGCGCGCATGTCGTCGCCCGCGCGTGGCGCGAGCCGGACTTCTTGCAGGCGCTGCGCGATGACGCAACCACGGCCGTTGCCGACATGGGGTATTTCGGGCGGCAGGGAGAACATCTTGTGGTTGTCGAAAACACGGCCGATACCCACAACATTGTCGTGTGCACCCTGTGCAGCTGCTATCCGTGGCCGTTGCTCGGCATTCCGCCGGGGTGGTACAAATCCGATGCCTACCGCGCGCGGGTCGTGCGTGAGCCGCGCCGTGTGCTTGCCGATTTCGGTGTGCGTCTGGGCGATGATACGGCGGTGCGGGTCTGGGATTCGACCGCCGAAGTCCGGTATCTGGTGCTGCCCATGCGCCCCGAAAACACCGATGGATGGAGCGAAGAGGCGCTGATGGATCTGGTCAGCCGCGACAGTATGATCGGCACCGCGGTCGCCGGAGCAGCCCCATGAGCCGTGTACATGATATGGGCGGGCGTTTTGGCGACGGCGCGGTCGTGCCCGAACCCGAGGACGAACGGTTTCACGAGGATTGGCACGCCCGTGCCCTCGCGCTGACCCTTGCTGCCGGCAGTCTGGGTAAATGGAACATCGACGTGTCGCGACACGCGCGTGAGTGTCTTGCGCCGCGCGATTATACGGCCTTCAGCTATTACGAAAAATGGATGGGCGGGCTGGCCGCGCTTCTGGTGCAGACGGGTGTCCTGAGCCGTGACGAACTGGCGGGCGTGGACAGAGGTACGCTCAGCGATCTGGCGGTGCGCAGGTTGTCGGCGGATCAGGTGGCGGGCGTGCTGGCCAAGGGAGGACCGGCGGACCGTGACAGTGACATTGCGCCGGTTTTCGCCGTTGGTGATGCGGTCGTGACGCGCAGGATTGCCGAAAACCTCTTTGTTGCGGGCGGCCATACCCGCTTGCCGGGCTACGCGGCGGGCGCACGCGGCAGGGTACTGCGCTACCATGGCACGCACGTTTTGCCCGACAGCAATGCGCACGGTCTGGGCGAGGCACCGGAGCCCCTGTACGCGGTGGTGTTTGCGGCGTCCGAACTGTGGCAGCATCCTGAACATCCGCGTGACGAAGTGGTCCTGGATTTGTGGCAAAGCTATCTGGTGCCGGCATGAATAGCGCCCCGTCCCCCGCCTTCGAAGCGCCGTGGCACGCGCAGGTCTTTGCGCTGACCGTCCATCTCAACGAGGCGGGGCATTTTTCCTGGCCCGACTGGGCTGCGCGGTTTGGTGCAACGCTGCGGCGGCACGGGGTGAGCCGCGAGCTGAACGGCGGAGACGATTATTTCGCGGCCTGGCTGGAAACGCTCGAAAGCTACCTGGCGGAAAAGCGGATGGCGGACCCCGGTGCGGTATCAAAGGCGCGCGATGCGTGGGAACAGGCTTATCTCTCGACGCCGCATGGTGAGCCGGTGACACTGTCCGGCGCTCCTGACCCCTGACGGCTCAGATCGCCCCGCCCACCGTCCCGGCGTCACGCATCAACATCATCCACATCGGCCTGTCCGGAGACGGCACGCCGCACGATCGACCAGCTTAGCCCGATGCCCAGCACGAAGCTCAGCGCAACCAGACCCAGCCAGACGTTGAAGCTCGGATTATCAAGCCGCAACACGCCCAGATCGTAAAGCACCCAAAGGGACGCACCGACAACGGCGAGCACGAGCACCATGCCAAATCCGCCGATGCTGCGCAAAGTCGCCCTGAGATAGATGATATAGCCGATCAGCAGGATCAATCCGGCCAGTGCCGCGACGGAGAGGTTCTGGCTGCCGTATGTGCGCACCCACTGAACGTAATTGTATTCTGTCGGATTGAACGTGAGCGCCAAAAGCGCAAATGCGCACATCCACCTGAGCACGAAACCCATCTGCTGCTGCCTCTTCATCGTGATGTCCGGCAATATCCGCGCGTCGCTTGCAAAAGTCTATGCACAAGCTGCAGTTTGCGGTTCCCCCGACGCGCAGGGGCCGCTATACGGGCGCGGGTTTGCAGTGCGGGCTGCCCGCCGCCCCGATCAGAAGAGGAAGAACATGGCCAATGTTGTTGTCGTAGGCGCCCAATGGGGTGACGAGGGAAAAGGCAAGATCGTCGACTGGTTGTCGGAACGCGCCGACATCATCGCCCGGTTCCAGGGAGGCCATAACGCAGGCCACACACTGGTCATCGACGGCGAAGTATTCAAGCTGCATGCCTTGCCCTCCGGCGTCGTGCGCGGCGGCAAGCTTTCGGTTATCGGCAACGGGGTGGTGCTCGATCCCTGGCATCTGTTCAAGGAGATCGACACAATCCGCGCGCAGAGTGTCGACATCACACCAGAGACGCTGATGATTGCGGAAAACACTCCCTTGATCCTGCCAATCCACGGAGAGTTGGACCGCGCCCGCGAAGAAGCTGCGAGCAAGGGCACCAAGATCGGCACCACGGGCCGCGGCATCGGCCCGGCCTATGAGGACAAGGTCGGGCGCCGCTCCGTGCGGGTGGCCGATCTGGCAGATGAGGCCACGTTGATCGCACGGGTGGACCGCGCCTTGCAGCACCATGACCCGCTGCGGCGTGGTCTGGGAATTGATCCTGTCGACCGCGATGGATTGATCGACGCATTGCGCCAGATCGCGGGACAGATCCTGCCTTTTGCCGCACCCGTCTGGAAGGTGCTGAACGAAAAGCGCAAAGCCGGAAAACGTATCCTGTTTGAAGGCGCGCAAGGGGCATTGCTCGACATTGATTTCGGCACTTACCCCTTTGTCACATCGTCAAACGTGATCGCGGGGCAGGCGGCGACGGGCGTGGGCATCGGGCCGGGCTCCATCGATTATGTGCTGGGGATCGTCAAAGCCTACACCACCCGCGTGGGTGAGGGACCATTCCCGACCGAGCTGGAAGACGAGGACGGCCAGCGGCTGGGCGAGCGGGGGCACGAGTTTGGCACCACCACGGGACGCAAGCGCCGCTGTGGATGGTTCGACGCCGCCTTGGTGCGCCAGACCTGCGTGACCTCGGGTGTGACCGGCATTTCGCTGACCAAGCTGGATGTGCTCGACGGATTCGAGACGCTGAAAATCTGTGTGGGGTACGAGCTTGACGGTACGCGGATGGATTATCTGCCGACCGCCGCGGATGCGCAGGCGCGGTGCACGCCGATCTACGAAGAGATGCCCGGCTGGTCCCAGTCGACCGAGGGCGCACGCTCCTGGGCGGATCTGCCTGCGGAGGCGATCAAATATGTGCGCCGTGTGGAAGAACTGATCGAGTGTCCGGTTGCGCTTTTGTCCACATCGCCCGAGCGCGAGGATACGATCCTTGTGACCGATCCTTTCGCGGACTGAGTGTCGCAGTTGAATGGGGTCCGCGCGGCCCCATTTTCAGACCCGAGAGCAAAGAGAGGAGACCGATCATGGCGATGAGCTACAAGGCACGGCGGCGTTGGTCGCTGGTTGTTCTGCTAATCGGTATTCCGGCCTATATCATTGCCGTCATCTTTACGCTGTCCCTTTTTGACAGGCCATCGTTTCTGGTCGAGCTGCTGATCTATGTGGGTTTTGGGGTGCTTTGGGCCTTTCCGATGAAGGCCGTGTTCAAGGGCGTCGGGCAGGCGGACCCCGATGCGCCGCCCTCGGAGAACGACTGACAGTAAGACATGCAAAAGGCGGACCGTCAGGCCCGCCTTTTGGTAAGTAAGTGGGATCATCCGGCGGCGCGTGCGTCCGGTTTGAAACCGATCTGGTCGGACACCTGGAAGCGTCCCCCCTTGATTTTTTCGATCTTGCCTTCGCGCAGCAAGCGTCCGAAAGACCGCAAGCCATCTTCGCGTGTCAGTTCGCCTTCGTGGATCTGGCGGACCTTGTTCATCAACTGCGGCCGCGAGAATTGCGACTGCCCTTCGACGAAAGACATGTAGGATGCCGCCGCTTCGAGCATGTCCGACAGGTCATGTGCTCCCTGCTCTTCGGCAAAATCGGCAAAGCTGCCGTCTGCTGTCGCGGGCGGGGTGTCGACCACGGCCGCGACGCGGCGGGGCCGGACGGGGGCCGCATTGGCGGTGTCCACATCGATCCTTTGCTCGGCCACAAGTTTGAGGGGCGCCGGGCGCATATCGCTGGGCCGTTCGGTACGGGTGCCGCGGGCTTCGGGACGGCGCGGGCGCACGACACTGGCCAGATCGTCACGATAGGCTTCGTCCGCTTCGTCGTCGGCGTCCGATCCACTGACCGCTTCATCCGCTTTTTTCGCAGCCACGGCCGCACGCAGATGCGTGAAGGCGTTGCGGCGCGTCGCGCTTTCCGGCTCGTCCATCTGGCTTTTGGCCTCTGCCATCAGGCGCGTCAGATCGTCGTCCGGTGTTTCCTGCATGTCGGCTGTTTCGGCGGGCGCGTCCGTGGCCGTCTCGACATTCTCGATCGGCTCGTCTGTGCTGTCGAACGCAGCATCCGCTGTCGGGAGGTCCTCTGTCGTCTCGGCACCCTCCGCGTCTTCAGCCTCAACGGCATCATCCTCGGCCGCCACCTCTGCATCTGCCGCAACGATATCGTCGTCATTCAACTCTGCTTCGAGTTCGGCCAATTCGCGTGCGAGTTCGGCTTCTGCTTCATCGCTCAGGCTGGAGCGGTCAGCCAGCGGGACGGAAGAGGGCGCCTCGGCGTCATCGTCTTCGTACTCCTCAAGCTGGCCGCTTTCGATCGCAGCTTCGAGGGCGGCGCGTTTGACCTTGATCACACGTGCACGCGGCGCCGGGCGGTCGTCGTCATCTGCTTCGCTATCGGCGGCGGTTTCGCCGTCGGCGTCAAACAGGTTGTCGTCCTCGGCATCGCCCGCGTCGTCATCGTGCGAGGCCAACGCGGCGAGAATGTTGTCGTCCGAGGAACCGTCCTCGGCCACGTCAACCTCTTCGGAGGCCATTTCGTCTTCGGGAGTGTTATCTTCATCGCTCTCGGAAACAGCTTCTGTCTCCGCGACCTCATCGGCATCCACAGGCTCCGCTTCGACTTCGGCGTCAAGCCGGCTGAGCAAAGCGGCGACATCGTCGTATTCGTCTGCATCGTCGGGGTCGAATTCCGACACCGTTTCCATCTCGTCATCGGCGTCCAGCGCATCTTCGATGTCGCGCAGGGTATCCGCGATGACCGGGTTTTCCGCCGCGTCAGCCGAAACCGCTTCGGCTTCTTCAACGGCGTCCTCGTCGGCCATCTCGACATTTACCTCGACGTCGACCTGCGCGTCGTCCTCGGCCTCGACGTCGACCGAAATATCGATAGCAGCGTGCTCTTCCGCGTCTTCGCCAGAGGCGGCATCTTGGGCGTGTTCGTCTTCCAGATATGCCGTGTCTGCGTCGTCAGTCTCGTCCGTCTGGCTCGATACCACGGCACGGATCCGCTTGAGCTTTTCCGCAATGGAGGTCGCCGTCTGATCGGCTGTGACGGGCGCAGGCGGAACATCGTCCTCGAATACATCTGCGGAAGCTTCCGGCTCGGCCTCGGCGAAAAACGCTTCGACTTCGGCGTCGGGAAGGCTGGGCACGATATCGGGCATGTCTTCGTGATCGGTATGCGCGTCGGCAACGCCCTTCGCGTCACTTGCATCGGGCGCATCATCTTGCGCCGCAGTTTCCACGTCCGCCGTGACTTCATCCATTGGCGGGGCTTCGGCGGCGGGCGCCGGGGGTGTCACGTCTTCTCGGGCGGCCACGGGCTCGGGGGCTTCGGCTGCAGGCGCTGTGGCTGCGGCAGTTGCAGCGACTGCTGCGGCGGGTGCTGCGATCTGGGCGTTTTCCTGCGCACTCAGGACAATCTTGCCTTCGTGCTCGCGGGCTTCGACGTGTCGCGATATCTCGCGTTGTGCGATCCGCGCCAGCATCTGTGCATCGGGTTGCGGCGGCTCGGCCCCGAAATATCTGTCATCGGCGGCCAGATCGCGAAAATACTCCGCAATTGCCTTCATCGTGCCGAAGGAATCATCGAACCCCTCGAGCGTGCACGAAAATGTACCGTAGGAGACCGTTAGAATCTTGTTGTTGTTGATCATCGGATGCTCGTCCTCTGCGTCTTTGCAGCTTGTCGTTTACCACGATGGTCAAGACTAAAGCGGCCCCAAACTATGCCAGTAGCAGTATGATTTTGCGGCGTTATTGTGGTCGGTTTCCAAAAAGGGCATGAATGCTGCATGTCAGATCCCATTGTTCACGATTCAGCTCCAGTCACACTTGTCGGTGGGGGGCAGGCTAGCGTGCGAGACGTTGAAGAGGCCTTAATCCACGCGCCCTTGTTGGTGGCAGTGGACGGCGGCGTGTCGCTGGCATTGGCGGCAGGTCATCTGCCGCACGCAGTGATCGGAGACATGGACAGCGCCCCCCCAGAGGCACTGGCGCAGATCCCCTCCGACCGTCAGCACCGCATCAGTGAACAACAATCCACCGATTTCGACAAGGCGCTTCGCAATACACGGGCCCCCGTGGTGATCGGGGTCGGGTTTCTGGGCGCGCGGATTGATCACCAAATGGCCGCCATGACGGTGCTGGTGCGCCGGGCCGACCGCGCGTGTGTCTTGCTGGGCGAGCACGAGATTGTTCTGGCCTGTCCGCCGCATCTGCACCTCGATACACGGGCGGGGGAGCCTGTATCGCTCTATCCACTGTCACCGGTGCGGGGGCGCAGTGAGGGTCTCAACTGGCCCATTGACGGGATTGATTTCGCACCCGATGGCACGGTCGGCACATCGAACCACGCGCTCGGACCCGTAGAGTTGTGGATGGACGGACCGGGGATGCTGGTCATCGTGCCGCGCCGTTGTCTTGAACAGGTCGTGGGCTTTCTGGCGGCACAGGGCCAGAGCTGGTCTGCGCGCCCCCAAACGTAAAGACCGGACGCAGGGCGCCCGGTCTGTCCATACCTAACGGCATGCCATCGGTATCACAGCAGCTTCAGCAACGCCTGTGCCGCTTCTTTGGAGGAGGCAGGGTTCTGGCCCGTCACCAGCTTCCCGTCGGTCAGCACAAAACTCGCCCAGTCATCACCCTTGTCATAGTGACCGCCATTCTCTTTCAGCATGTCCTCGACAAGGAAAGGCACGACATCGGTGAGACCTACCCCTTCTTCTTCGGTGTTGGTAAATCCGGTGACCTTGCGGTCTTTGACCAGCGGGTCGCCATCCGTGCCCTTCACGTTCTTGAACACACCCGGCGCGTGGCAGACAGCACCGATGGGGCGGTCGTGTGCGGCGAAGGCTTCGATGATCCGGATGCTGTCGGGATCATGCGCTAGATCCCACAGCGGGCCGTGGCCGCCGGGATAGAACACCGCGTCATATCCCGCCGGATCGATCTCGGACAGCTTGTGGGTCGATGCCAGCGCCGCCTGCGCGTCATCGTCGTTTTTGAAGCGCCTTGTGTCTTCGGTCTGGGCGTCTTCGCTGTCGGACTTCGGATCGAGTGGCGGCTGCCCGCCCTTGGGGGAGGCCAGCGTGATCTGCGCGCCTGCGTCCTTGAGGACGTAATAGGGGGCCGCGAATTCTTCGAGCCAGAAGCCGGTTTTCTCTCCGGTATCACCAAGTTCATCGTGGGACGTGAGGATCATAAGGACGTGCATAGCGGTCTCCTGCTCTGTTGGTATCTAGATGCACCCGTTCGGGTACAGGCAATCCCAACAATCGCCGCAGCAGTTGGTTCCCGCTTTCGTACGGTCAACAGTTGGGAATGTTGACAGCCAGACCGCCCAGTGAGGTTTCCTTGTATTTCTCGCTCATGTCGGCACCGGTCTGACGCATCGTCTCGATGCAGGCATCCAGTGGAACAAGGTGCGTGCCATCCCCGCGCAGGGCCAGCGACGCCGCCGATACCGCCTTGATCGCGCCCAGACCGTTGCGTTCGATGCAGGGCACCTGAACCAGACCTTTGACCGGATCACAGGTCATTCCCAGATGATGTTCGAGCGCGATCTCGGCGGCATTCTCGACCTGCTGGGGCGTGCCGCCCATGACGGCGCACAGTCCCGCCGCCGACATCGCCGCCGCTGACCCAACTTCGGCCTGGCAGCCCGCTTCGGCCCCCGAAATGGAGGCGTTGAACTTCACCAGACCGCCGATCGCGGCCGCGGTCAGCAGAAACTCCTCGATGTGGTTCTCGGAGGCACCGGGCACATGATCGAGATAATAGCGCAGCGTTGCGGGCAGCACGCCCGCGGCCCCGTTCGTGGGCGCGGTCACGACTTGTCCGCCGGCCGCGTTTTCCTCGTTCACCGCCATGGCGTAAACGCTCATCCAGTCATTGATCGTGTGCGGCGCACTCTGGTTGAGGCCCCGTTCGGCCTGCAACGCATCATGTATGCCCTTGGCACGACGGCGCACCGACAATCCGCCGGGCAATATGCCGTCCGTTTGCAAACCGCGATCAATGCACGCGTTCATCACCTGCCACAACCGCCGGGCACCGGTGCGCAGATGCACTTCGCCGTTGCGCGAAATCTCGTTGGCCCGTTTCATCTGGGCAATCGTCTTTCCCGCCGCGGTCGCCATTTTCAGCATCTCCGAAGCGGTTTTGAACGGATAGGGCACGGGCGCGCCTTCGTCGGTGTCCTTGCCTGCGGCCAGCTCCGCCTCGGTCATCACGAAACCACCGCCGATGGAATAGTAGGTTTCACGCAGCACGACATCGCTTTGCGCATCGCGGGCCATCAGCATCATGCCATTGGCGTGGCCAGCCAGCGGTGTGTCATAGTCGAACACCAGATCTTCTTTGGGATCGAAGTGCAAAGGCGGCAGCCCGTCCACGGTGATGGTGTGGCTTTCTCGAATGGACTGCAAACAGCGCTCGGCCGCATCCGCGTCGTAGGCTTCGGGCGTAAAGCCGGCCAGACCCAGTATCGTGGCGCGGTCCGTGGCGTGACCCACCCCGGTAAACGCCAGCGATCCGTGCAGCGACGCCCGCAGCCCGGCAAAGCGGAAGGGCGAGGCGCGCATCAGGTCAAGGAACCGCGCGGCCGCCACCATCGGCCCCATGGTATGAGAGGACGACGGGCCGATACCCACTTTGAACATGTCGAAAACAGACAGAAACATCAGGTTGCACTTCCGGTTGGAGGGGTGGCGCGGCGCGGCCGCGTAAACGGGGTCGGCCCAAGATCTTCTGCCGCTTGCAGCCGGTGGACACAAGGCAACTGCTCCAACCGCTGGCACAGATCGGCCAGAGCGGGCGTCGCCCGCAGATCGAACCAGCCCCTGTCATAGTCGTCGGGATAAAGCGCGCACCACCGCAGCATGCACGCCACATAGAAATCGAGCGCGGTGGGGCTCTCACCGCCGAACCACTGTTCACCGCCCGCCGCGACAGCGTCCAGATGCGCAAACCCGGATTTCAGCTGCACCACAAGGCCCGCCCGGAGACCGGCGGCGGACCCTTGCGTGTATTTTTCGGGATAGAACATCATCCGCAGCACGGGATGCACCGTGTTGGCCGCAAAGAAAAACCATTTGAGAAAATCGCCGCGCGCGGCGTCATGGGGCGCGGGGCCCAATCCGCCATGCCGGTCCGCCAGCCACAGCAGAATCGCTCCCGTTTCAAAGAGCGTACCCTGTGGCGTCTCGAGCGCCGGGATCAGGCCGGTGGGGTTGATCTTGCGATATTCTGCCGTTTCCTGCGCGCGCGCGCTGCGGTCAACGAGGGCGGTGGTATAAGCCACGCCGCGGTGCTCCAGCGCCAGCCGAATGATCAGGGATGCGTTGTCGGGGGCGTAGTGCAGCAGGTAAGTCATACGCGCTGTGTAGGGGGAGCCGCCTGTGCGGGGTTGGCCCAAAACGACCCGCTGTCATCCGAAAGGGTCACGGGTAACGGTCTGTTAAATGCCGCTGGCCTAGATTGGGGGCATGCAGCGATTCACATTCCTTGTCATCATCAGCGTCGTCTGGGTTACCCTCACCCAGCAACTGGGTGCCCAAAACGCACTATCGACGCTCTTCTGAAAACCGGTCGGCGCGCGGTGCGTTCCGGTTTCGCGCGCCCGAAAATGCGGCGTGCGCAATTTTCGCATGCGCCCTCTCGCTCCTGCGGGGCAATCGCTCTATAACGCGGTCAGTGACCAAAGGAGCTGCCCCATGTCCGGAGAACTGTCGCCCATCGACAAAGCGAAATTCGTGGCCGCCAAGCGCGCGGCTGAATACGTCGAGGACGGCATGCGGGTCGGGCTCGGCACCGGATCGACGGCCGCGTGGCTGGTGCGCTGCTTGGGCGAAATGGTGCGTGACGACGGTCTGAAGATACGCGGCGTGCCGACCTCGACGCGCACGGCACAGCTCGCCCGCGAGGTCGGGATCGAGGTGATCAGCCTCGACGAGGCGAAATGGCTCGATCTCACGATTGACGGTGCCGATGAATTCGACGGCGACCTGAACCTGATCAAAGGGGGCGGCGGCGCATTGTTGCAGGAAAAGATCGTCGCCACCGCCAGTGACCAGATGGTCGTGATCGCGGATGTCGGCAAGGAAGTCGAAACGCTCGGGGCTTTTCCCCTGCCGATCGAGGTGATCCCCTTCGGATGGCAAACCACACAGGCGCTTGTCGAGGAAACCCTGATCTCGATGGATGTTCTGGGCCGTTCCAGCACCTTGCGGATGAACGGCGATGTCCCGTTCATCACGGACGAGGGCAACCATATTCTTGATCTGCACCTCAACCGCATCGGCAACGCGCGCCAGTTGGCACTGGTGATCAACCAGATGCCGGGTGTCGTGGAAAACGGCCTGTTTATCGACATTTGTGACGCGGTTGTGATCGGTTACGGGGATGGCAAGGTCGAAGTGCGCGACATAAATGAAGGCACTGTCGCCACCGAGCGGCTGGACTTTGTCGAGACCGACAATCTTTTTTCCGATCTGAGCGACTGAATTCAAAGACACCGAAAGGCTACCCAATGAGCGACACGTCCAAATATGACTACGACCTGTTTGTAATCGGCGGTGGATCCGGTGGTGTGCGGGCTGCCCGTGTCGCGGCGGGCGAATACGGTGCCAAGGTCGGGTTGGCCGAACACGACCGCTACGGCGGCACCTGCGTGATCCGCGGCTGCGTGCCGAAAAAGCTGATGGTTTTCGCCTCCGGCTATGCCGCGACCGCAGAAGAGGCGCAGTGCTACGGCTGGGACATCAAGCCCGGGCCTTTCGACTGGCACGGTTTCCGCGACCGGCTCAACAGCGAACTCGACCGGCTCGAAGATGTCTACCGCAGCCTGCTGGACGGCTCCGGGGTCGATAAATTCGACGCCTTCGCAAGCCTTGAGGATGCGCACACGGTCAAGCTGTCCACGGGCGAGACAAAAACCGCAAAGCATATTCTTGTGGCAACCGGCGGGCACCCCGTGCGCCCCGACCTGCCCAATGCCGATCTCGGGATCGTCTCGGATGACATTTTCCACCTCGAAAAGCTGCCCAAATCGATCTTGATCATCGGGGGCGGCTATATCGCGTGTGAATTTGCCTGCATCCTCAAGGGGCTGGGTGTCGAGGTCACGCAATACTACCGCGGTGCCCAGATTCTACGCGGCTTTGACGAAGAGGCGCGGGGCCTGATTGCCGAAAGCATGCGCAGCAACGGCATCGATCTGCACACGGGCACCAATATCGTCGAGATGGCGCTCGAGGCAGACCGCAATGAGGGGCCGCAGCCGACAGCCTCGGATGCGTCGATGGGCGCGTCTGTCAAACAGGCCGAGGACATGCGGGTGCAGAATGACGGCGCGCAGGCAGGGCAGCGCGGCCCGATCTGGGTCAAGTCGACGAACGGCGGTGAGAAGATTTTTGACATGGTTCTTTTCGCAACCGGTCGCGATCCGTCGACCAAGGGCATGGGCCTCGAGGAGATCGGGATTGAAATCGGGCGACGCGGCGAAATTGTCGTGGACGAGTACTCGCAAACCGCGGTTCCGTCCGTCTATGCCATCGGTGACGTGACCGACCGCGTCAATCTGACCCCCGTCGCGATCCGCGAAGGCATGGCATTCACCAAGACGGTGTTTGGCGATGAACCCACGCCGGTGGACCACGAACTGATCGCATCGGCCATCTTTACACAGCCTGAAATGGGCACCGTCGGGATGAGCGAAGAAGACGCCCGCGAGCAGGAAGAGATCGACGTCTACTGTACATCTTTCCGCCCCATGCAATCGGCGTTTGCAGGATCAACCTCGCGCGTGTTGATGAAACTGGTGGTATCGAAGAAAACGCAGGTTGTGCTGGGTTGTCATATCGTCGCACCGAACGCGGGTGAAATGATCCAGTTGGCAGGCATCGCGGTAAAGATGGGCGCAACCAAGCAACAATTCGACCAGACATGCGCGGTTCACCCCACCATGTCCGAAGAACTGGTAACCATGCGAGACCCGGTGCGCACATCTTGATTTTAACGCCAGAGCGCACAGGTTAGACACACAGGATTAAGGGTGCCCAAAAAGGCGCCGAAAGAGGGAAAGACATATGGCTGGCAACACAGGCGGTCCTTGGGGCGGCGGTGGCAATTCAGGCGGCGGCGCGAACGGCGGCGGCGGTAATCAGGGCGGGGGCGGCAACCGTCCTCCCAGCGGTGGTGGTGGCGGTGGCAACCGCGGCGGCGGTGATAAACCCCCCATCCCCGAGATCGACGAGCTGGTCAAAAAAGGTCAGGAACAACTGCGTGTGCTGATGGGCGGCGGTGGCCGCCAGAACGGCGGCGGCGGTGGCACGGGCGGCGGCAACGGCGGTCCGGTCATCACGCGCGGCACGGTCGGGATTGCGGCACTGGTCGCGGCGGCCGCGTGGCTCTTTGCCTCGGCCTATACGGTCCGGCCCGAACAGCAATCGATCGAGCTGTTCCTGGGTGAGTTTTCCGGCATCGGCACCGAGGGTCTGAACTTTGCGCCATGGCCCTTTGTCACGGCCGAAGTGTTCGATGTGACGACCAACCGCACCGAAACGCTCGGCGTGAACCGTGGTGGCAACACCAACGACGGCCTGATGCTGACAACGGACGAAAACATCGTCGATATCGACTTCCAGGTCGTCTGGAACATCAAGGACGCCCAGCAGTTCAAATTCTCGCTGCGCGATCCCGATGCATCCGTCCGGGCGATTTCCGAGTCCGCAATGCGCGAAGTGATCGCGCAATCCGAACTGGCTCCGATCCTCAACCGCGACCGTGGCCGTGTCGAGGAAACGGTCAAGTCGCTGATCCAGACCACGCTCGATAACCGCGAAACCGGCATCAACGTTTTGCGTGTCAACGTGAACAAGGTCGACCCGCCCGCCGAAACCGTGACGGTCGTGGACGCACAGGGCAATTCGCAGCCTGTCTCCGTGGTTGACGCCTTCCGCGACGTTCAGGCCGCCGAGCAGGAGCGCGACCGCCTCGAACGTCAGGCCGACGCCTACGCCAACCAGAAAACGGCCGAAGCCCGTGGTGAAAGCGCAAAGCTGCTTGAGGCGGCCGAAGGCTACCGCGCGCGCGAGGTCAACGGCGCCATCGGTGAAGCCAGCCGTTTCGAAGCGGTGCTTGAGGAATATCAGGCAGCCCCCGAAGTGACCCGCAAGCGCCTCTATCTCGAGACGATGGAAAAGGTCTTTGGCGACGTGGACAAGATCATCCTCGAAAACCAACAGGGCGCCGGTGGCGGGCAGGGCGTTGTTCCCTATCTGCCGCTCAATGAATTGCGTCGCAGCGGAGGCACAAACTGATGAAAAAGAGCAGTTTCTTCATCCCGGTCATCATTGTCGCCATCGCGGCGGTCCTGTCCTCCATCTTTGTCGTGGACGAACGTGAAAAGGCGCTTGTCCTGCGGTTCGGCCAGATCAAACAGGTCGTCACCGAGCCCGGTCTTGGCTTCAAGGTGCCATGGGTCGACGAGGTCGTCCGCTTCGAAGACCGTATCCTGTCTTTGGAAACCGAGGTGATCGAGGTCACACCGGCCGATGACCGTCGTTTGCGCGTCGATGCCTTCGTGCTCTACCGCATCGATGATGTGGTGCAGTATCGTCAGGCGATCGGTACCGGTGGCGAAAGCCGCGCCAGCTCTGAATTGAGCGGTATTCTCGAATCCCAGATCCGTGCCGTGCTCGGTGCGCAGGGCGTGACGTCGAACACGATCCTGTCGCCGGAACGGTCCGCCCTGATGGACCAGATCCGCACACGCGCCGATGCCCGCGCCACGGCTCTGGGCCTGCGTGTGGTTGACGTGCGCTTGCGCCAGACCAACCTGCCGGAGCAGAACTTTGACGCCACATTGCGCCGGATGATCGCCGAACGGGATCGTGAAGCAACGGATGAACGCGCCCGCGGCCGTGAAGCCGCGCAGCGTGTTACCGCCCTCGCGGATCGTACCTACGAAGAGATCCTCTCCGAAGCGCGCCGCGACGCCCGCATCATCGAAGGTGAGGCCGACGCCGAACGCAACCGCGTCTTTGCGCAGGCCTATTCGAAAGACCCGGAATTCTTTGAATTCTACCGGTCGCTGAGCGCGTACGAGGAATCCCTGCGCGGGTCGAACTCCACGATGGTTCTGTCGCCCGACAGCGAGTTCTTCAACTACCTGCGCTCGGATCAGGGCGTCCGCTCGGAAGAGGGCGAATTGCGCTAACGCGCATACCGGCCAAACAATTCGAAAAGGGGCCAGCGGTTGTGCTGGCCCCTTATTTGTTTGCGTCCTCCGCAGTCAGATGCGGCGCGTCACTTCATCCACCGCCTCCGCCAGCGTCTCTGCGATCAGGTCGATCTCTGCCTCGGTGGACGTGAAACACGGGGCCAGCAGCGTGTGATCACCCGCGGTGCCATCGGCACACCCCTGCGCCGGATAGCACACCATCCCCCGCGCCAGCGTCGCGTCGAGCACACGGCCCGCGACGTTCAGCGAAGGATCGAACGGGGCTTTCGTGCTGCGGTCCGCCACCAATTCGGTGGACCAGAACAGGCCGCGCCCGCGAATGTTACCCACGTGCGGATGCGCACCCAGACGCGCGTGCAGCCGATCGGCCAATTGGGCGCCCCGCGCACGTACATTCGCCAGCAGATCGCGATCGTCGATTTCACGCATCACAGCCATTGCACCGGCCGTCGCGGTGGCGTGGCTCATGTAGGTGTGACCGTTCCAGAGCTTGCCTGACCCCGCGAGGATGCCCCCGCAAATCCGTTCCGATGCCAGCACGGCGGCGATGGGTTGGTATCCCGCGCCCAGCCCTTTGGCCATCGTGGTGATATCTGCACAAATCCCTTCCTGCGATAACGCGAAAAGGCTGCCGGTGCGTCCCATGCCGCACATCACCTCATCGGCGATATAAAGCACGCCGTAGGTGTCGCAGATTTCGCGGATCCGCTTGAAGTACCCCGGCGGCGGCGGCTGGGTGCCCAGCGATGCCCCGACGACCGGTTCGGCCACGAATGCGGCGACCGTTTCGGGGCCAAGCGCTTCGATCCGCTCCCGCAACTGATTGGCCATGCGCAGGCCAAACGCCTCGGGCGTCTCTGCGTCGCGGCGCAGGCGGTAGTCATAGGTCGCGTCAATATGCTGTGTTTCGATCAACAGCGGCGCAAAAGGCGCACGGCGCCCCGCGTGGCCGCTGACCGCAAGCGCGCCCAACGTGTTGCCATGATACGAAGGCGCGCGTGCGATGATATGCGCGCGCTCGGGCTCGCCGCGTTCGACGTGGTACTGGCGCGCCAGCTTGAGTGCCGCCTCCATCGCCTCCGACCCGCTGCCCAGATACATGACACGGCCTTCACCGGTGCCCTCCGGCGCCTGCGCCACCAGATAATCCGACAGCTCCTCGGCCCACGGATTCGTGAACAGCCCCGTATGCGCAAAGGCGAGCGTGTTGACCTGCGCACAGATCGCGTCGCGCACCGCTTTGTTGTCGTGGCCCAGCGACGAAACCGCAGCCCCCCCGCAGGCATCGAGATAGCGTTTGCCAGTGTCGTCAATCAGATAGGGCCCCTCACCGCCGACAATCGACGGTTGGGCGGCGGTGAGGCTGCGGCGAAGAACATGGGACATGGCGCGGGAATCACTCCTGTTGCAGGCACATTATGCAACTCCTAGCACGCGGCCCCGCGCCAGCCGCAGTCAATTCGGGCCGATCACGGCCTGTTCAAAGCCTGTTGAAATCGACGCCATGCGCCACATCTACCTATTGCGGTGGCTGCTTCTTTGGGGGCAGTCTGAAGGAAGAATATCCCGCCAGTGAGGCGTGGGTTCGATCAGGAGACATTACATGCAGCCCAAAGCGGTCGCCCGAACCAGAACGAAATCAGATACAGTTGCCTTGCGCGCTGCCGTAATGGGCCTATTGGCGCTGGCGCTTGTCGCATTGCAGGCGGTGATGGCACAGGCCAAGCCCGAGAGCCTTGCCCCGTTGGCCGAACAGATCAGCCCGTCGGTTGTGAACATTACCACCTCGACGCTTGTCGAAGGGCGCACCGGCCCGCGCGGCATTGTTCCCGAAGGATCTCCTTTCGAAGATTTTTTCCGTGAATTTCAGGACCGTAACCGCGGCGATGAGGATGGTGCGCCGGCACCGCGGCGGTCTTCGGCACTGGGGTCGGGCTTTGTCATTTCCGAAGACGGCTATGTCGTCACGAACAATCACGTGATCGAAGGTGCGGATGAAATCACCATCGAATTCTTCTCGGGCCAGGAGCTTGAGGCGACGGTCATCGGGACTGATCCCAATACCGATATCGCGCTGTTGAAAGTCGAAGCCGACGGGCCGCTGCCCTTTGTCAGCTTTGGCGATTCAGACAATGCCCGTGTGGGCGATTGGGTCATCGCGATGGGTAACCCGCTGGGGCAGGGGTTTTCGGTTTCTGCCGGGATCGTGTCGGCCCGCAACCGCGCGCTGAGCGGTACGTATGACGACTACATCCAGACGGACGCCGCAATCAACCGGGGCAACTCGGGCGGTCCGCTGTTCAACATGGACGGTGACGTGATCGGCGTGAACACCGCAATCCTGTCGCCCAACGGCGGCTCCATCGGGATCGGTTTCTCGATGGCGGCCAACGTGGTGACACGGGTGGTCGACCAGTTGCAGGAATTCGGCGAGACGCGGCGCGGCTGGCTCGGTGTGCGCATTCAGGATGTCACCGATGACGTGGCAGATGCGATCGGTCTGGAAGCGGCAACCGGCGCGTTGATCACGGATGTTCCCGAAGGCCCCGCCCGCGATGCCGGTTTGCAGACAGGCGATGTGATCGTGTCGTTCGACGGTGTCGATGTCGAAGACACGCGCGGGCTTGTCCGTCAGGTCGGCAACAGCCCCGTCGGTGCCGTGGTGCAGGTGACCGTGCTGCGCGAAGGTGAAACACAGACCATACCGGTCACGCTGGGCCGCCGCGAGGATGCCGATGGCGCCGCAGCCCCCGAGGAAGAAGAGCCCGAAGCCGAAGCAGAAGCCGAAAGCAGTGAGCTTCTGGGTCTGACACTGACGGCGTTGACGGACGACATGCGCGAGGAACTCGGCGTGGCGGACGACATGAACGGCCTTGTGGTCACTGACGTCGAAGCGGACAGCGAAGCGGCAGAAAAGGGTCTGATCGCCGGTGACGTGATTACCGAAGCGGGCCAGCAGCCCGTGGCCTCCATCTCCGAGCTGACCCGCAGTGTCGAAGCCGCCCGCGAGGCGGGCCGCAAATCGCTGCTGCTGTTGGTGCGGCGCGGTGGCGATCCACGGTTCGTGGCGCTGACCCTCGGCGACGAATAAGCGCCAAAGAAATCCATCAAGCCAAAGGGCGCCCGTTTCGATCGGGCGCCTTTTTTCGTTCCGGCTTCAGCCGTCGCGCGGGGCAGCCACCAGCCCCAGCATCCGCGCCGTTTCGATGGACAAGACATCGCTCGACAGCCCGTTGGCGCGCTGCACGTCCAGAACGGCCGCGCGGGTGGCGCTGTCCAGATTGCCGTTGATGGGCCCGGCGTAGCGACCACGGGCCTTCAGCGCCCGCTGGAGCGTCGAGACGAACTCGACCGTAAAGGCAGGCGGGCAGGGGGTCTCGAACCAGCGGTCCGTACGCGGCGTGACGATGTTCTGGCGGGTCTCGTCGCGGTAGACGGGCAGGGTCGCGATTGTGCCGTCGGCATTCGTCTTTGCAGGAGTTACGAGCACCTGTTCTGTCACCGTTTCGATGACCGCGGGCGTGGGAATCTTGCCCCAGCAGGTGCCGCGCGGTGCGCCCGGTGGGGCCAACCCGTTGCCCTGCACGACGCCTTGCGCGCTCACGGTCTGTGCCGCACGCGGCATGTCGCAGGCCGACAGGGCGGCGGTCGCGCAGAGGGTCAATACCCGCAGATGATGTGTCATGGCCTGTGCCTCGCTGCCCGCGACTGCCCGCCTGTACGGGTCTGATTTCGGGCCGATCCTAGCGTACCGCGGGCCCGCTGCCTAGCGCGGCGTCGGACTGCGGCGCAGGGCCGCTGCAAAAGGGGCTGGCGCGGGGCGGCAGGCTTGCGTAGAACTCTGCGCGAAACAGCAATGCAAAGGGGCTGCACGCATGGCCAAGATCACTTACGTCGAACACTCTGGCACCGAACACGTTGTTGAGGTGGCCAACGGGCTGACCGTCATGGAAGGCGCGCGCGACAACAACATTCCGGGCATCGAAGCCGACTGCGGCGGGGCCTGTGCCTGCTCGACCTGTCACGTCTATGTCGATGCCGCCTGGGTCGAAAAACTGCCCGCCAAGGACGACATGGAAGAAGACATGCTGGACTTCGCCTACGAGCCCGATCCCGCACGCTCGCGGCTGACGTGCCAGTTGAAGGTGACCGACGCGCTGGACGGGCTGCGCGTGCAAATGCCGGAAAAACAGATCTGATGTTTCGCCGGGCGCGGCGTCTGGCGGAGCGGGTGTTGGCCCGTCACCTGCGCCGCGCACTGCCGATGCTGTGTCTGGGGCTGGCGGGGGCCATGCCAAGCGCAACCGCAGCGCAGGACCCCCAGCCATGGGTGAGCAGTGGCGTCGAATGGGCACGCTTTGCCGCGCCCACTGCCCGCTATCCCCACGGGGTGCTGGGCGATGAAATCGAATACGGTGCGCTCGAAATCAAATACGACGGCGACGCGCGTGTCTTTACACTGACCCTGCCCACCGCACGTGTGTTCGAGGACACGACCCCCCGTGTTGTGGACGTCGATGGTGACGGTCTCGCAGAGGTGGTTGTGGTCGAAAGCGACCGCGATCAGGGCGCGCGGCTGGCAATCTACAACGGCGCGGGCCTCTTGGCCGCCACGCCCTTCATCGGGCAAAGGTTCAGGTGGCTGGCCCCCGTGGCCATTGCCGATCTGGACGGTGACGGCGCCGTCGAACTGGCCTATATCGACCGTCCCCATCTGGCCAAGACACTGCGCATCTGGCGCTACGCGAACGATGGGCTGATCGAGGTTGCATCGCAAGAGGGGCTGACAAATCACCGCATCGGTGAACGTGACATCGCGGGGGGCCTGCGAAACTGCGCTGACGGCCCTGAGATGATCGTGGCGCGGGCCGACTGGCGGCGGGTCATGTCTGTGCGCTTTGACGGCACCGGGCTGATCACGACGGAACTCGGGCCGCATACCGGCCGCGACAGCTTTGCCAAGGCGATGGCATGCTGATGCGCGTGGCTCTGGCGTTCTGTCTGGGGCTTTCGGCCACGTCCGTCGCCGCACAGGACCAGCTTGCCCCCGATACGTTTCTCGACATGATCGTGGGCCGCACACTGACTTTTGGCACGATTGGCGAAGGGCGCACTGTCGGGGTCGAGCAGTTCTTGCGCCGCGACCGGTCGGTGTGGGCCGACAAGACGGGCCGCTGCACCTACGGACAGATTGACATCCGCGGCCCCTACATCTGCTTTATCTACGAGGACTATCCCGACCCCGAGAACTGCTGGTTGCCGTTCAACGACACCGGCAGGTTGCTGGTCATGTCGAAACGGCGGGGCGAAGTGCAGCAGATTACCGATCTGAGCGACGATCCTGTGCTGTGCGAGGACGCCCCGATTTCCTGAAACGGGCCTCAGCCAAGCGCACGCCAGCCGATATCCCGGCGGCAGAAGCCATCCGACCAGTCAATGCTGTCGACCATCGCGTAGGCCCGTGCCTGCGCATCCGCCAGCGTGGCACCGCGCGCCGTGACGTTCAGCACCCGGCCGCCCGTGGCGATGACCTGTCCGCCCTCGGACGCGGTACCGGCGTGAAACACCATGTTGCTGCTGTCGCCTTCGATGGCGTCCAGCCCGCCGATCACCGACCCTTTGTCATAGCTGCCGGGATAGCCCTTGGCCGCCATTACAACCGTCAAAGCGTGATCATCGGCCCAATTGACCCGTGCATCGCGCAGCCCGCCGTGCGCCGCCGCCAGCATCAGGTCAAGCGCCTGTGCACCCAGTCGCATCATCAGAACCTGACATTCGGGATCGCCAAACCGGACATTGTATTCGACCAGCCGTGGCTGGCCGTCCTTGATCATCAGACCGGCATAAAGCACCCCCTGATACGGCATGCCGCGCCGCGCCATTTCGGCCATCGTGGGCGTTATGATATCGCGCAAGGCGATCTCGGCGATCTGATCGGTCAAAACGGGCGCGGGCGAATAGGCGCCCATGCCGCCTGTATTGGGCCCGGTGTCGCCGTCGCCCACGCGCTTGTGGTCTTGCGCCGTCCCGATGGGCAGAACATCCGTGCCGTCACACAGCACGAAAAAAGATGCTTCCTCGCCGTCCATGAACTCCTCGATCACGACTTCGGCGCCGGCCGCCCCGAATTCGCCCCCGAACATGTCATCGATGGCCGCATGCGCCTGTGCCACGGTTTCGGCAATGATCACCCCTTTGCCCGCCGCCAACCCGTCCGCTTTGACGACGATCGGTGCGCCCTGAGCGGTGACGTGGGCCTTGGCTGCCGCCGCATCGGTGAAATGGCCGTAGGCTGCGGTCGGCGCATCGACGGCGGCACAGATTTCCTTTGTGAAGGCCTTGGATGCCTCGAGGGCCGCTGCGGCCTGTGACGGGCCGAATACCGCGATGCCCGCGTCACGCAGCCTGTCGGCCACCCCCGCGGCAAGCGGTGCCTCGGGGCCGATGATGACGAAATCGATGCTTTCTTCTTCGACGAATGTGACCACCGCGCCGCCATCGTTGATGTCGAAATTGGCGCAATCGGAGATTTGCGAAAGCCCCGCGTTGCCCGGCGCCACGACCAGCCTGTCACATTTGGGATTCTGCACGACCGCCCATGCGAGACTGTGTTCACGTCCACCACCGCCCAGGATCAGAATATTCATCGCGCGCACTCCCTTGGCCTCTTGCTGCGGGCGTTCTAAGCTGGGGCGCGCGATTGCACAACCTTACAGGTGGATGCCCCTCCCATGGACTTATTCGACGACGGCCCGGCAGACGAAACAGGCGACAACAGCCCCGAATTCACGGTGGGCGAGCTGTCGGGCGCGATCAAACGTGTCATCGAGGGAGAGTTCGGCCATGTCCGCATCCGCGGCGAGGTGGGCCGGGTCAGTCTGCCACGCTCGGGACATGTCTATCTCGACCTCAAGGACGACAAGGCCGTCATCGCGGGCGTCATCTGGAAGGGCGTGGCGTCCAAGCTCGACACGATGCCGGAGGAGGGCATGGAGGTGATCGCCACGGGGCGGGTCACCACCTTTGGTGGCCAGTCGAAATATCAGGTGGTGATCGAGGACATCAAACCGGCGGGCATGGGCGCGCTGATGGCGCTGCTGGAAAAACGCAAGGCACAGCTGGCCGCCGAAGGTCTGTTCGATCCGCAGCTGAAAAAGCCGCTGCCCTATCTTCCGGACGTGATCGGGGTCGTGACCTCGCCCTCGGGCGCGGTGATCCGCGACATCCTGCACCGGTTGCGCGACCGCTTCCCGCGCAAGGTGCTGATCTGGCCGGTAGCAGTGCAGGGCGCGAAATGCGCACCCGAAGTGGCCCGCGCCATTGCGGGTTTCAACAAACTGACACCGGGCGGTGCCATGCCGCGTCCCGATCTGCTGATCGTGGCGCGGGGCGGCGGATCGGTCGAGGACCTGTGGGGCTTCAACGAAGAAATCGTGGCGCGCGCCGCCGCGGCCTCAGACATCCCGCTGATTTCGGCGGTGGGGCATGAAACGGACACCACGCTCATCGATTTCGTCTCGGACAAACGGGCACCCACCCCCACGGCAGCGGCCGAACTGGCGGTGCCGGTGCGCCATGAGCTGATGGCCTATCTCGACCAGCAACACGCCCGCATGAGCCGGGCACTGAGTCAGGGTTTGATCCAGCGCGGCCAGCGCCTGCGCGACTTGGGGCGTGCGCTGCCGCGTCCCGACATGCTGATCGAAGGACCGGCACAGCGCCTGGACCGGGCTGCCGAACGCCTCGGGCCTGCGCTCATCGCGGGGGTGCAGGCCCGCAAGGTCCGGCTGGCCGATCGCAGCGGCGGTTTGCGACCCGCGGCATTACGCAACCGCATCGCGCAGGAAGACCGCCGCCTTGCCACCCTGTCGTCACGGCTGAAACCCGCACTGGCGCGGATGGTCGCGGACAAGCAGCGCGCATTGCAAAGCCGGGCCCTGCGCCCCGACGCATTGGTGCGCGAACACCGCAGGCAGCAGGCGCGGCTCGACGACATCGCACGTCGCTTGGCGGTCGCGGGCCAGCGTCTGACCGGCAAATGGCGAACCCAGATCGAAGCCGCCGAGCGGCTTCGCCTGACGCTGGGCTATGAGGCCACGCTGGAGCGGGGCTTTGCCGTTGTGCGCAGCGATGAACGGGTCATCACCGATACGCAATCTGCCAAAGCTGCGACGAGCCTCGAAATACAGTTTGCCGATGGACGGGTAACGATCGGCGGCGCAGCCACGCCGCGAAAATCGAAAGGCCCGGCACCTGATCAGGGCTCACTGTTCTAGCCGTTCAAACCCCGACCTTGGGTCCAAGACACAGCAACTCTTCGTCCTGTTCTGCCGCCTCATACAGCTCGGTTGCGGCGGGATCGTTCTCGAAACGCGCAATCAACCCCGTGGCCCTGCGCTCGAAGCTCCAGCATTGCGCATCGGGGCGGTCCTCGTAGACAAAGCAGATCAAGCCACCGGCCTCGTACCACTCTCCGTCACGGCACTCCCCGTCAAGGAAGGACCACCGCACGCGCCGCCCGGGCAGATAGATTTCCGCACCGTATGGCTCCGCTCCGTCAGCGTAATAGAGCGTTTTGCCCCGGGTATAGGCGTCGAATTCTGCCGCGCTCATCCGTGGCTCCGCCGCAGCGGGCAGGGCGATCATCAGGCACAGGGCGGGCAAAGCATGTCTCATGGCCCGATCATGCCAGAGCCTGCGCCACCGCGCCAGCACCCCGGCCCTCGCTGGCAAAGGCCCGCCCGTTTCCGATCGGCGTCGCGCGCGCCCCCACCACCGCGCAAAGCGGCGCTAAATTGTCGTTTTTTGCGGTCGTGGACATGCGCCCCTTTGCTACACCGCCAAGGAACGAGCGGAGGATGCGACACATGGCACTCGACACAGCCAAGGACGGCGCCGGCAAAGGCGTCTGGAAATCGGGCAAAGGCAAGGGGCGCACC